>DATIVG010000222.1:0-20761 GCA_035466075.1 Nodosilinea sp. | reverse complement strand
TTGTCGCCAGGATCGAAGCCGCCCTCAACGCCGCCGACCGGGTCGGGGCTGACCAGGTTGCCCGCTACCCAGGTGGCATCGACCAGCTGCACCCAGCCGTTGCTGTGTCGGCCCGACACCTGGAGGGCGCTGCCCCGGCGCACGCGGCGGTAAACGCCGTTGTTGGTGCTGGGACCCCACCGCACGTTGAGGGCGTAGCCGCTGGGGGTATTGACGTAGATGGTGCTGCCAAAGGCTCGGCTGTTGGCCCCGGCGGGGGCTGCCAGGTGAGTACCCAGCAGGCTGCTGCCCAGAATGATGACCCCGGTGGCGAGGCCCATGGACCTGCCCCCGAAGGAAGCCGCCGCCTTCTGCGGGGATGTTTGGCCCCTGGCGCTGGGGCACTGATCAGCGGGGAGCACTGCCTCTGGGGACATTTCCCAGACCAGCCACAGGTAGCTTTGGGCCAGGCTATCCATAGGTCGAGGGGAGGAATAAGAGAATGGTGAAAACCACTCTAATCATAGTGGTTTTCGCTGGATCCTCAAGATTTTTACAGAAAATGGGGATTAGCTGGGGCTCTGGCCCCAGCGCTATGGTGTTTGGCCTAGGCGACCACCAGGGGTGGAGCAATCAGCAGGGTGAGCCCGTAGCGCCCTACCACTGAGACCCAGCTGGACGGGGCCAGGGCAAAGCTGGCGTCGAGGACGCCTTCGTAGACGCGGGCGGGCCAGTAGCTGCCTTCGTAAAAAACGCGCCCCTCGCGCTGGGCGTTGATCGGGCGGTCAACCCGAGCGGCTTTGGGGGTGTCAAAGAGTTCTAGGGTGTGGGTCAGATTCATCGCTATCCTCCCAGGGTGATGGGTTTATGGTTTGGTTTCACTGACTAAGTGGTGTTTGGCGGCGACCTGTGACAGGGCCGGGAACCGGGCGACCGGCAGCAAAGCGGCTGGATGTCGCGGGTCGGCCCCATCGGCTGCGCTGCACTGGGTGCGCCCCATTGCGGATTGGGATGATGAAGTGTCCTAGCTCGTTGGGCCGGTTTGGTTGACCGGCTTAATTGACTGGAGTTGATCTAAACCAGGATTGTTCTAAGCCGGGATTGTTGTGGAGCCAGGGGTGTTCTAAACCAGGATTGTGCTCAGCCAGTATTGATGGACGATAGAGGCTGGGAGCGGGGGCCAGGCTTTGTCCTGTGACAGATCGGCAATTGCCCGCCACCGGCATGGGTTTGGAGGGTGGGCCGCTACCCTGCGATGGCCAGCAAAGGGCGAAAGAACCGCTGGCGCTGGGCTCCGGGCACCCCTGAGGACGGTCGCGGGGGAATTATGGTATAACCAACTAAAATCCCTGGATGTTGCGATGACCTCAGCGGCGCTGCTGCCTTTGCCCGACGATTACGGCCTGCTCACTGACCTGTACCAGCTCACCATGGCGAGCTGCTACGCGGGGGAGGGCATTGCCGATCGCTGGGCCAGTTTTGAGCTATTTACCCGCCGCCTGCCGACGGGCTACGGCTACCTGGTGGCCATGGGGCTGGCCCAGGCGGTGGACTACCTGAGCAACCTGCGGTTTTCGGCGGCTCACCTGGCGGCGCTGCGCCAGACGGGGCTGTTTGACCAGGCCCCGGCGGCGTTTTGGCAGCGGCTGGAGACCGGTGGGTTTACCGGGGACCTGTGGGCGGTGCCCGAGGGGACGGCGGTGTTTGCCCAGGAACCCCTGCTGCGGGTGGAAGCGCCCCTGTGGCAGGCCCAGCTGGTGGAGACCTACCTGCTCAACACGCTCAACTACCAGACGCTGATTGCCTCACGGGCGGCCCGGCTGCGGGATGTGGCGGGGCCGGGGACGCGGCTGCTGGAGTTTGGCACGCGGCGGGCCTTTAGCCCCCAGGGGGCGCTGTGGGCGGCCCGCGCGGCCCTGGCGGGGGGGCTGGATGAGACCTCTAATGTGCTGGCGGCGGTGCAGCTGGGGCGGCGGCCTGCGGGCACCATGGCCCACGCCCTGGTAATGGCGTTTACCGCGCTGGAGGGCAGCGAGGATGAGGCGTTTGAGGCGTTTGAGCGCTACTTTCCGGGGGCGGCGCTGCTGATCGATACCTACGACCCGGTGGCGGCGGCGGCGCGGCTGGCCCAGCGGCCAGTGCCGGTGACGGCGGTGCGCCTCGATTCGGGGGATCTGGTGGCGCTGTCGAGGGAGGTGCGATCGCACCTCCCCCAGGCCACCATCTTCGCCAGCGGCGACCTCGACGAGTTTGAGATCGCTCGGCTGAAGGCGGCGGGGGCCCCCATCGACGGCTACGGTCTGGGCACCAAGCTGGTCACCGGCGACCCGGTCAACGGCGTGTACAAGCTGGTAGATCTCGACGGCCTGCCGGTGATGAAAGAATCGGCCCAAAAAGCCACCCTGCCAGGGCGTAAGCAGGTGTTTCGCCGCTACCGGAACGGCCAGGCGGCAGGCGATCGCCTGGGGCTGGCCACCGAGGCCCCGGCCCCCGGCGAGGTGCCCCTGCTGGAGCGGGTGATGCACCGGGGCCAGGTGGTGAAGCCCGCCGACAGCCTGGAGACGATTCGCGATCGCACCACCGCTGCGGTGGTCTCTTTGCCCCCGGCGGTGCGGCAGCTGCACCAGCCGACCGACTACCCCGTGGAGCAGTCGGCCAGCCTGGTTGAGCTCACCGCCCAGACCCGCCACCGCCCAGGGGTTCACCCCCTGCCCTAGCCATGACCTCATCTCCCCTCACCGATAGCCCGCTCGATGCTAGCCCCGCCGCGCCCCGCACCGTGGCCCTGTTTGGCACCAGCGCCGACCCGCCCCACCGCGGCCACGGGGCGATTCTGGCCTGGCTGGCCACCCAGTTTGACCACGTGGCGGTATGGACCGCCAACAACCCCTTCAAGGCCCACCAGAGCGACCTGGGCGACCGCTTTCGCATGCTGGAGATTCTCATTGACGAGCTGGCGGTGCCCGCTGAGCGGGTGCAGATTCACCCCGAGCTCAGCCACATGCGCACGGTAGTCACCCTGGAGCGGGCCCGGCAGGTCTGGCCCCAGGCGAAATTTTCGCTGGTGATAGGAGCCGACCTGGTGGAGCAGCTGCCCACCTGGCAGCGGGTTGAGGAGATCTTTGCGGCGGTCAGCCTGCTGGTGATTCCGCGGCCGGGCTACGACCTCACCGAAGCCCGCCTGGCCCCCCTGCGACAGCACACCACCGTCACCGTGGCGGCCATGCCCGCCATCGACGCCTCCTCCTCTCGCTATCGCCAGGGCGACCCCGCCCCCCCCAGCGCCACTGCCCTCACCCCCGGCGTGCAGGCCTACATTGCCCAACACCACCTCTACCCATGTCCGCAAAACTCCACCGAACCTCTGACCACCCCCTGAGCCCCTGGCCCCTGGCCGACTTTAAGGTGGGGGTCGACAACGTAATTTTTTCTGTGGATACCCAGCAAAACCGGCTGCTGGTGCTGGTGGTGTTGCGCCCCGACCCTCCCTACGCGGGCCACTGGAGCCTGCCGGGCACCCTGGTGCGCCAGGGCGAATCGCTGGAGGCGGCCGCCTACCGGGTGCTGGCCGAAAAAATTCGCGTCAACACCCTGTACCTGGAGCAGCTCTACACCTTTGGCGGCCCCGAGCGCGACCCCCGCGAGGCCCCCGAGGCCTTTGCGGTGCGCTACCTGTCGGTGAGCCACTTTGCCCTGGTGCGCTTTGAGGATGCCGAGCTGATTGCCAAGGGCGGCGGCATTGCCTGGTACCCCCTGGCCCAGGTGCCCCAGCTGGCCTTTGACCACAACGAAATTCTCACCTACGGCTACCGGCGGCTGCGCAACAAGCTGGAGTACAGCCCGATTGCCTTTGACGTGCTGCCCGAGGTGTTTACCCTGGGCGACCTCTACCAGCTCTACGTCACCGTGCTGGGTGAAGGATTTTCCGACTATTCCAACTTTCGCGCCCGGCTGCTGAAGCTGGGCTTTTTGCAGGATACGGGCCGCAAAACCTCGCGCGGGGCGGGCCGACCCGCCAGCCTCTATCGGTTTGACGCGGCGGCGTTTGAGCCTCTAAAGGAGAAGGCGATGGTGTTTATTTAGGGAAAGTTTTTGGTTTTGAATTTTGAGTTTTGAATTGTGGGTTTTAGGTTTTGAAGTTTGAAGTTGGCAGGGGCAGCAATGGGAGCTAGGGCACCGCGAAACCGAACCTTGGAGGTGGCCGCTGAGGAGCGGCAGGCCTGGCTGCGGCGGCTGGTGACGCTGGAGGCGGACAGCGCAGTGGCGGCGGTGCTGGATAAGACCATTTGCCAGGATGTGTTTGGCGCGCTGCCCCATCTGCCCCGTAGCTTTGTGGATCTGCTGATTGTGGACCCGCCCTACAATCTCACCAAGCAGTTCAGCGGCAGCACGTTTAAGAGGCGCGATCGCACCACCTACGCCGCCTGGCTCAACGACTGGATCACCCAGCTCAGGCCATTGCTCAAACCCGACGCCTCCGCCTATTTTTGCGCCGACTGGGCCACCTCCATGGCGCTGTACCCGGTGCTGGAGCAGCACTTTACGGTGCGCAACCGGATCACCTGGGAGCGGGAGAAGGGGCGCGGCGCCCAGGCCAACTGGAAAAACGCCAGCGAAGACATCTGGTTTTGCACGGTCTCCGACGACTACCACTTTGACGTGGCGGCGGTAAAGCTCAAGCGCCAGGTGATTGCCCCCTACCGCACCGGGGCCGGGCAGCCCAAGGACTGGGCCGAGACCGGGGCCAAAAAGTATCGCCTCACCCACCCCTCTAACCTGTGGACCGACATCACCGTGCCCTTTTGGTCTATGCCCGAAAACACCGACCACCCCACCCAAAAGCCCGAAAAGCTGATCGCCAAGCTGATTTTGGCCAGCTCCGCCCCCGGCGATCTGGTGTTTGACCCGTTTTTGGGCAGCGGTACCACCTCGGTGGTGGCCAAAAAGCTGGGGCGGCGGTACCTGGGCATTGAGCGCGAGGCCGACTACTGCTGCCTGGCCGAAAAGCGTTTGGCCCTGGCAGAAACCGACCCGAGCATTCAGGGATACTCGGAGGGGGTGTTTTGGGAGCGCAACACCCTGGCGGCCCAGCGCCGCGGCCCCAGAAAGTCCCCGTGATTGCGATCGTGCCGATGCTCCGATCAGGGCGATGCGTTGAGTTTAGTTGTCTAGCTGGTTAACCCCGATGAAATTTGCGATCGCACAGCTTAACCCCACCATTGGCGACCTGGCCCACAACGCCCAGCAGGTGCTGGAGGCCGCCCACCAGGCCGACCGCCTGGGGGCCCATGTGCTGGTCACCACCGAGCTGGTGCTGTGCGGCTACCCGCCCCGCGACCTGCTGTTGCAGCCCGGCTTTATCGAGGCCATGGCCCACACCCTGGAGCGGCTGGCCGCCGAGGTGCCCCCCCACCTGGCGGTGCTGGTGGGCTACGCCGCCGCCAACCCCAAGGCCCGCTACTCGGGCGAGAAACCCCTTTACAACAGCACCGCCCTGCTGCAAGGGGGCAAAATTCAGCAGGTGTTTCACAAACAGCTGCTGCCCACCTACGACGTGTTTGACGAGCACCGCTACTTCGCCCCCGGCCAGGGGGCCAGCCACTTTACCGTGCCCCTGGGCGACTGGGGGGTGCGCCTGGGGGTGACCATCTGCGAGGACCTGTGGAACGACGAAGAGTTTTGGGGGGGCCGCAGCTACGCCCGCAACCCGATCGCCGATTTGGCCCAGGCCGGGGTGGACCTGGTGATCAACCTCTCGGCTTCGCCCTACTCGCTGCACAAGGCCCAGCTGCGCACCGCCATGCTGAGCCACAGCGCCGCCCGGTTTCGCTGCCCCATTCTCTACGCCAACCAGGTGGGGGCCAACGACGATCTGATCTTCGACGGCACCAGCCTGGCCTTCAACCGCCAGGGCACCCTGGTGGCGCGGCTGCCCTCCTTCCAGGCGGGGCTGGCGGTGGTGGAGTACGACCCGGTGCAGCGCGATGTTTGCGCCGCCGAGGTGGCGCCCCTACCCGCCGACGAAAACGAGGCGATCTGGTCGGCCCTGGTGCTGGGGGTGCGCGACTACACCCGCAAGTGCGGCTTTGCCAAGGCGGTGATTGGCCTCAGCGGCGGCATTGACTCGGCCCTGGTGGCTGCGATCGCAGCGGCTGCCCTCGGCCCCGACCAGGTGCTGGGCATCCTCATGCCCTCCCCCTACAGCTCCGAGCACTCCCTCAGCGACGCCCTGGCCCTGGCCGACACCCTCGGCATTGCCCACCAAACCCTGGCCATTGGCCCGCTGATGGCCGACTACGACCGGGTGCTCGACCCCCTGTTTGCGGGCACCAACCCCGGCATCGCCGAAGAAAACATCCAGTCGCGCATTCGCGGCAACCTGCTGATGGCGGTCTCCAACAAGTTTGGCCACCTGCTGCTGTCCACCGGCAACAAGTCAGAAATGGCGGTGGGCTACTGCACCCTCTACGGCGACATGAACGGCGGCCTGGCGGTGATTGCCGACCTGCCCAAAACCCGCGTCTACGCCCTCTGCCAGTGGCTCAACCAGCAGCGGGGGGCGGGCCCCCTGCCCGCCCTGGGCCGCCTCAGCGATCGCGCCCGCCAGGCCCCAGAGGGCCTGATTCCCCAGCACATTCTCGACAAACCCCCCAGCGCCGAGCTCAAACCCGGCCAGACCGACCAGGACTCGCTGCCCCCCTACGACCTGCTCGACGACATTCTGGAGCGCCTGGTGCAGCGCCACGAGTCGCGGGCCGCCATCGTCGCCGCCGGCCACGATGGGGCGGTGGTCGATCAGGTCATGGGCCTGGTGGCGCGGGCCGAGTTTAAGCGCCGCCAGGCCCCGCCGGTGCTCAAGGTTACCGACCGCGCCTTTGGCATGGGCTGGCGCATGCCCATCGCCAACCGCTGGAGCCCCGCGGCCCCCAGCCCCCAGCCCGCCACCGCCGAACACCTGCTGGAGGCCTGAGCACCGCGCCGCCAGGGCCCATGCGGGCCCCGTTGCTTCATCCCGGCAGCTTCTCTCTTTTTAGCGATCCCTTCTCTGGCGCCCCTTTCTCTAGCAACGAAAGAAAATCTGCCTCAAACCATCCTGATTGCCCCGCCTCCCCGCGAAGTATGTGTTGGTAGATGCACCCTGATCATTCCCTGGCCCTCGGGCTGGGGAATTTTTTTTGGGCTGGGGGGCCCGGCCCGGCGACCCCAAAGTTCTGAAAAATTCAGGTTAAACTGGGGCGAAGATTGGGGTGTTCTGCAACGGTCTATCTAGCCAATGGACTTTGAAGAAATTGCGGTATTTGTGAACCAGGTGGCTGTGGAGCGCAAGGGCCGCGCTCTGAAGGATGTGGAGCGCCTGGTGCTCAAGGGCGCCTGGGAGAACAAGACCTACTCGGCCATGGCCACCCCGACGGCGGGCTACACCGAAGACTATCTCAAAAAAGATGTCGGGCCGAAGCTCTGGCAGCTGCTGAGCGACCTGGTCGATAGCGACATGCGGGGCATGCGCGTCACCAAGCGCAACATTCAAAACGTGCTGCAAACCTGGGCGGCCCAGGAGCTGGTGGGCGCCCAGGTCCCGGCCCCCGGCCCCCAGGAATTGCCTCCGCCCCCCGCCCTCACGGTGCGTGACTCACCCCGCATTGACCTCACCGACTGCGTGGGTCGCGAGGCCGATCTGGCCACCCTCACCGAGTGGGTTTTGGGTGTGGCCCCGGCCAGCACTGGCCCCCCCGCCCCCCGCTGCCGCACCGTGGTGCTGTGGGGGGTGCCGGGGGTGGGCAAGACAACGCTGGCGGCATTGCTGGTGGCTGCGATCGCACCCCACCAGCAATGCGGCTACCTGGCCCTCCCCCCCCAGGTCGACGCTGGCCTGGTGCTCGCCGCCCTCACCCACTGGCTCGACCCGGCCCGGGAGCCCGCCGCCGATCCCCTGGCCGCCGTAGACTGGGTGCTCGAGCAGCTCGAACAGCGCTCCGTCCTGCTAATCCTCGACGGCATGGAAGCGCTGTTTGACCCCCAGGCCCTCGCGGGCCGCTACCGACCTGACACCGCCATCATTCAGCACCTGTTTCACCAGGGGGCCGAGCGCCACCACCAGAGCTGCCTGGTGTGGGTCAGCCGCGAAAAGCCCGCCGACCTGGCCCAGGTGCAGGGGCTGCGGGTGCGCGAATATCGCCTCGACGACCTCGCCGCCGCCGCCGCCCAGCCCCTGCTCACCGCCCTTGGGGCCCCCGCCGTCGCCGCCGCCGACTGGGCGGCGCTGCTGGCCCGCTACGGCAGCCATCCCCTCATGGTGCGGGGGCTGGGGGCCAGTCTGCGGGAGATGTACCAGGGGCAGCCCCACCCGCTGCTTCAGGCCACCCCCCTGGCCGTACCCAGCCTGGTGCAGCACTGCTTTAGCCCCGCCCTCGACCGGCTGCTGCCCGCCGAATGGGCTTTACTCTACTGGCTGGCCCTGGCCCAGGAGCCCGTCGCCCTCGACGACCTCAACAGCGGCCTGCTGCCCCCCCTCGACGACCAGGTGGTGCAGTCAGCGCTGGGGCGAGGCTGGGTGCAGGGAGCCGCCGGGGCTGGCCTGACCTTGAGCCTCAAGCCAGCGGTGCAGGCCCTGGTGCTAGAGCGCCTGCAGAGGCAGCTGCTCGCCGAGCTAGAGGCCGAGTCGTTTAACTGGCTGCACCGCCTGCCCCTGGTGACCATGACCGCCCGCGAGGTAGTGCAGGCGCGGCAGCAGGCCGCCATGCTGGGGCCCCTGGCCGAGGCCCTGCGCCAGCGCCACGCCACCGCGGCCGACCTGGCGGCCAAGGGCGAGCGCCTGCTGGCGGCGCTGCCAGGGGTGGGCGGCCAGCCCGGCTACGCCGCCAGCAATCTGATCCATCTATGCCAGTACCTGGGGCTGGGGGTGAGCGGAGCCAATTTTGCCAACCTGGCGATCTGGCAGGGCGATCTGCGCCGGGTGAGCTTGCAGGGGGCCGATTTTAGCCAGGCCCAGTTTAGCGACACCGCCTTTGCCACCGCCCTGGGCCGCCAACCGGTGGCCGCCTTTAGCCCCGATGGCCGCCACCTGGCCACCGGCGACCACGAAGGACGGCTGCTGCTGTGGGACTTGAGCCGCGGCAAGCTGATCTGGATGTTTGACGAAGACCAGTCCCAGGGGGTGCGATCGCTAGCCTTTAGCCCCCAGGGCGACCTGCTGGCCGTCGGCACCGAAACCGGCAAAATCTGGCTGTGGCCGGTGGGGGCCACCTACCAAACCGACATTCTCGACGCCCACCGGCTGCCGGTGCTGGCCCTGGCCTTTAGCCCCGATGGCCGCCAGCTGGCCTCGGGCGACGACGAGGGCAAGCTCTGCCTGTGGGAGGTGGCCTCCGGGTTTTTGCAGGGCTGTTTAGCCGGGCACCAGGGGCCCATCCACAGCCTGGCCTACAGCGCCAGCGGCGACCGCCTGGTCAGCGGCGGCGACGACCAGCGGGCCTGCCTGTGGAATGTCGCCGACCAAATCTTGCTCAAAGATCTCCAGGCTCGCTCCACCGGGGCCATTCGCACCGCTGGGTTTTTGCCCGACCCCAACGACCCCGACTGCCTACCCATGCCCTTCGCCGCTGGCTACGACGACCGCTGCCTCACCATCTGGAACCTCGAAACCGGCCTGCCCTGCTGGATTTTGCCCGCCGACGTGCAGGCCCTGCCGGCCATGGCCCTCAGCCCCAATGGCCGCTACCTGGTGTGCAGCCGCCAGGATTTTGCTGTCGCCCTGTGGGATATTCCCGGTCGGCAGCTGTTGCACACCCTGCCCTCCCTGGGGGCCCCGGTGTGGGCCCTGGCCTTTAGCGCCGACAGCCGCTACTTTGTCACCGGCAGCGACTACACCATCAAGCTCTGGCACGCCCGGCGGGGCCAGTGCTGGCGCAGTTTTTTGAGCCAGGCCCACCCGGTGCGCTGCCTGGCCTTTGCCACCGGCCCCGCCAGCGGCACCATTCTCACCGGCCACGACGACACCCACCTGCGGCTGTGGCAGCTCCACCCCGGCAGCCCCTACGCCAGCGGCCCCCGCACCCTGGCGGGCCACGATCAATCGGTCTGCGCGGTGGCCCTCAGCGCCGATGGGCAATGGCTGGCCAGCAGTGCCGATGACCTCACCATTCGCCTGTGGTCGGCGGCGACGGGCCAGAGCCAGTGGGCCTGGGTTGCCCCGGCCCCGATCACCCTGCTCAGCTTTAGCCCCGACGGTCAGTGGTTGGTGGGCGCTGGCCTGGGGGCGGGCGTCGCCCTGTGGGATACCGCCACGGGCAGCGCCGCCGGGGAGTTAGAAGGCGCTCCCGAGAGCCCCTCCGCCCTCACCTTTAGCCCCGATGGCCAATGGATTGTGGTCGGGGGTCGCGACGGCGCCATTGGCCTCTGGCAGCGGGGGCAACATCTGCGGCAGCGGCTGCTCGTCGGCCACCAGAGCCAGGTGCACAGTCTGGTGGTGAGCCCCGATGGCGCCACGCTGGCCAGCGCCAGCCACGACGGCACCGTGCGCTGGTGGAGCCTGACGGCGGGCGACACCGCCCAGGGCCAGTGGCGGCACCCGGCTGAACACTGGCTACAGGGGGTGGCCCTGGGCCCCGACGGCGAAATTTTGGCGATCGCCAGCCAGGCGGCGCTGATGGAAGTGTGGGCGGTAGCGACCAACCAGCACCGCCACACCCTGCGCGGCCACAGCCAGGCAATCTGGCAGGTGTCGGCCAGCCCCACCCACCTGATGAGCGCCAGCCAGGATGACGAAATTCGCGTGTGGTCGCTAGAGTCGGGGCTGTGCCAGCAAACCCTGCGGCCCGACCGCCCCTACGAAGGGGTAAATATTCGCGGTGCCACCGGGCTCTCCGATACCGAAGAGCGCATGCTCAAATCGCTCGGGGCAATCGTCAGCTACTGACCAATCATGCCGCTAGGGCAGCGTCAAGTTGAATTGTTAGGGTGCTGTAGGGTTTATTCGCGAAGCCATGCGCCCCAGAGAAGCTACGCCAAAAACAGGCAAACCCTAAATTTCAATATCGACAAAGCACTGGCCTGGTGCTGGCGAACCTGTAAAGAACCCCCTGCCTTCTTCTGAAGAAAGCAGGGGGTTCAGCCGGTGCCTAGACGCTAGGCAAGCAGGATTTGGGACTAGCCCACTAGCTCTTTGACTTTGGCCATGATGCCAACCGGGTCAATACCCTGGTGGGGGAACTGCTCCCAGAGACCACCGCAGCCCTCCTCATGGGTGCCCAGGTAGGCAAACTTGGGGGTGTAGCCCCGCTCCAGCAGCCAGGAGCCAAAGCGGCTGCCCAGGCCGGTCTTGCGGTTAAAGGCCTCGGTGACCAGCACAAAGGGCGCTTTGCCTACCTTGGCCATGGTGTCTTCATCGACCACGTTGAGGGTGGCCTTGTTGATCAGGCCGACGTCGATGCCCTCCTGCTTGAGGCGCTCGACCGCATCGAGGGCGCGGTAGACCGAGTCGCCGAAGGTGACGATGTAGCCTGCGGTGCCCTCGCGGATGACTTCGTCTTTGCCGGGGGTGAAGGTGTAGTCGCTGCCAAACAGCTCGTTGCCCTCGGTGTCGAGAATCATCGGCACCTTAGAGCGGGTGGAGAAGATAAAGCGCAGACCGGGGTCGTGGAAGACTTTTTTGACGCAGGCCTTCATCTGGTTGGGGTCGGCGGGGAAGTAGAGGCGGGTCTCGTAGCCATCGTCGAGGCCGTTGTCGGCAAACATGTTGTTGATGCCGAAGTGACAGGTGTTGTCGGCCATGTCGTCGATGCCGGAGTGGGAGAAATGGCACAGCAGGTTGGAGTAGTTCAACCGGGCCATGGTGATTTCGGAAATGCACATCTCCAAAAAGGCGGCAAAGGTAGCGAATACGCCCTGCTTGCCCTTGGCCATGCCAAAGCCCGCCGCCGCCGACAGATTGCCCCGCTCCTGGATGCCGCCGCTGATGAAGATCTCGGGGTAGGCTTTGCGAATCTGGGCCAGGCCGCAGGAGCCCTCCAGGTCGCTGTCTACCACCAGCACGCTGTCTTTGCGGGTGGTTTCATCCAGGCCGCCCAGCACTTCGACCATGGCGTCGCCAAACACGTTGCGGTTGGCTCCTACGGTTTTGCTAGAGCCCAGAAATTCGTAGGTGTTTTTGGGGGTCTCAATGCCTTCGAGAATTTCGACTGCGGCGGTGTGGCCCTTGGCGGTGAGATATGCGATCGCAGCTTTCACCGAAATCACATCGTGGCCGTGGGTGCTGCCCTCAATGCCGTCAATGCCGACCGCCATCGCTCGCTTGTTCACCACCGCCACCGGGCCGGGGGTGTTGATCGCCTTGCAGATGTTGGCGTAGAGGCCGTCGATATCCTCACCGTCGCCTTCGAGCACCGTCAGGCCGTGGCCCTCCAGGGTTTTCTTCACGCTGTAGCCGCCCATGTAGCTGGAGGGGTGGCCCGCAATCGTCACGTCGTTGTCGTCGATCAGCAGCTTGACGTTGACATGGTGAGCCACCGCAAAGCGAGCCGCCTCAGCGTCATTGCCCTCCTGCTGAGAGCCGTCGGAGCCCAGGCAAAACACCGTCTTGCCGGGGTTGGCCATCGCCACACCGTTGACGTAGGGCCACATGTGCCCCAGCCGCCCCGAGCTAAACTTCACGCCGGGGGTCAAGCCCAGCTCGGGGTGGCCCGGCAGCTTAGAGCCCGCTTCGCGGTAGTGCATCAGCTGCTCGGCAGGCATGTCGCCATTCAGCACCGACATCAAATACTGGGTCGCCACCCGGTGCCCGGCCTCGTCAAAAAACACCGGCACATACTTTTCGCCCGCACCGCGAAACAGCGCGTCCAAAATCATCACCTCGGGCACGGTGTCGTAGGGGCCGCCCGTGTGGCCACCCACGCCCCGCGCCGCACCGGTGGCGGTAAAAAACACCATGGCATCGCGGCAGAGCTGAATGTTTGCCTGTAGGGCGCTGCGCTGCTCATCGGTGAGGGTGGGGTTAGACGCGTCGAGAGAAATTCGCTGATACGCGCCTAGGTCAATGGGAAAGCTTGTCATAGAGTTTCGTCCTATAGGCTGGTGACAGAGAAGCGTGGAGCAAAGCGAGGTTTTTATAGAGAGCAAGTCCACTGCTCAAGTTTGGATAGCAAAAATCCGCTACCTCCATCATTCAATACTCTGGCAAGGCTGTGAAGTTATTCAGTAAGAGTTGGTTAAGGGCAGGGAAGGCAGGGGAGTGATGGGGCGGGCTGAGTTATCCGTAGGGTGGGTTAGGCGGCCCCAGGCTCTGTATCCACCCCGCCACCCCTGCCCCGCCGTCACCCACCACCTACCCATCGCGAGCAACTAGGCACCCAACGGTTCGCCAGTATTTCCCAGCGGTTGCAGCGGCGGTAGCACAAATGGCACAATCCGTGTCAGTCGCTGAAGTAGCTGAAAACCGAATCGCTGCTGCTGAATCACCGTCATCGGACGAAACGGAAATTGGCAGCATTCGTTCGGATGATTCTCCTGAACCGCTCATCGTGACCTGGCCAAAACCGACACCAACTTCGACCCCACTCGCACCGACGAGCGGTTCAAGGCGCTGGTAGAGGACGAGTGAGTTCAGATTTAGCAGGGTGAGTAACGCTCAAACGGGGCTCCCCCAACGCGGAGCCTTGCCTACGGCACCGATGCCGTCGCCACCGACTCCTCAGAGCCCACCGGGCGAATCACCAGCGTATTAAATAGACTAATATCCGTCCCCTCCGGCACCGACAGGTCAAAGGCCCCGCTGGTGGCGGGCAGCGGCCCCAGCGCCATCGGGCGCTTAGCCATATTGCCGTTGATCGTCAAAAATGCCTCCAGGGCCTCCCCCGCCGCAGCGGTCGTAAAATCCTTAAACGACAGCGTAATGCTGGTGCCCACAATCGCCGCCCCCACATAGCCGCTGGCGGTGTGGTTTTCTGTACCGGCCACGCTTCCCATAACCCAGTTCCCTTTGGCTAAACTTGTACTGGCCACATTGTAAAAACATTTCGCCCCTCCCTCAGCCGTTAAATGCCTCCTTCACGGAGGGCTAACAGAAGGTTGAGCCCCCGGCTGACTCTTCTGTTAGCCCAGGGCCGTAGCACCGGCCAGCCCAGGCTGTGTCACCGGTAGCTGCTGTGTGGCCAAATCCTGTGCTAAGGGGCGCACATTCCAGGGCCGATGGCGGCTATCCTGGAAACAGGAACTTAGTCGTAGATTCCCCCCTTTCACGGATGTGTCAGGGGGTTTTACAATAGTTCATATTTGGTTGTTGCCTCGGCCCTAGCCCAGACTCGCCGTCATGGTTCCGTGATAGAGCTCTCTATTGCCAAGGCGACCCAGACAACCCAGACCCCGTCTGAGTAACCCATGAAGATGGTCACCAGCGGCCCATCGCCCAGAATCCGGAGAAGCAGTTATGGCTAAAGACATCACCCGTTATCGCAATATTGGTATCTTCGCCCACGTAGACGCGGGCAAGACCACCACCACCGAGCGCATCCTCGCCCTCACCGGCCGCATCCACAAAATCGGTGAGGTTCACGATGGTGCCGCCACCACCGACTTCATGGAGCAAGAGCAAGAACGGGGGATCACGATTCAGTCGGCGGCCACCACCTGCTTCTGGAAAGAGCACCAGCTCAACATCATCGACACCCCCGGCCACGTAGACTTCACCATTGAGGTGTATCGCTCCCTCAAAGTGCTCGACGGCGGCATCGGTGTATTTTGCGGCTCGGGCGGTGTTGAGCCCCAGTCCGAGACCAACTGGCGCTACGCCAACGACTCCAAGGTGGCGCGGATCATCTACGTCAACAAACTCGACCGCACCGGCGCTGACTTCTTCCGCGTGGTCAAGCAGGTCGATAGCATTCTGGCCGCCAAGCCCCTGGTCATGGTGCTGCCCATCGGTACCGAAACCGACTTTGTCGGCGTGGTTGACCTGCTCACCCGCAAGGCCTGGGTGTGGGATGAGTCGGGCAAGCCCGAAAACTACGAGATCAAAGATGTCCCCGAGGACATGAAAGATCAGGTCGAAGAGTACCGCGAGGCGCTCATCGAGCTGGCCGTCGAGCAGGACGACGACATCCTCAGCAAGTACCTCGAAGGTGAAGAGATCACCATCGACGAGATCAAAGCCTGCATTCGCAAGGGCACCCGCGAACTGGCCTTCTTCCCCACCTACTGCGGCTCCTCCTTTAAAAACAAAGGGGTACAGCTGGTGCTAGATGCGGTGGTTGACTACCTACCCAACCCCCTCGAAGTGCCCGCCCAGCCCGAAATCGACCTGGAGGGCAACCCCACCGGCAAGCTGGCCTACGCCGATGCCGACAAGCCCCTGCGGGCGCTGGCGTTCAAAATCATGGACGATCGCTTTGGCGCGCTCACCTTTACCCGCATCTACTCGGGTCACCTGAAGAAGGGCGACACCATTCTCGATACGGCCACTGGCAAGACCGAGCGCATCAGTCGCCTGGTCGAAATGCACGCCAACGACCGCGAAGAGGTGGAGTCGGCCCAGGCGGGCGACATCGTGGCGCTGATCGGCATGAAAAACGTGCAGACAGGCCACACCCTCTGCGACCCCAAAGACCCCGCCACCCTGGAGCCCATGGTCTTCCCCGACCCGGTGATCTCCATCGCGGTGTATCCCAAGAAAAAGGGCGACAACGAGAAAATGGGCATGGCGATCAGCAAGATGGTGGCCGAAGACCCCTCCTTCCAGGTGGAAACCGACGAAGAGAGCGGCGAAGTCATCCTCAAGGGTATGGGCGAGCTGCACCTCGATATTAAGGTCGATATTCTCAAGCGCACCCACGGTGTCGAAGTCGAAGTGGGCAAGCCCCAAGTGGCCTACCGCGAGGCGATCACCAAGCGCCTGGCCGACAGCTACACCCACAAGAAGCAGTCGGGTGGCTCTGGTCAGTACGCCAAGATCGACTACGTGATCGAGCCGGGCGAAGTCGGCACCAACTTCCAGTTTGAGTCGGCGGTGACCGGCGGCAACGTGCCCCGCGAGTTTTGGCCTGCGGTGCAGAAGGGCTTTGCCACCAGCGTTGACCGCGGCCCTCTGGCAGGCTACCCGGTGGTTGACCTCAAGGTCACCCTCACCGACGGTGCTTTCCACGCGGTAGACTCCTCAGCGATTGCCTTTGAGATTGCGGCCAAGGCGGCCTACCGCCAGTCGCTACCCAAGGCTGGCCCCCAGCTGCTGGAGCCGATCATGAAGGTGGACGTGTTCACCCCCGACGACTACATGGGCGATGTGATTGGCGACCTCAACCGCCGCCGCGGCATGATCAAATCCCAAGACCCCGGTGCCACTGGGGTACGGGTGAAGGCCGATGTGCCCCTGAGCGAAATGTTTGGCTACATTGGCGATCTGCGCACCATGACCTCGGGTCGGGGCCAGTTCTCCATGGAGTTCTCCCACTACGCCCCCTGCCCCAGCAATGTGGCCGAGGAAGTGATCAAGGAAGCCAAGGAGCGCCAGGCCGCAGCGGCTAAGTAGGCGAGATCACTAGCTAACTGCTTCGGATAGTAGAACGCCCCGGCCAGAGTCTGGCCGGGGCGTTTTGTTTGGGGGTATTTAGTTAGGGGCAAATGGCGTTTGCCCCCGGGCATCTGCTGCTATACCAAATCCTTCTTGGCTACCCTGATTTGGAAAGGCAAATGCCATTTGCTCCTACGGGTTGGCCTTTTGGAAATCGGGGCTATGGGATTCGGATTGCTATTAAACTGAACCAGCGGCGGCGGGCACATTCCGCGCCGTCTCATCATCCAAACCCACCAGCCGGGCGCTGAGATCCCACAGTTTGCGGGCCTTGGCATCGTCCTGGGCTTCGTTGGAGACCTCCTGGGCAAAGGAGCGACGGCCCGGCTTTTGTCGGTTGCCCCAGCTCCAGTACATGCCCGACTCCTTTAGCTCGGAGTCGGTGACGGTGTCGGCCACCCGCTCACCGGCCAATTTTTGGGTGACATAGCCACCGGTGATGTTCTTCTGAAACCACGGGAAGATGGTCTGAAATGCCTTGAAGTGGTTGCGAAACAGAGGAGTGTCGGCCACGCAGCCGGGGTACAGCGAGCTGAAGGTAATGCCGGTCTGGTCGTGGTAGCGGCGGTGCAGTTCGCGCATGGTGAGGACGTTGCACAGCTTGCTGTCTTTATAGGCTTTGCCCGACTTAAATTTTTTGTTGTTGATCATCGAAATCGGGGCTTTGAACCCGGCCTCAAACCCTTCTAAATTGCCCAGATCGGGCGGTGCGGGAATGGGGATCTTGCCGCCCAATTCCTTGGGGTTGGCGGTGACGGTGCCAAGGATGATCAGGCGCTTGTCGGCGGCGGGGGAAGCCTTAAGATCTTCGAGCAGCAGGTTGCAAAGCAAAAAGTGGCCCAGGTGGTTGGTGGCGACGCTGATCTCATAGCCGTCTGCGCTATACATGGGCTCTTTGAGCAGCGGGTAGTAGACGGCGGCGTTGCACACCAGGGCCTCTAGACTGCGCCCGGCGGCCCGAAAATCGCTGACGAACTGGCGCACGCTGGCCAGGGAGCCCAGATCGAGGTGAATGATGCTGTAGCGACCCGCTGGCATACCGATGTCTTGGGCGGCCTGCTTGGTTTTGTCGAGATTGCGGCAGGCCATCACCACATGCCAACCGCGATCGGCCAGGGCCTTGGCGGCGTTGAGCCCCACCCCAGAGGATGCGCCGGTGACAATGACTGTTTTCTGCTGTTCCATAGCTCTGTTTAACACTGAAAAATCGCTTCTAGCTTTCCAGTGTTAAGGATTACACGCACAGTGATGCAGTGGCTTAACGTTTTTTGAGGAGTTGTTACATAGGGTATAGGGTTTCAGGTGTAGGGTTTAAGGTTTGGCCTTAGGCCTTCTACCTGAAACCCATAACCACTAGGTAAACGAACTCGCCCAATCCTTGGCCCAGTGCAGGTGCTTGTGCACCTCCTCCAGGGTTTTGGCTTCGCTGTAGAGGCGCAGTACCGGCTCGGTGCCGCTAAAGCGGATCAGCAGCCAGCTGTCATCGGCCAGCGTCAGCTTGTACCCGTCGATATCGAGGATGTCTTTCACCGCCTTGCCCGCCACCTCCTGGGGTGGGGCGGTGGCCAGGGAGTCGAGCAGCTTGGCCTGCACCGCCATACTGGCCAGGGGTAGATCAATGCGGTCGTACTCAGAGAAGTAGCCGGTTTTTTCCTGCAAAGAGCGGTAGTAGTCGCTGAGATCTAGCCCAGAGGCGACAACGGCCTCCAGCACATAGAGGGCTGACATCAGGGCATCGCGCTCGGGGATGTGGTGGCCGTAGCCAATGCCCCCCGACTCCTCGCCGCCCAGCAGCACCTGGGCATCCTGCATGCGGTCGGCGATGTACTTGTAGCCCACTGGGGTTTGGTACAGCTCTAGCCCATAGAGCTGCGCCACCGCCGGAATCAAGTTGGAGCCGCTGATGGTTTTGACGATTTCGCCGCTGTAGCCCCGCCGCGACTTGAGGTGGTCGATCAGAATGGGAATCAGGATTTGGGAGCTGAGAAAGGTACCGTTGCCGTCCACAGCGGCGATGCGATCGCTATCGCCATCAAACACCAGGCCTACCTTCACGCCTTCCGCCACGGAGTAGGCCTTCACGGTCTCCAGCATGTCGCCCAGGTACTTGGGCAGGGGCTCGGGGGGGTAGCCGCCAAACAGCGGGTCGGCTTCACTGTGCAGCTCGTGAACGCTGCCCTCCCCCAGCAGCCGCGGCAGCCCACCGCTGGCAGAGCCGTACATGACATCGGCAAACACCGTGAGCTGACCGCTAGAGATGGCATTCTGTATCGCAGCTACATCCACCTGGGCCTGAAGCGCCTCGCAGTAGGCCGGCCAGGGATCAAATGTATCGAGCTGGCCCCGGTCACCCACCGGTGCTGGCGGGTTGGGCAGCAGTGCCTCGACCTGCTGGGTCACCTCGGGAGACACCGAGCCGCCAAAGGCTCCTTTGATTTTGAGCCCTGAGTAGGCGGGGGGGTTGTGGCTGGCGGTAATCACAATCGCACCCAGCAAGTTTTGGTGCTTGGCCGCATAGCTAAAGGCCGGGGTGGGGGCGTAGTCTTGGGAAAGCAGTACGTCAAACCCCTGGGCGACGATGGCCTCGGCGGCAGTGCGGGCAAACTCGGCCGCTAAAAAGCGGCGGTCAAAACCGACGGCAATGGTGCGGCTGCCGGTTTCGGCCCCAAAGCATTGATGCAATACGTGGGCAGACACCGCTGCCACCTGAGCGACACGCTCAAAGGTAAAGTCGGCGGCAATGATGCCGCGCCAGCCATCGGTGCCAAATTTGATGGGCTTGGGGGTAGCTGGAATCGGGCCAGAGGGGGCTGCCATAGCAGAATCCAAACGACAGAACGAAGGAGCAAGGTCTACCTGAGTTTACCCGCTCAGTTCGAGGGCGGCACGACCATTTCAGCCGCGCCATAGACAATTTACCTAGAACCTGCAATTGACTGAAAAAGTTTGAAACCTGGCCGTTTTATCCTGACCGTGGGGCAGACGGGGGGAATGCCCGCCGAACTTGCTACGGTCTCATCTCTCGGCGGGTCAGCAGTGGGGTCCCTCAGTTGCTAGTGGGGAAATTGACAGCGGTGCGGGTTTCCCGTGCTACCCTAGTTAAGTAAAAAACGGGATGTAGCGCAGCTTGGTAGCGCACTTCGTTCGGGACGAAGGGGCCGTGGGTTCGAATCCCGCCATCCCGATTCTTCTAAAACCTACTGCGGAAGCGCCTTGTAGCCGACGCATCAACCTTTTGATGACCCTAACATATTGTCAATAGGGGGGGTGAGGTTGGCTACTTTTGGATGCTTTTGGACGTCTGAGTGGTAGGAAATTGGTAGGAAGATGACTACTATGCAACCCCCCGTAGCGGCACGCCCGACACTGAGCCGCGACCTAGATAGACGCCTTGTCAAAGTAGAAAGCGATAAAGGCAGGCTGAGATTACGCTTTACCTATGGAGGCACACGCCATTACATAGCCGTTGGCTTGCCTGATTCCCGAGTTAATCGCATCGTGGCCCAGCAGAAGGCGACTCAGATCGAACTGGATAATGCCTCCGGCAACTTTGATGAGACCCTCAAGAAGTACAAGCCACCCAAAGCTGCCGCTAAAAAGCGCGAGGCAACCACCGTGACTGGGCTATTTGAGAAATTCACAGCGGTTCAGACCAAAGCCAAAGACTTGCAGGTGGGCAGTCTGTGCCGATATGGAGCTACGCAGCGACATTTAGACGCATTTTTTTCAACTAAGCCAGCAGACACTGTGGATGAGGACAGTGCCACCGCTTTTGCCGAGTACTTGCGAAAGCGAGTGGTCGAACGAACGGCCAAAGACTACCTAACCCTGGTTAAGTCTTGTTGGAACTGGGCTGAGCAGACACTCGGACAAAACCCCTGGGCATCCGTTCTAGAGAGGGTGAAACCAGCCCCTAAGCAGAAGGTTAAGCCATTTACATTGGCTGAGGTTCAAGCTATCTTGGCGGCGTTTAGAACGGATCGTTACTACCAGCACTACGCCGACTTCGTGACGTTCCTATTCGGTACAGGCTGTCGTTTTGGGGAAGCTGTAGCCCTAAAATGGAAGCATATTGCCGATGACTACTCAACGGTATGGATTGGCGAATCTGTTTCTAGAGGAGTCCGTAAGACCACCAAAACTGGGAAGGATCGGACGGTAACTCTTACCTCCAAGGTGGCAGAAATGCTATCTGCTAGAAAACCTGCAAACGTGGATCCTGAAGCA
>DATIVG010000221.1:0-13922 GCA_035466075.1 Nodosilinea sp. | reverse complement strand
ACGGCTGATCAGCGGGTTCATTCTGCTGGGGGTGGGGGTGGGCCTGGTAACCACGGCGGTGGTGCTCGGCATTGTCGCCAGCGTGGTGTTTGCCCAGTCCCTAGGGCTGAGCTGGCTTCAGGCCATCGGGGCCGTAGCCGGAGTCGATCTACTGCTGGGGCTGATGTTTGTCACCCTCGGTCGGCTGCGGCTGAGCGGGCCGTTGATGACCCAAACCCAGGCTCGGCTGTCGCGATCGGTGGCGCTGCTAAAGGCCAAGGAGTGAGCGCCATGGAGCCGGCCTGGCTGAGATCAGGCCTCCCCAAAGTGGGTTTGGGTGATCGGGACATGGTTGGGCTGAGCTGCGATCGCGCCTAGCCACCGCTGCACATGGGGAAAGCGATCGAGGTCAAAGCCACCCTCGGGGGCCACGTGAGGATAGGCGTAGAGAGCGATATCGGCAATCGTGAACTGCTCCTGCACCAAAAAGGCGTGCTCGGCCAGATGTTGCTCCATCACCGCCAGGGCCTGGTAGCCCTGGGCTTGCTTCTCAGGCAGGGCCACTGTCTGGTAGTCATTGAGTTCGGGCAAATGGCAGAGCCAAAAGCGCGGCGTGGCAATATTGGGCTCGTGGCTATACTGCTCAAAAAACAGCCAGCTCATCACCTGGGCCTGGCTCAGCGGCTCGGTGGGCCAAAAAGGGGTATTTTGCCCCAAATAAAACAAAATAGCGTTGGACTCAGCCAGGTATCGCCCCGGCTCTAGCTCCAGCAGCGGAATGCGCCCGTTGGGGTTTTTAGCCAAAAATTCAGGCGTGCGGGTTTCGCCCTTGAGAATGTCCAGCGCCACGTACTCAAAGGGAAGGCCCAGGTGCGACAACAGCAGCCTAACCTTGTAGCCGTTGCCCGAGGGCGGGTAGTCGTAGAGGCGATACATGGCTCACTCTGGACATGACAGAGGCAGGACAGGCCTGACTAATCTTGCTGGGTCGAAAACTGACGGGCTCCGATCGCCGCCAGCACCGCCGCCACCGCCACCAAAATGGGAATCGAGTACCAGGGAAACTCCCCTAGAGGCTGGTAGGCCGCCGCCCGCAGGCCAATGGTGGTGTAGGTCAGGGGCAGCAGATAGACGACCGCCTTGAGCGCCACGGGCAGGGTGCTGGGGTCAAAGAAGGTGCCGCCCAAAAACGACATCGGCACAATCAAAAAGTTGTTGAACAGGCCCACGCTCTCCAGCGATTTGACATTGAGCCCGACAATCACGCCGAGGCCCGCAAATACGGCGCAGTTGAGCACCACCAGCAGCAAAAACAGAGGGTTTACAAAGCTCCAAAACCGCCCGGTGAAGAGAATGGCCACCAAAATCACCGAGCCCGCCGTCATCAGACCGCGCACAATGCCCGCCAGCATTTTGCCCAGGTGCAAAGCCAAAGGGTGCACCGGGTACAGCAGCATTTCCTCAAAGGTTTTGGTGAACAGCCGGTCGCCGCAGATCGAAAACGTGGTGCCGCCAAAGCTAATCACCATCGATGACAGGGCCACCATGCCCGGCAAAATAAACTCCAGATAGGTGTCCCCCGCAGACGGGGTGGCCACCTGATCGATGGCGCTGCCCAGCCCCAGACCAAAGGCCAGGATGTAGATCAGCGGCGACACCAGCCCCGAGGCCGCCACCTGGGGAATGCGCACCCGCAGATCGAGCCAGTCGCCCCAAAACACGGTGAGCATATCGACCCAGAGGGTGCGCAGGGGCAGCGCGTTGGCCGAACGCTGGCGCGGGCGAGAAAGAATGTTGGTCAACGGGCGGCTCCGGCAATGTTTCTTAACAGCTTGCTAATAGCTTACGCCCTGCCCCGGCCCCCTGCAACGCGCATTGCCGGAGCGCCGCCGGAGCATCACCGGGTAAAGGGCTGACGACCGGGGCGACTGTGTATATCCATTGCGTTACGGATACGAAAAGTTAGACAAGGTTGTGCCCTGATCCCCAGGTTTTTAGCATGGAGGTATAGCCTGCGATCGCAGGTCTTTCCCACCCAGACTCCCCTCAGCCAAGACCCTGGCAGTCTTTCCGGAACCGGCGGGAACAGGCCTGCAACGCCGGTCAATTTAGTCAATCTAGGTTTGCGAGTACTTGTTTAAGGTGGCGACATGGTAGCTACATCCGTGGTTCAGCATTCCTCCCTCCAGCGCGATCAGCAGCTAGTGCTCTGGCTCGACGCCGTTCGACTCGACGACGTACCCCTGGTGGGCGGCAAAAACGCCTCCCTCGGCGAAATGATTCAGCAGTTGACGCCCCAGGGCATTCGGGTGCCCACGGGGTTTGCCACCACCTCCTTTGCCTACCGCTACTTCATCGAGAAAACCGGCCTCGACGCCCAGCTGCGCGCAGTGCTGGGCGGCTTTGACATCAACGATGTCACCGAGCTCAGGCGGCGGGGCAGAAAGGCGCGATCGCTCATCCTCAACGCCACCTTCCCCGACGATCTCAAAGCCGCCATTCTCAGCGCCTACCACCACATGTGCGAAACGGCCGGCCAAAACCTCTGCCTGGGCGATAGCTCCTGCCTGGCCGACAACGCCTACACCGAAGTTGACGTCGCCGTCCGCTCCAGCGCCACCGCCGAAGACCTGCCCGACGCCAGCTTTGCCGGTCAGCAAGAGACTTACCTCAACGTCTACGGCGACCAGGCGGTGCTGATCGCCTGCAAAAAGTGCTACGCCTCTCTGTTTACCGACCGCGCCATCTCCTACCGCACCACCAAGCACTTCGACCACTTCGATGTCGCCCTCTCCGTCTGTATCCAGCGCATGGTGCGCTCTGATCTCGCCACCTCCGGCGTCATGTTCTCCATTGACACCGAAACCGGCTTCCAAAACGCCGTGCTGATCACCGCCGCCTACGGCCTGGGCGAAAACGTCGTGCAGGGCACCGTCAACCCCGACGAATACGTCGTGTTTAAGCCCACCCTCCAGTCGGGCCACAAACCCATTCTCAACAAGCGCCTGGGCACCAAAGCCCTGCGCATGGTCTACGACACCACCGGCACCGAGCTCACCAAAAACGAGCCCGTTCCCCTCGCCGACCAGGGCCGCTACGCCATCGACGAAGACGACATTCTTCAGCTGGCCCACTGGGCCTGCACCATCGAAAACCACTACACCCAGCTGCGGGGCACCCCCAGCCCCATGGATATCGAGTGGGCCAAAGACGGCATCACCGGGGAGCTGTTCATCGTCCAGGCCCGCCCCGAGACCGTGCAGTCCCAAAAATCGCAGAACGAGCTGCGATCGTACATTCTCGACCTGCCCGAGGGGGTTGCACCGGTGGCCACCGGCCGCGCCGTGGGCGACCTGATTGGCCAGGGCAGCGCCTGCGTGATCTTAGAGGTCAACCAGATCGCCCAGTTCCGCCCCGGTGAAGTGCTCATCACCAGCCGCACCGACCCCGACTGGGAGCCCATTATGAAGCAGGCCAGTGCCATCGTCACCGACCAGGGCGGCCGCACCTGCCACGCCGCCATCATTGCGCGGGAGCTAGGGATACCGGCGATCGTCGGCTGCGACAACGCCACCCAGCTGCTCACCACCGGCGAACCCGTCACCGTCACCTGTGCCGGGGGCGAAGAAGGGGCAATCTATCGGGGTGAAATCCCCTTCCGCATCGAGACCACCCAGCTCGACAGCCTGCCCGAGACCCGCACCAAAATCATGATGAATGTGGGCAACCCCGAGCTGGCCTTTACCCTGGCCGCCCTGCCCAACGACGGCGTCGGCCTGGCCCGGCTGGAGTTCATCATCGCCAACCACATTCAGGTGCACCCCCTGGCCCTGCTAAACTTCGACAGCCTGCCCGACGGGGCCGAAAAACGCCAGATTCAGCAGCTCACCGCCCTCTACGACCACAAGCCCACCTATTTCGTCGATAAGCTGGCCCAGGGGGTGGGCACCCTGGCCGCCGCCTTCTACCCCAAACCCGTTGTGGTGCGCCTCTCCGACTTCAAGAGCAACGAGTACGCCCACCTGCTGGGCGGCAGCACCTTCGAGCCCGACGAAGAAAACCCCATGATCGGCTGGCGCGGTGCCTCCCGCTACTACGACGACCGCTACCGCGACGGCTTTGCCCTGGAGTGCGAGGCCCTCAAGCGCGTGCGCGATGACATGGGCCTCACCAACGTGATTCTCATGGTGCCCTTCTGCCGCACCCCCGACGAAGGCCGCCGGGTGCTGGAAGAAATGGCCAAGCACGGCCTGGTGCGGGGCGAAAACGGTCTGCAAGTCTACGTCATGTGCGAGCTGCCCAACAACGTGGTGCTGGCCGACGAGTTTAGCCAGGTGTTCGACGGCTTCTCCATCGGCTCCAACGACCTCACTCAGCTCACCCTGGGGCTCGATCGCGACTCGGCCCTGGTCGCCCACCTGTTCGACGAGCGCAGCCCCGGCGTCAAACGCATGGTGAAAATGGCGATTCAAACCGCGAAGGAGTACCACCGCAAAATCGGCATCTGCGGCCAGGGGCCCAGCGACTACCCCGAGTTTGCTCGCTTTTTAGTCGAGCAGGGCATCGACTCGATCAGCCTCAACCCCGACACGGTGATCAAAACCCGCCTGGAGATCGCCGACATGGAACAGCAAATGGGTCGTTAAGTCATAGCTGTAGGCCGGATACTTTGCCTGCACAGACAAGATATCCGGCCTAGAGATTTGTACCATCGCCCCTCACTCCGCGAACATTTCCGCCAGCGTTGCCAGCACCAGCCGCTGTTCCTCTGGAGCAATCTGCCCTAAATGCTTAACCAGGCGAGCCTTATCCACCGTGCGGATTTGATCTAGCACGATCTGGCCGTGTTTGCGCTCAAACTGACAGGCTACCCGGGTGGGATAGGGTTTGCCCTTGGTGGTCATGGGCGCAACGATCACTGTGGCGATGTGACGATTCATCTCGTTGGGAGAAATGATCACACAGGGACGGCTCTTTTTAATTTCGCTACCCACGGTGGGGTCGAGGTTAACTAAAAAGACATGGAAACGTTCGGCTACCACTCCCATTCAGCATCGTCCCAGGCAGTGGCATTGGCGTCGTCTAACAGCCCGTCGTCATGATTCTCGGCCATGGCGGTAAAGGCAGCTTCCCAGCCAATGCGCTGACGGGGTGCGGTACGAATGACCAGATGGTCGCCCTCGACCTCCACTTCTACATCGGTATGCAGACCGCTTTGCTCTAACAGCAGCTTGGGAATACGAATACCCTGAGAATTGCCGATTTTGACAATACGCGTTCGGATGGCTGTGCCCATGGGTGCTGGCTCAACAGTAGTAATTACATTGTAGGCACTGCCTGTGAGCTGCGTCAACGGCTGGTTGGCCTGAGACATCCGATCGCCAGGGTCTACGCTACCCCGGCAAACAGGGCTTCATAGGGTTGAGGGTTGGCATTGTCTTGGGCAACAATTTCCACAATCTTGTTGCGGGCCTGGGGTAGAAATAGCGCTTCTACGCAGACCTGAGCGACCTTGAGCCGGGGCACACTGCCCTCAAACAGCGTATCGGCTGGGGCCATGATTAAAGCACGGGTGTCAATGTCGTCGTCCTTGAGGCCGCCGGGGCGCACGATGGTGTAGGTGAGGCCGCTGGATTGCAGGTAAGCTTCGGCCTGCTGCTTCCAGTAGAGGACGAGAAAGAACAGATTGAGCGGGTGAAAGAAGCGGGACACGCAGAGCGATGACACCATGACAAACTGTTCAATGCCTGCGTCTTTGGCGGCGTCTACCAGATTTTTGGTGCCTTCGTAGTCAACCTGGTAGGGGCCGGTGGGGTCAAAGCCGGGGCGGGCGCCGGTGGCGCAGAGCAAGACGGTGCAGTCGCCCATGGCTCTACGGATACTCGCCGGATCGGTAACGCTGCCTTCTAGGAGGGTGACCTCGGGGGGCAGTTGGGCGCGGGCGGCGGCGGCATCGCGCACGAAGGCGACCACGGGCACACCGCGCTCCACCAGCTGGGCCACAATTCTAGAACCCGTGGCCCCGGTGGCCCCGGCGACAAATGCTTTCACGGTGGCATCCTCCCTTGTGTAGTGGCCTGATTTTACGGAATGGCTGGCTAAAAAGGAACTACACCTAGGGCTGACTCGCTTAAACCGTGGCAGGCATGACAGTTCTGGGGGGCACACTTGAGATAGTAAAGGCTTACGATGGGTTAAGACCCTGACTCAACCTTTGGCGCACGTTTGCTTTCTAGTGTCGTTTAAGCAGTTGGTTTTACAGTGACTCTGGAACCTATGCCGTCTGCCCCGGATGCCGATCAGGATACTGATGCTTTGCCTTTGAATCCAGGGGTTGGGGCTGTCAATCAGGCCGCTGGGGGGCTGGAGAGCCCGCCGCCAGCTGAGGATCAGCCGTCCCCTGGGGGGCTGCCCGATAGTAGTCTGCGACTGGAAGGGCACTACGCCGGCAAGATGGACATGGCGGCGGACAGTGCCACGGTGGGCCGATACCTGAATAGCCACCGGGGGTGGTTTACCCGCTGCGCCCACCCGATGCAGGTGGAGCCGATTTCTGACCACGGCTATGCGCTGGTGGTGGGGCATTTTTCGGTGTTGGGCTATGAGGTGGAGCCCAAGGTGGGGCTATACCTGTCGCCCCTCGACCACCAGGTGTACCGGATTGATACGATGCCGGTGCCGGGGTATGTGCCGCCGGGCTACGATGTGGACTTTCACGCGGTGCTGCGCCTGCAAGATGTGCCGGGGTCGGTGCCCTCTGCACCCGCGCTGACCCAGGTGGATTGGGATCTGAGTCTGGCGGTGAAAATTCACATGCCGCGCATGCTGAGCTCGGTGCCGCGATCGCTACTTAAAACCTCTGGCGATCGCCTGCTCAACCAGGTGGTGCGCCAGGTGTCGAAGCGGCTCACCCGCAAGGTGCAGGAAGATTTCCACAGCAGCCACAACCTGCCGCTGCCCGAGAGCTACCGGGGCCACCACTTTTGGTCAAACTGGGGGCGGCGCGGCGCGGCTAGCGACGGCTAGGCGCAGCGAAGATTGGCTAAGCCGGGTTTAATTGGCCAGGTTTGGTTGAGCCAGCCCAGCGACCGCCGGGCTGGCCCTAGATCTTTTGGTGAGGGTGCCTGACGGCCAGGGCTACGACCCGGCGGATTGCAGGTTTGACAGCAGGCGCTGCACGATTTGCATACCGCTCAGCGCCTGCCAACCAAACAGCCCCACCAGCACGATGTTGAGGGTGATGTGGGTGAGGCGGGCCGTTTCGCTGCCCTTTTGCATGAAGGGCACCAGCGCTGCCGAGGTGGCAATCAGGGTGGCCATGCCGAGCCCGACCAACAGGTGAGGCCCCACAAACAGCTTGCCCGCTTCCAGGTAGGTGGCCCCCATGCCGCCGACGGTACCCATCACCATAAAGGCGAGCAGCGCAGAGCCGACCTTGTGGTGCTTGAGGGCAAACTTGCCTTTGATCAGTTCTTTGCGGGTTTCGGCGTCGGACAGGCGGGTGCGGCGGGCCTGAATACCCAGGTAGAGGGCATAGAGGGTGGTCGCCAGCAGCAGCCACATCACCACGGGGTGAACGAAGTTGAGCCAGGGTTGAATGGTGTCTAGAGTCATGGGGCTCCGCCGTTACATTTATTTAACAAAATTATAGGAGTACAGATTCTGGCTTGGCAAAGCTTTCGTCAGAATGGAGGGGGTATGGGGTTGGAAACCGTTTCACGGAGAGAGCATGGCACCAGTGCGGTTGTTGGCCAGGCGGGTTTGGGTCAGGCGGTTATTGGCCAGACGGGTTTGGGCCAGACGGGTTTGGGCTAGGCGGTTTCTGGCGACGCTGCTGGCCAGCTTGCTGGGGACGGTATGGCTGAGCCTGGGGGTGAGTGGCCGTTCGCCGGGCCTGGCGGCTGAGGCCGGTGGGTCGGCGGGCGCTGCCCCAACCAGGGTGGCCAGTGCCGAGGAGACCCTGCGGGTGGATCCGGCGGCGCGGCCAGACAATACCCTGCCGACGCCCTCGGCGGAGCAGCCCGACGGCACGCTCAAGCTGCCGCCCAAGCAGCCCGATCTTCCCGATTTGATCCCCAGGCAAGGGGCTGAGCCCATCCCCAGCGTGGCGGAAATCGATGCTGACTCGGTGGCGGGGCTGTCGCTGATGCTGGCGGGGCTGTCGCCGGCGGTGGCGAAGCGCAGCGAGGTGCTGATCGAGGCCGATCGCTTTTACCAGGCGGGCGACCTGGCGGCGGCTGAGCCGCTGTATCGCTCGGCGAAGGATGCCAAGTGGCTGGCGGAGACGGGGCCCGAGGTGGCGATCGCACCCCTCACCGACCCCGCCGACCTGCCCCCGGCCGGGCAGGTTTACTGGCGCGAAGCCCAGGCCGGAGCCGAGTCGGAGTTTCCCAGCCGGGTGCTGGTGCCGCTAGAACTGCTGGCCAAAAACTACCCAGAGTTTTTGCCGGGGCAGGCGCTCTATGCCCGCTACCTGGTGCAAAACGACCGCGCCGAGGAGGCGCTGGCGGTGCTGGAGGGTGCGATCGCACGTTACCCCTACAACCCCGACCTGCTCCAGGCCCAGGCCGAGGTGCAAATGGCCCGCCAACAGTGGATTGAAGCCGCCATTACCGCCAACCAGTTTGCCATTCTCAACCCCGAGCACCCCGAGGCCGAGGCCATGACCGCCCTGGCCCGGCAAAATCTCGACCGCTTTCGCGGCGAGATGAACCAAACCCTGACCCGCAACCTGGTGTCCAACATTCTCACCGGGGCCGCCGGGTACATTCTCACTGGCGGACTGCTGGGGCCCTTTACCGCGCTCAACTCGGGCATTTTGCTGATGCAGGGCGAAAGCGGCCTGGGCCAGCAGGTGGCCGAGCAGGTCAAGCGGCAGCTGCCCATCGTCGAAGATGCCGAGATTCGCGCCTACGTCAACGACATTGGCCAGCGGCTAGCGGCGCTGGCGGGCCGCGAGGAGTTTACCTACAGCTTTGAGGTGATCATGGATGACAGCCTCAACGCCTTTGCCCTGCCCGGCGGCAAAGTCTTCATCCACGCCGGGGCCCTGACCAAAAGCCACTCCGAGGCCGAGCTGGCCGGGCTGCTGGGCCACGAAATCGCCCATGCGGTGCTCTCCCACGGCTTTCAAATGGTCACCCAGGGCAACCTCACCGCTAGTCTGGCCTCGTTTATTCCCATTCCGGAGGTGGCCAACCTGGCCACCAGCCTGCTGGTGTCGAGCTACTCCCGCGATATGGAGCGCCAGTCAGACATTTTGGGCACCAAGCTGCTGGCCAACAGCCGCTACGCCGCCGACGGCCTGCACAATTTGATGATCACCCTCGAAGAGGAGTACGGCAACCGGGGGGTCAGCTGGTTTGCCTCCCACCCCAACCCCGGCGATCGGGTCAGCTACCTCAAGCAGCTGGTTGACCAGGGCGGCTTCAACCGCTACGCCTACGAAGGGGTCGAAACCCACCTCAAAATGCGCTACAAAATGACCCGGCTGATCACTGAGTACAAGCTGGAGCAGGGCATTGAGGCAGACCAGCCGATTGATGGTCAGGGCTGAGAACGGGGGATAGTGTCAGGTTGCGATCGCAGCCACCAGCAGCACCACCCCCGCCCCAAAGCACCCCACCATCGACCAAAACGCGATCTGGGCACTCTGGTTCACATCCTGGGTGATCGCCTCGTAGGATTTTGTCGTAATAATGTAGGGCTGATCGGCCTGGGCAGGCTTCTCCACCGCCACCGACCCGGCCCGCTGGCCCTCCAGGGCCAGTTTCCCACTATCGCAGGCCATGCCCACCACCACCACCGGGCGGTCGAGCGGTAGCACCATCTCCCGGTAGCGATAGCCCAGGGTGCGGCGTGAGCCAGCCCCCTCCCCCCCCAGCACCAGAGAAAACGGCCCGTAGGAGAGCATCCCCCCCGCCGGATGGCCCGGACGAAAATCATCCAGCACCTCCACCAGCTCCACCTTGGCCGCGTCAGGCTCCACCCGCACCGCCCCCGAGCTATCCACCAGGTCAAAGGGTATCCGCCGCTGCTGCTCACTCACCGTTTCTGAACCCCGCTGGGTGCGCGTGGTCACCGTGCCGTCGCTATCTTTCTCCCGCACGGTTTCCTCGTACTCGCGCACCACCGTGCTGGTGTAGCAAACGCACGGCACCTGCTTAAACTCCGACAGCAGCGGGTTGTCCGACTTCGGCGTCCCCCGCAGCCACACGTACTCGCGCCAGTCACCACCGCCAATTTCCTCCGCTACCGCAGCGGCCGTCGCCTCCAGATCCGCCGCCTGGGCGGCGCGGGCCAGCTTCAGCTGGCTACAGCGCCGCCGCTGACGAGCCTGCACCCACCACAGCACAGCCCCAGCCACCCAAAAAACAATCCCTGCGATCGCCATAGCATCCTCCCGCCAACCCGTAGCAGCGCTAGCTACCAGGATGCCCTGCCCCACCGCCCAAAAAATCGTCCCGTCATGAATGTGTACCCAAGCCCCGCCCACCCGCATTACCAACCGAAAGGTTTTGTTGCAAAACTTAAAGCGCCACCGCCTGCCCCAAAAGCCCTGATACACTGACATTTAGCGATTTGTACAGGCAGTAGAGCTTTTTGACGCTCAGAATGCCACCTGGTTCTGGGCCAGCTAGCCACTCCTTATACCCATCGCCCGCCGGGGAATAGCCCCGCCCACGTTCACCGCGCCATCCAAGGACTCATGGTAGATTCCCTTAAAAAGCCTGAATTTCAAGAAATTCGCCCAGGGGTAAAGGCTCCCGCCAAAGACACCATTCTCACCCCTCGGTTTTATACCACCGACTTCGACGAGATGGCCGCCATGGACCTCTCTATCAACGAAGCCGAGATGCTCGCCATCCTCGACGAGTTGCGGGCTGACTACAACCGCCATCACTTCGTCCGCAGCGAAGTCTTTGACCAGTCCTGGGACTGCGTCACCGGCGAAACCCGGCAGGTGTTTGTCGAATTTCTAGAGCGCTCCTGCACCTCCGAGTTCTCTGGCTTTTTGCTCTACAAAGAATTGAGCCGTCGCCTCAAGGGCAAAAATCCCCTGCTGTCCGAGTGCTTTGACCTGATCGCGCGCGACGAGGCCCGCCATGCGGGCTTCCTCAACAAGGCCATGGCCGACTTCAACATGCAGCTCGACCTGGGCTTTTTGACCAAGACCAAGGACTACACCTTCTTTAAGCCCAAGTTCATTCTCTACGCCACCTACCTCTCTGAGAAGATTGGCTACTGGCGCTACATCACCATCTTCCGCCACCTCGAATCTCACCCCGAGAACGAGATCTACCCGATCTTCCGCTTCTTTGAGAACTGGTGCCAGGACGAAAACCGCCACGGCGACTTCTTCTCAGCCCTCATGAAGTCCCAGCCCGCCATTCTCAACGACTGGAAGGCCAGGCTGTGGTGCCGCTTCTTCCTGCTGTCGGTGTTTGCCACCATGTACCTCAACGATCTCCGGGCCAGAGGCTTTTACGAATCCCTCGGGTTGAATGTCCGTGAGTACGACATGGAAGTGATTGAGCAGACCAACAAGACCGCCGGACGCGTGTTTCCGGTGACGCTGAATGTGGAGCACCCCAGCTTCTTCCAGCGGTTGGATGTGGCTGCCGCCGCCAACTCTAAGCTGAGCAAAATCGCTGAGTCAAATCAGCCTCAGCTGCTGAAGAAGCTGCAACAACTGCCCCACATTGCCACTATCGGCTGGCAGCTGGTGCAGCTCTACTTCCTCAAGCCCATAGACGCCACGGCCACCCGCGGCCAGGTGCGCTAGAGGGCATCAGCCGTCCATTGGCCATTTATCGGAACGCTATCCTCGTTTCCCCCAGCGGTTTTACTCTTTGAGTAGGGCCGCTTTTTTTGGCCGTCCCCAGGGTAGCAGCGCTGCTGGGCGAAGGCGGTAAGATGCATAGGATTCATTGTGTGAGCTAGGAGCCGCCGAGTGGTGTCAACAACAATGCAACTGTTGCGACTTGGGGTCTGCCTGGCGGTCCTTGGGGTAGGCCAGCGCGCCATGGCCTTTGAGCCGCCCGCCGTCCAAGACATGGCCTCCGCTACTCTGAGCCTCGACCCCACCCCGCCCACGCCCGCCTCCGGGTTAAGCAGCTGCTCTCAACCGGTCGAATCCATGGCATCTTGTCGGGTTTCGGCTGGGGCGGCCCTGCCCACGGGTAGCGCCGTTGCCCCAGAAACCCTGGCCCTCGATGCCGACGCCCTGGCGCCCACCCTCGACCTCGACCCCGCCGTCATCGAAGGCAGCCCCACCCTCCAGCGGTGGCTGGAGGACATTCCCGATGTGGCCGACGAGATTCGCTACCAGCCCAGCTTTCGCACCAGGCTCAGGGTTGGCTATGCCCAGTTTCCGTCTACGGGGCAAATTGGCGGCTTTGCCGCCGCAGTAGACGATGTGTTTGTGGTGCCGGGCACCGGGCTGACCGCCAGTGCCGACTACAGCCGCAGCTGGAATGGCCAGCGCGAGTCCTACGGCGGGGAGGCACGGTACTACCTGCTGCCCCTGGGCAGCTACATCAACGTTGCGCCCACCGTGGGCTACCGCTCCCTCAGCACCCCGGCTTACCAAACCGACGGCCTCGACCTTGGCCTGCGCCTGATGCTGGTGCCCTCGCGGGGCGGCGGGGCCGACCTGGCCCTCAGCCAGCGCTGGGTGGCTCCGGGCAGCGAGGGCGAAGTGGGCATCACCAGCCTTGCCGTTGGCTACGCCGTCACCCGACAGCTGCGCCTGGGCACCGATTTTCAGCTGCAAAACTCCCGCTTTGGCCAGGACAGCCGGGTGGGGATTTCCCTGGAGCTGCTGCTGTAGAGCGGCTATTCGCTCAAGCCTAAATGTGTAGATGGGGCGGTGGTGCGATCGCAAAACCCAGCAAAACTAGCTCATAGGTTGGGTGACCCTGCATTTCACCCAACCTACGAGCTGGTGACGACCGTTACAAACCGCTCAAACATTAAAAAAAGGCGGATAGCAATCTCGCTATCCGCCTTTTAGCTAGCCAGAGCAAGGCTAGGGGTAGTTAGTTGGAACCGGGCTCAGAGAACTCGGCATCGATCACATCGTCGCCGCCGCTGGATCCACCGCTGGGGGGCGCATCGGGGCCGGGGGCCGCACCGGCATCGCCGCCCGCCTGCTGGTACAGGTTGGTGCTGATGCCGTAGATGGTCTGCTGCAGCTCGCCGGTGAGGGTTTTGATGGTGTCAAAGTCCTCGGCCTCAATGGCGGTGCGCAGCGCCTTGATCTGCTCGTCGGCCTTCTCTTTGTCGGCGGCGGGCACCTTGTCGCCCATGTCGGCCAGCTGCTTCTCAGCCTGGTAGGTGAGCGAGTCGGCCTGGTTTTTGAGGTCGATGTGCTCGCGGCGCTCTTTGTCGGCGGCGGCGTTGGCTTCGGCATCTTTCACCATGCGCTCGACCTCGTTGTCGTCGAGGGTGGAGGCCCCGGAGATGGTGATGGTCTGCTCTTTGCCGGTGCCCTTGTCTTTGGCGGTGACATTGAGAATGCCGTTGGCGTCAATGTCAAAGATCACCTCGATCTGGGGCACGCCGCGGGGCGCGGGGGGAATGCCGGAGAGCTGGAAGGTACCCAGGCTCTTGTTGTCGGTGGCCATTTCGCGCTCGCCCTGGAGCACCTTGATCTCCACGTTGGTTTGGCCGTCCTGGGCCGTGGAGAACACCTCCGACTTTTTGGTCGGGATGGTGGTGTTGCGGGGGATGAGCTTGGTCATGACGCCGCCCAGGGTTTCGACCCCCAGGGACAGGGGGGTGACGTCGAGCAGCAGGATGTCTTTGACTTCGCCCGCCAGTACACCGCCCTGGATGGCGGCACCGACGGCCACCACCTCGTCGGGGTTGACGGTTTCGTTGGGTTCTTTGTCGAGGGTGCGCTTGACCACATCTTTGATGGCGGGGATGCGGGTGGAACC
>DATIVG010000220.1:0-7621 GCA_035466075.1 Nodosilinea sp. | reverse complement strand
GTTCCCGATTGACAACTTTAGATTTTGGATTATTGATTAGGACTACTAAATATCAATACCAAGTACTCTAGGAGGCAGCCATTATGACCACAACTATTAGCTTACAAATCTCTCTGGACTCGCTCATCCAAGCCGTTTCCTCCCTTGATCTAGAGGCAAAAAACACCTGATCGACATCATTGAGCAGCAAATCTTTGAAGCAGAAGAAGCTAGCTATATAGAAGGCTCAGAAACTAAAGCTGAGATAGAACCCGTAGGGCTTGAGTATCAGCAAGGTGACTTTGTGACCATTGATGATTTCATTCGGGTTCGATCCAACTTAGCTACGTGATAACCATGTCTTGCTCAACAATGCATCGTTTACCCATGCAGGAAATTCACTCACTAATATCCTGGGGATGAACAGCAGAAATCTCTGCAATACCTGCAAAATCAGTCGGATTTAAAGTCAACACATGGCTGATCCCAGCAACAGCCATAACGGCAGCAATTCGGGCGTCGTGAGTGCGTTTGCCCTTGACACAATGCTCCGTAACGAGAGTTAACCAAGTCGATAAAATCTGTGGCCCTTCTTCTACAAGCGGGAAACGGTCAATTAATTGCTCAATTACCTGGCGTGTCTGATCGGTTGACCAGCCCAATCCGTTTACCTCAATTGGTCGTGTCGCAACTACCCAAAGCTCAATTACAACCTGCGCTGTCAGATAACATTCGTTACCCTGCATGAGTAAAGCAGCAACGGCAACAGTTACTAGTTCATGCTGTTCGTCAGACGGGTTGCTAAACCGTAAAACGACATTGGTGTCCAGCAAATATTTAGTCACTAATCGTAAATATTGCCCCGATCAAACGCTGTATCGGAGAGGCTGACGGATGTTTTAGGGAGCTGTGAGACCCAGGCCCGAAAGTTTTGGGCACGCTCTACAGGAGTTGCCTGCTGCCAGAACCGATCAGCTCCGAAGGGCTGTTGGGCTTGGGCCTTAAGCGCAGTAACCAGTTCAGCGATTTGTCTCAATTGAGTATCGCTAAGGGTATCAATTTCTTGCTTGAGAGTTTCCCGCAGCATAGTTTTTGCTGATTAGGGCACATGACCTACACCGATCATAGCTGACACCTTGGGCAGGTGGTGACTGTTCTATTGACGCGTCAAACTTACAGAGTTTTACCGATGGGTGAGTGGTGAGTTATGGCGAGCCAGGCTAGACATTCACAGTCAGAACCCAGGCCGCCTAACCCACCCCACGGGGAATTGGAGATGGCCTAGGCGGCAGCGAGGGCCGGGGCAGTTTCGGTGGTGAGCTGGGCCAGGATGCCGTTGACGTTGGTTTTGGCGTCGCCAAACAGCATCAGCGTGTTGTCGTTGAAGAACAGGGGGTTTTCAACCCCGGCGTAGCCCGCCGCCATGCCGCGCTTGAGCACCACTACGGTGCTGGCTTCCCACACTTCCATCACGGGCATGCCGGCGATGGGGCTGGCGGGATCGTTTTTGGCGCTGGGGTTGACGGTGTCGTTAGCACCGATCACCAGCACCACGTCGGTGTGGGGCAGGTCGTCGTTGATTTCATCCATTTCTAGGACGATGTCGTAGGGCACGTTGGCCTCGGCCAGCAGCACGTTCATGTGGCCGGGCATGCGGCCCGCCACGGGGTGAATGCCGAAGCGTACCTGTTTGCCCTGGGCGCGCAGCAGGCGGGTGATTTCGGCGACGGCGTGCTGGGCCTGGGCCACGGCCATGCCGTAGCCGGGGACGATCACCACGCTCTGGGCGGTGGCCAGCAGTTCGACCACGTCGCCGGTGGTGGTGCTGGTGGCGCTGCCCGCCAGGGCGGTGGCTGGGCCAGCGGTGCTAGTGGTGGCCCCAAAGCCCCCCAGCACCACGTTGATGAAGGAGCGGTTCATGCCCTTGCACATGATGTAGCTGAGAATGGCACCGCTGCTGCCCACCAGTGCCCCGGTGATGATCAGCAGGTCATTGTTGAGCATGAAGCCCGCCGCTGCGGAGGCCAGGCCCGAGTAGCTGTTGAGCAGCGAGATCACCACCGCCATGTCGGCCCCGCCGATGGCCATGACGATGACAATGCCGAAGATGCCCGCGATCGCAGTCATGGCCCCCAGGGCGATCAGCGGAGTGTTGCCCGCCGCGCTAAGGAAGGGAACGCCCAGGGCTGCGATCGCACCCAGCATGCCCAGGGTAATGATGTGGCGGGCGGGCAGCAGCACGGCCCGGCTGGGCACCCAGCCCCGCAGCTTGGCCACCGCCACCACCGACCCGGTAAAGGTGACAATGCCGATGAACACCCCCACAAAGATCTCCACCCGGTGGATCACCACATCGGCCCCCACCAGCGCCGCGCTGGGCTGAAGGTATTCGGCAAAGCCCACCAGCACGGCGGCCAGGCCCACAAAGCTGTTGAGCAGCGCCACCATCTCCGGCATGTCGGTCATGGCCACCCGCGAGGCGGCCAGCACCCCCACCAGCACCCCGAGGCCAATGGAGCCAATCTGCACGGGGTAACCCTGGCTAATCAACGCCGTCGCCCCAAAGGCAATGGCCATGCCGAGAATGCCCAGCAGGTTGCCCCGCTTGGCGGTCTCCGGCTGCGACAGCCCCGCCAAACTGAGAATGAACAGGGCGCTGGCGACGATGTAGGCGGTGGTTACGAGGTTGTTTTCCATGGCTGGGGAGGTGAAAGGGCGAGGGAGGTGGGATCAGGGGGATGGGGAAGATTGGGAGAATGGGGAAGATTGAGGAGTCGCTTTACTGACTGACCTTCCCAAACTCCCTCACCTTCCCTACCGCCTCTACTTGTGGAACATGTTCAGCATCCGCTGCGACACCATAAAGCCCCCCGCGATGTTGACGGTGCCGAGGAAAAGTGCGATCGCACCCAAAATCGTCATCGCCGAGGTAATGTCGCTAGAAATTTGCAGCATGCCGCCAATGATGATGATGCCGCTGATCGCATTGGTCACGCTCATCAGCGGCGTGTGCAGACTGGGCGACACATCCCAGATCACCTTCCAGCCCAAAAAGCTGGCCAGCACAAACACCGTCAGGTGGGTCATAAACGAAGCCGGAGCCCAGAGGCCGATAGCGACGCAGACCAGGCCGATCAGCACGGGCCAGACCAGTTGGCTCAGCCACGACTTAGCCGCCGGAATTTCCTCAGCAACGGGGGCAGTCGAGGCGGTCGGAGCGGCGCTGGGGGCCGGAGCTTCAACCCTCGGCGGGGGCCAGGTCACCTGGCCATTGTGAATCACCGTAGTTGCCCGAATCACCTGGTCGTCCATATCAATCGCAAACTGCTGGGCTCCACCCAGGTCGCTGAGCAAATGCACCAGGTTGTTGCCGTAGAGCTGGCTCGCCTGGGAGGCCATGCGGCTGGGCAAGTCGGTGAGGCCAATGACGGTGACACCGTGGTGGCTAATCACCTCGCCGGGCTGGGTGACCTCGCAGTTGCCCCCCTGCTCCGCAGCCAGGTCCACCACCACCGAGCCGGGCTTCATGCTCTCCACCATGTCCTGGGTGATCAGCAGCGGCGCTTTTTTGCCCGGAATCAGCGCCGTGGTGATGATGATGTCCACATCCTTGGCCTGCTGAGCAAACAGCGCCATCTCAGCGGCAATAAACGCCGGGCTCATGGTCTTGGCATAGCCGCCTTCGCCGCTGCCATCTTCCTCAAAATGCAGCTCTAAAAATTCTGCTCCCAGACTCTGCACCTGCTCCTTCACCACCAGGCGGGTGTCAAAGGCCTTGACGATCGCCCCCAGGCTCTTGGCCGCGCCAATCGCCGCCAGCCCCGCCACGCCGACCCCAATCACCATCACCTTGGCCGGCGGCATCTTGCCCGCCGCCGTGATCTGGCCGGTAAAGCAGCGGCCAAAGTGGCTAGCCGCCTCAATCACCGCCCGGTAGCCGCCGATGTTGGCCATCGAGCTGAGGGCATCGAGCTTCTGGGCGCGAGAAATGCGAGGCACCGCATCCATGGCCAGCACCGTGCCGCCCTGGCTGGCGAGTTCTGTCAGCAGCTCGGGGTTTTGGGCGGGCCAGAGGAAGCTGATCAGGGTTTGGTCGGGCCGCAGCAGGGCGGCCTCGTGGTGCCCCAGGGCCGGGTGGTGCTGGGGAGCACGCACCTTCAACACCACATCGGCGGTTGCCCACAGGCTGGCGGCGTCGGCCACAATGGTGCAGCCCGCCGCGGCGTAGGCGCTGTCGGTAAAGCTGGCCCCGGCCCCGGCCTCGGTTTCGACCAGCACCTCAAAGCCCAGCTTTTGCAGTTTTTTAGCGGTTTCGGGGGTGGCCGCCACCCGCCGCTCACCCGCAAAAATCTCCTTAGGAATGCCAACCGTTAGCCCTGGGGAGACCGGCTCCGCTGACTGAGCCACAGGGGTTTCATGGGGTGCTGCAAGGGTCATAGGAAGGTTATTACAGGGTGATTACTAAACGGGGCCCGAGAGCAAGAACAAGCGCAAAACCAGCACCGGGGGCAAGGCGATCTCCCCCGGCGAGGGCACAGCCACTTCGCACAGCCGTTAGAGAAAGCGGGAATGACGGCGGTTTGACCCAGCCCTGCGCGATCCCTAGGCTGTCAAGCCCCAAGCCTAAAAACTTGGGAACCTTCAGCCCGTTGCTCGATTTCAACAAAACTCAACAGTTCAGCCAACCATACCGGGTACCACTTCCAGGCATGGTAAGGGTGAGCCAAATGATTGAGGTAAAACTTCAGGAATGTTTTATGTCCGCCTCACCCGCTGCCCCAGCCCACAATAAGAAGCAGTAAACATCAAATAGCGAACATCCAGGCCTCAAATCTTTCAAACCTTGATGGGCCAGGCTAGGTCAACGCGTCCACCACCTGCAAAAAACCCTCCACCGCCGCCGCCGGAGTGACGTAGGCAGGGCGATGGAGCAGGTGGGGCCAGTAGTCTTTAATATTTGCCACCCCCACCGAGCGGGGGAAGAGCGCCGGGTCAAACAGGGTTTCGTCGTTGGGGCTATCGCCCAGGGTGAGCACCTCTGGGGTAGACAGCGCGGGGAAATGGCGCTGCAACACCTGCTGCAACCCCGCCGCCTTCGACTGGCCGGGCCGAAACAGGTGGCACTGCACCGTGCTGTAGACAAACCCCCAGCCCAGGCTCTGGCACAGGTCCGCCATGCCCTCCAGGTCAGCGGTGGACAGGCCGTCGATGGCAAAGGTCCAGTCGGTGAGGCGAAACGGATTGTCCTCCGACGCCTGGATTTGGGGCCAGCGCCGCTGCAACTGGGCAAAGACCGCCTGGAGCTGTTGGCGGTGGGCCACCCCGTCGGCCAGCTCAATCAGCGGTTCGGGCGGCTGCCCGGCGGGAAAGTAAATGCCGCCGTTTTCGGCCATGGCTCCGGCCACGGGCAGGTAATGGGCCAGGCCGCTGACCCAGCCCGCCGAGCGACCGGTGACAATCACCACCGGCAGCCCCGCCTGCTGCAAGCGCTCTAACCCCTGCAACAGGGCGGCGGTGAATTTGCCCTGGCGGGTCAGGGTGCCATCCATATCGGTGGCCAGCAGCTTGATCGCCCCCTGGCCCAAAAACCGGGAGCTGGGTAATGGTTGAACTTCGCCCATCGAGATTACACTTTGGTGTTTGAGGCAGGTGCTTGAGGCAACGTTATCACGCCCCTGCCGCCCGCGACTCTTCCCAGGCCCGCCATGAGCACGCTTTCACCCGATCAACGCAACTACTACTACCTGTTAGAAGGGGGCCGGGCGGGGGTGCACAAACCCATCCTGGCGGCCCTCTACGCGGTGCACAGTCAGCCGCTGCTCACCGACGGCGAGACGGGCTTGGGCATCGCCCCCGTCAACCAGATTGATGTCGATGAGGTCGATACCTTTGCCACCCAGGTGCAGTACGCGGCCAACACCCTGCGCAGCCTCACCAACGGCCTGATCGAGCAGGGCTGGAGCGGTGCCGACATCTGGGATGCCAGCGTGGGGCGCTACAGCGATCGGTTTTTGCAGGCGGTGGCCCAGGGCTTTACCCCCGCCGAGGGCGATCGCGACGCCGCCCAGCTGGAGCCCAGCGACCCGGCGGCCCTCCTCCAGGCCTATCTAGAAGACATCAGCGCCGACTACAGCGGGGCGCAGCTGCCCCAGAACCTGGCCAAGCTCGACCCGGCGCTGTTGGCCTTTGCCGAGCGGGTGCCGCCCAACTACGGGCGGCTCGACTTTCAGCGGGAGGCGATGGTGGAGGCGGTGCGCCTCTGGCGGCAGCTAAATACCGCTGAGGCGGTCTATGAGGCCCTGGCGGTGCCCGTGGTCGATCAGGTGCCCGACGAAGCGGCCCTCGACAACGCCCTGGTGGCGTTTATGCAGTCGGCGGCGCGGTACTACTCGGGCTACCCCAACCAGCGGGAGGCGTTGATTCGCCTGGTGCAGCTGTGGCGGGCCGGGGATACCCGCGAGGAGGCGATTGAGTGGCTGCTCACCAACGATCCCTTTGCCCATGAGACCAACCTGGACATTATTGATCCGGCGCTGATTGCCTTTGTGCAAAAAATTCCTGAGCTCTACGCGGGCCAGGGGGATCTGCGCTTTGCCCTGACCGAGGGCTATCGGCGCTGGTTTGATCTCGACTCGCGCACCACCGCCCTGCGGCAGCTGGGGGTCAACCCCGACGACCTGACCCAAAATGCCGAGAACCAGACCGCTCTGGTGGCGACGGCGCGCACCCTCGACCGGGCGCTGATCGATTTTGTGGCCAGCATTCCCACGGCCTACACCCCTACGGAGCAGCAGCGGGAGGCGCTGATTCGTCTGGTGCAGATCTGGCGGCGGCTGGAGGGGCGCATTCCGGCGATTCAGTCGCTATTTGAAGATGTGCGGCGGCTAGAGCGGGCGGCCCCGTCGTCGCCGGAGGCCATGCCTGCGCCGGTGGCGGTGCCGCAGCCCGCCCGCCCCGCCCGTTGGACGCCCAACAACATTCAGCTGGATGCCAGCATTATTCCCAACGTTAACTTTACCTGGGCGGAGGCGACTCGGGGTGGGGCCCGGATGCCGCCCAACCAGGCTACGGTGGAGGCCATTGTGCGCATTGCTGCCCTGGCCCAGCAGGCCCGCGATCGCATCGGTCGCCCATTCCTAATTACCAGCTGGTATCGCCCGGCGGAAATCAACCGCCGGGTGGGCGGGGCTTCCCAGAGCCGCCACATTGTGGGGGATGCGATTGATTTTTACTGCGTGGGGCTGACGGGCAATCAGGTCTACTGGGCGCTGGACCCCTGGTGGCCGGGGGGGCTGGGGCGCTACGGCCAGTTTCCGGCGCTGGTGCATTTGGATGCGCGGGGGGTGAAGGCGCGGTGGCTGCATTAGGGGCATTGGGGAAGATGGGGGTGCTAGGGGTGATGGGGTGATGGGGTGATGGGCGAGGGCCAGGGGTGGGTGACGGTGACGGGGGCGGAGCTGTGGGCCTGGCGGCAGCGGGCGTTGCGGGCGGCGCTGGCGGCGGGGGTGGAGGCCGAGGAGGTGGACTGGCTGCTGGGCGCGATGGCGGACGCCATGGCTGACGCAGCGGGCAAAGATGGGCCTGCGGCCATTGCCCCTCTAGATCGGCTGTCGTTGCGGTTGGGCACGGTGCAGCACCGGGC
>DATIVG010000219.1:0-2153 GCA_035466075.1 Nodosilinea sp. | reverse complement strand
CAGCTGGTGGTCACCGACACGGTGGGCTTTATTGAGGAGCTGCCCGCCTCGCTGATGGATGCCTTTCGCGCCACCCTCGAAGAGGTCACCGAGGCCGATGCCCTGCTCCACGTGGTGGATGTGTCGCACCCCGCCTGGCAGGACCAGATCCACTGGGTGATGCGTATTCTCAAGGACATGCCGATCGTGCCGGGGCCAATGCTGCTGGTGTTTAACAAGGCCGACCGGGTGAGCAGCGCTGACCTTGCGATCGCACGGGATGAATACCCCAACGCGCTGTTTATCTCCGCCACCGAGCGGCTGGGGCTAGAGACCCTGCGATCGCGCCTGCTCCAGCTGATCGACTACGCCGTCACCGCCTAGCCCCGCCCCAACTATCTCCCTGAGACCGTCTACAATTGCCGAGAGATTAGCTGGGGCATAGACCCCTGCGCCCCAAAGGAGTCGCCGGTGCCGAGACAGTCCATTCAGCGCAGCATGGGTCAGAACGAGCAAGACTGGTTCAGGCTGCTGTTTCGCGTCAGGGGCTCGGTCATTCCAGCGGTCATGCCCCGGGTGCTGCTGTGTGCCGCCTTTGCCCTCGGCATTTTGCTGCTCTACGGCCGCGGCTGGCCGGTGTCGTCCCCCATTTTGGGGTCGCTGGTGCCCAGCCTGGTGCTGGGTCTGCTGCTGGTGTTTCGCACCAACACCTCCTACGAGCGCTTTTGGGAAGGGCGCAAGCTGTGGGGCAGCCTGGTCAACCTCACCCGCAACCTGGCCCGGCAGATGTGGGTGGCCATCGAAACCCCTCAGCCCCAGGATGTTGACGCCAAAATCGCCGCCGTGCACCTGCTGCCCGCCTTTGCCGTGGCCATGAAGCTGCACCTGCGCGGCGAAGCCCCCAGCCCCGAACTGGCCCGCCTGCTCAGCGCCGACCAGTTTGCCCAGCTGCAAGACATGAATAACCCCCCTTTGGAGATCGCCTTTTGGGTCGCCGACTACCTGCAAACCCAGCAGGCTCGGGGCACCCTCAACACCTACCAGCTCACCTACGGCCTCGAAACCCTCGACGGCCTAGTCAATGCCCTCGGCGGCTGCGAGCGTATTCTCAAAACCCCTATGCCGGTGGCCTACAGCATTCACCTCAAGCAGCTGCTGATGCTCTACTGCCTGGCCCTACCCTTTCAAATGGTGGAGTCAGTGGGCTGGGGCACCCCCCTGCTGGTGGCGCTGATTAGCTTTGCGGTCTTCGGCATCGAAGAGATCGGCATCGAGATCGAAAACCCCTTCGGCCACGACCCCAACGATCTGCCCCTCGACGCCATTTGCCACACCATGGTGCAAAACATCAACGACCTGATCTCCCTGGTGCCCGGCAACTCGGCCATCCCCCCTAGAGCTAGCAGCGGCAACAGCCCCGGAGCACCCGCCAGCGCCCCCTAGACCGGTCGAGGCCCCAGGCGTGCTGGGGTCAGGAGGGCTTTCTGAGCTTTTTGGTACTGCGACCGGCCACTCGCCCCTGGGGGCCCATGGCCAACCGGCCCAGACTGAGCAACCCAATGCCCACCACGATAAAGTTGCTGGTGCCAGCCACACCGGTTTTTGTAATGGTGGCCTTGGCGTTGCGGCGAAGGCTCTCGGCCTGGGTGTTGATGGCCTGGGAGGCGGCCACAAAGTCATCTTCGGTGGTGTTGGCGGCAATCTCAGGGTCGGAGCGGCCTGCTTCCACCTGGGCCTGGAGCTGTGAGGCCTGGTTGTCAATATTGTTGAGGGTCTGGCCGTGCAGCGAAAAGCTCTCGCGAATCACAAACAGGCCAATCAATAAAAAGAGCGTACCCAGGCCCAGCCCCAGGTAGCCAACGGCCTTGCGCAGGCCCATGTCGCCCCAGGCGCTGTAGATTAGCAGCGCCATGCCGATCAGCAAGACAATGCTGCGATCGCCCATCTGGAGCAGCAGCCCCATGCGCCAGGCCGTGCCCGACCCCAGGGGAAAAATCAGCGCCGTCATATCGACTAAAAAGCCCAGGATGCAGGTCATGCCGACAATGCGGGCGATGCCCTGACTCTCCACCAGGGTAGAAGAAACTGGATTTGAAGCACCAACCATACAGAAAACTCCAGATTTATAAATGTTTAGTTTCAAGACGGATGGGACAAACTACCGCCAGAGCCTA
>DATIVG010000218.1:0-11152 GCA_035466075.1 Nodosilinea sp. | reverse complement strand
AGCTCACTCATCGGGGGTTTCTAGGGCGCTGGTGTCAATGTCGTCGAGGCCGGGCAGATCGCCCAGGTCGAGATCGCTGGGCTGGGGGGTGGGCTCGACCCCCTCGCCATCGCCGGGCAGCACCACCGTGGGCAGGCCCGCCCCCCGCAGGCCCTGGAGAATATGGCTCGGCGTTTCTGGAAACAGCACAAACAGGGGATGGCTTTTGTCGGTGCCATCGCTGAGCAGGTGCTCGTAGCGCTGGGGCAGCAGCCACTCGTAGCCGTGGTCAACCAAAATTTGGGTATGCCGCCAGCGCATCAGCAGGTCAGAGAAGTCTTCCTGGGGGCGATGGATGTAGACAAAGATTTCTACCCCGGTTTTGATCTTCCACTCGGGGTCGCACATCAGCAGGGCCACATCGCAGGGCAGGGTGACGACGGCACCGGGGGCCAGGCCAGGGCCGTGGGGGTTGAGGCTGACCGCCTCGCGCACGCGCACGTTGGGCAGCGGCAGGGTGATCACGCTTTCCTCGGGGCGGCGCATGCTGGGCACCACCTCCAGGTAGGGCCGATGCCGCTTCAGCAGCTCTAGCGCTCCCTCGTGGTCGGTGCAGACCGAGAGCAGCGTTTCGTACTGGGTGGAGTTGATGGCCATGCCGTCTACCAAGCGTGCGGGCAAGAGTCAGTGTTCCCTGCATTCTATCTAAACTGGGGGAAGGCTCCTGTTCAAACTGAGAGGCTGGCAAGGTGGGCCCCCTTGGCGAGGCGCTGAACCCCAGGGGCGGGCTGCCATTCTAAACATCCACAACAAACCTGGAAGAAACCTATCGGATTGCCGATTGACCGGGGCGGCAAGGCTAGATTTAGAAAACCCAGGGGGCTGGCTGCCGTAGACGCCGGACAGTCTAGAGTTTGGTTTTAGGGGGCTGGGGCTGAGGGGTGAGTGGCTAGCTATGGCTCGATCTCATCGTCTTGGTTCTACAGTCCTAATACATAGCCCTATAGATAGCCCTGTCGTTTGATGTACCTGTATTTGGGGGTTTGCGGCCAATGCACGAGTCTCATCCGCTCAGTCTGCGCAAACTGGTGTTGTTGGGGGCCCTCCAGCTCAGCACGATATGGGATTTGATCACCACGCTGCTGGGCATTTTGATTATTTTAGACAGCCGCAACCTGGTGGCGATCAGCCTGGCGGTGATTGGCACGCTGATTGTGGTGGCCTTTAACTTTGCCACCCGCTTCATTTGGCAACGACGGCAGCGCTACAGCCGCCTGGGGCTGCCGCTGCTGGGTCTGCGGCTGGTGTGGCTGATGGCGATTGTGGTGGACCTGTGGACCTCGCTGACCTGCAATGCCTGGTTTATTGGCCCGCAGTCGTCGTTTGACAGCGTGGCCCTGGGCGATTTGCTGGGCAGCCTCAGCCTGGGCCAGGCGATTATTGTGGTGTTTATTACGGTGGTGACGGTGGTGAGCCCCATGCTGGTGGGCTACCTGCGCGATCGCGACCTCGACTCGCTGCTGAGCTAAGAGAATGTTTGAGAAGAGATTGACGGTGGGTTTAGTCACCGGCTGGTCTCCCTCCATCCCCTCACCCTGCGGGAAGCAGCAAGCGTCTATGAAATGGAGGACGCTTACCCCCCTTTTTAAGGGGGGCAGGGGGGATCTTCGCTTTTGCTACCAGCAAGAGGACGTTGCCAGGCTAGCTCCGGCCCTGGCTGGGGCGGCTATCGAGGGGCCCACGGGTGACGCCGAGCTGGCTCTGCACCTGGAGGCTGCGCCAGAGCTGGGTGCCGCTGAGGTCGCCCGCTAGCAGCTGGCGGTACTGCGCGATCGCACCTGCCACCTGGGCCGGGCTCTCCGCCAAAAACTCCAGGCGAAAGTGCCGCGCCCCGGCCTGCATCAGCCGCTGGGCGTACTCGGCCCCGGTCTGGGCCACGCCGTTGTACAGGGTGTTGCGACAGCCCGCATCGGCCAGCAAAATGTGCTCGGTACCCCTGCGATCGCGCAGCGTCACCGACTGGCTCTCGCAGGGGCGGCCACAGTCGCGAAAGTCTTTGCCGTCGGACAAAAAGGCGCAAAACACGCAGTGCTCCATGTGAAACATGGGCATGTGCTGGTGCAGGGTAATCTCAAACCAATCGGGCGGAGCCGAGCCCAGCAAATCGACCAGCTGGTCGGCATTGAGGTCGTAGGAGGCGGTGAGGCGCTCCAGGCCGTAGCGGCCCAGCAGATAATCCGCCGTCAGGGCATTGGCCACATTCAGCGAAAAGTCGCCAATGCAGCGCTGGTCGTCAAAGTAGGCCAGGTGGTCGTAGTTGCGCACCAGGTAGCCATCGGCCTCCGACCGCTTCACCTGGTCGAGAATGTAGGTTTCCAGGGGCTTGGCAATGCGGGGCGGGGCCACCCAAAGGGTCTGGTCGCCGTGGGCCCGGTGGGCCCGAAACCACTGCACCGCCTCGCGGTAGGCGGCGGGGTTCTCAAACTCGCAGTAGAGGGTGCCGATGCCCGCCTCGGTGGCGGCGACCAGCTGGGCGCGGTTGCGCAGCAGCACGGAGAGCTGGGCGGGGGCAGGGGCAGGGCGCGGAGCCGGAACCGGCAGCAGGGTGGCCAGCGAGGCGTCGGGGTTGAGCTGCCAGGGGCGGGGGCGCGATCGCAGCTCCTCCAGACCGGCCACCAGCTCCCGGCGTAGGCGATTGATCTCGCTGACCGGCAGCATCAGCTCGCCCTGGAGCTGGTTGTCGAGGCGGTCGAGATAAAAGGGCGTGTTGCCCAGGCGGCCAAACTGCTGGGTGAGGCGGTCGGTGGTGAGCGGGTTGGAGTGGGCCGCCACTAGGGGCATGGCCGAGGTGGCCTGGGCAATCGGGCCCTGGGGGTCACGTGCGATCGCAACCATCGCCGCCCCCGCCGCCCCGTGGAGTTCGATCATTACCGGCCGCTGAAACCTCGGCTGCTCACCGCTGTAGGTCTGCTGAAGCTCTTTGTCGAGGGCCGGGTCACTGGTCTTCCACACCTTGTTGCCGGGGTAGATGCGGCGCAGGTTGAGGGCATCGCGGCCAAACCGCAGCCGGGTTTCTGCCCCCACCACATCCACCTGGTAGAGCCGCCCGCCCTGCTCCTGCTCCGCCGGGTGGCCGTCGTCAAACACCACCCCATCGCCCGCCTTGAGTGGGGCCTCGGCCTGCAACCAAACCGCATCCCCCGTCACCCGAGTCACCTCGCCCAGGTAAACCCCGCGCTTTTTGCCAAACCGGGCATGCACCAGCGCCTGGTTGTCAATGCCCTCAAACCAGCCGGTGTAGAGACCTCGCGAGAAGGCCATTTCTAGCTGGTAGCGCTCCTGGGGGGAGGGGGATAGGGAGGGTGGGGGAGATGGGGGAGATAGAGTAGCGGGGTGATGGGGTGATGGGGAACGGGGGTTTTCCGTAGCGTGGGTCAGCGTTGAGCCCCCATCCTCGGCCTCCTGCCGATTTCCAGACCCCTGTTCCCCCGATGCCATCAATCGATCCAAGGCTTGGCGGTAGACGCGGGTGACGTTGGCGACGTACTCAGGGGCCTTGAGGCGGCCTTCAATCTTCAGGCAGCTCACCCCGGTTTTGACGAGTTCTGGCAGAACGGCCAGGCCAGAGAGATCCTGGGGGCTGAGCAGGTAGGCGCGGTCGCCCAGGTCCACCCGTTCCCCATCGGCGATCAGCTCGTAGGGCATGCGGCAGGCCTGGGCGCATTCGCCCCGGTTGGCCGAGCGGCCCCCCAGCGCCTCGCTGGTCAGACACTGGCCCGAGTAGGCCACGCACAGCGCCCCGTGCACAAACACCTCCAGGGGCAGCGCCACCTCGCGATCTTGCAGCTGGGCCTGAATTTTGCCCAGGTCTTTGAGCGAGCATTCCCGGGCCATCACCACCAGCTGACAGCCCAGATCGCGGGCAAACTCCACCCCGGCGGCGCTGGTCACCGTCATCTGGGTCGAGCCGTGGATGGGGAAATCGGGCGACAGGTGGCGAATCAGCCGACAGAGGCCGATATCCTGCACAATTACCGCATCTACCCCGGCGGTGATCATGGTTTTGAGGTATTGCTCGGCCTCTGCCAGCTCTGCTGGAAACACCAGCGTATTGAGGGTGACATAGCCCTTCACCCCCCGCCGGTGCAAAAAGGCCATCAGCTCCGGCAGGTCGGCCTCGGTAAAGTTCTCCGCCCGCATGCGCGCGTTGAAGCGATCGAGCCCAAAATAGATGGCATCGGCCCCGTTTTCCACCGCGGCCCTGGCGCAATCCCAGTTGCCCGCCGGGGCCAGCAGCTCGGGCCACTGGGGCGATGGCAGCGGCCGGTTGGGCAGTCCGGTGAGGGCTTGATCGGATGCTGGGTTGGGCGGTTCGGAGGGGTTTAAGACAGCCATGGATCGATGCAGGAAATCAGGAAGTAACGGAAAGCCATGCCCGATCAACACGAGCCCTTACGCGCCTTGATTGAGCAAATTTTTCCTCAGTTTAGGGCGGATTGGTCGGCCATTGAGCCGAGCCTAGCGGTGAAAACCCTCGAAAAAGGGGAGTTTTTGTTTCAGGCGGGCGACATTTGCCCCAGCGTTGGCCTCACCCTGACGGGCTGCCTGCGGATGTTTTTTCTCAAAGACGACAAGGAACTCACCCTGTTCTTTCACCCTGAAAACCGCCTGGTGGGCGACTACCAGAGCTTTCGTCAGCAAAGCCCGGCAGCGTTTTCCTGCCAGGCGATCGAAGCCTCTGACATTCTCATGGTAACGGCTCAGACCCTCCAGGCGCTGGAGTCGGCGGCCCAGGGGCAGCTGCTGCTGCGGCTGATGGTTGAATACCTGGCCTTTGGGCTGCGCGATCGCCTGCTTTCCCTCTACCGCGACACCCCCGAGCAGCGCTATCTGGCCCTGCTGGAGACCGAGCCCCAGCTGTTGCAGCGCGTGCCCCAGCATTACCTGGCCTCCTACCTGGGCATCGAGCCTGAGTCGCTGAGCCGCCTCAAACGGCGCATCTACCAGCGGCGCATCTCCTAGTGCAGATCTCTGAGCCCAGATCGCTTAACCCACGTCAATGCGGGCCGGGGTGGGGGCTCAGTAGGCTAGGGTTTGTCACCCGATGCAGGACATGGCTAGCTATGGATATCAACTCGAAGGCACCCGCGATCGCACGTCACGACATCGCCATTGCGGCCCCCAGCGACACCGTTTGGGCTCTCCTCACCGACATTGACCAGTGGCCCACCTGGAACCCCAACATCTCAGCCGCCACCCTGGAGGGAGAGCTCAAGCCCGGCACTTGCTTTCGCTGGCGATCGGGCGGCACCGCGATTGTCTCCACCCTGCAAACCGTAGAGCCCCGCCGCCGCCTGGTCTGGACGGGCAAGGTCATGGGTATTCGCGCCATCCACACCTGGAGCCTGGAGCCCCAGGCCCATGGGGTCGTAGTGAGCACGGCAGAATCCTTTGAGGGGTGGATGGCGCAGCTGATGAAACCCATGCTGCAACCCATGCTGGACACCACCCTAAAAACCTGGCTAGAGCACCTCAAGCACCAGGCCGAGACCGCTAGCTCACGGGCTGCCTAGCCTCGCCAAACCCCATCCCCCCCGAGGGCCAAACCCCCAGCGACCCTGGGCCAGCCGGTACTCTCCCCACCAATCTAAATGTTTCTAAATGTTTGGTAGCTGATCCATTGCTTCCTACAATGGAGGGATTAACTGTCGGTTGTAAAACCCTGGAGGAATTCATGAGCCGTCCGGTAGTCCTCGGTATTGTGGGCGATAGCGCTGCGGGCAAAACGACCCTCACGCGGGGCATTGCCCAAATTTTAGGTGAAGACCAGGTAACCACCATCTGCACAGACGACTACCACCGCTACGACCGCAAACAGCGCAAGGAAATGGGCATTTCAGCCCTGCACCCCGACTGCAACTACATCGACATTATTCAGCAGCACCTGGGTTTGCTGCGCACCGGCCAGCCCATTCTCAAGCCCATCTACAACCACACCACCGGCGAGTTCGATGCGCCTGAGTACATTCAGCCCAAGCGCTTTGTGATTGTCGAAGGGCTGCTGGGCTACTCGACCCGCGCCTGCCGCGACGCCTACGATGTCAAGGTCTACCTGGCCCCCCCCGAAGACCTGCGCGCCAACTGGAAGATCAAGCGCGACACCCGCAAGCGGGGCTACACCCCCGAAGAGGTGATCGAGCAGATCAAAGCGCGGGAGGAAGACTCCGAGGCGTTCATTCGCCCCCAGCGCCAGTGGGCCGATGTGGTGGTGAGCTTTTATCCCCCCGAGGGCGACCACAGCGAAGACGAGCTGCTGCTGAATGTGCGCCTGGTGATGCGGCCCACCATTCCCCACCCCGACTTTACCCACCTGCTGCAAGATAAAAACAGCGGCAGCCTCAGCGATGCGGTGCGCCTGGGCCTCGACCGCGACATGGGCAAGCCCGTGGATGTGCTCGAAATCGACGGCCACGCCACCGAGAAACCCGTGCAGGAGCTAGAGCGCACCCTGTGCAATGAAATTCCCTACCTGGGTAGGTTTTGCAGCATTCAGGGCAACACCGATATCGGCAAGGTGGTGGGCACCACTGGCGAAACCCTGCAAAGCTACCCCCTGGCGCTGACCCAGCTGCTGATCACCTACCACATGCTCAAGGCCGCCAATATCTCCGAATAGGGGGCGGTGGGCTGCGAGCCAGGGATTCCAGCCCGGCTGGAGTCCCTGGTTCGCGATGTGTGGGTCTAGAACCTTGGGCCTACTGGAGCGAGAGGGTTTCGCCGCGGGAGAGCTCGGTGAGCATCATTTGAATAAAGCTGGAGGCGACCTCCGCCGACTGGTCGTGGCTGGCAAACACAACGGCCAGGCTGTCGGTCTCGCCCGCGCCGTAGCACAGCACGCGAAACGAGCCGTCTTCAAAGTAGCCGGTGCGGTCGATGGTGCCCTGGTCAGACTCGACCCCCAGGTCGGCAATCAGCTGGTCGGCCCGGGCCAGGCAGCCCTCGACGTCGGTGGTGAGCAGCTGGTCGCCGCTGGCGATTTCGGGCCGCGCAAAGGCGGGCAGGGTGAGAGTGAGCAGGCCCAGGCTGGCCAGGGCGAGGCCGGCGGGGAGGCTGGGGCCGAGTCGGTTCCCGCAGGCTTGGCGAAGCGCGCATAGATGCCGGTTCATAGGAGTTCGCTTTAAAGGTAAGGACAGATGCCGTTCCCGCCGGAAGCAGAGCCACGGTGGGCTCGGTGGCGACGGCCTGATTACTTATTACAGACTGCCCCACGGCTTTCCGGATGGCTCGCCCCATCGCCCGGGTCACGTTTGAACAAACACCTGAACCAACGCCCCCGCCACACCGGCCATAAAAAAAGCGCCGGAGCTAGCTCCGGCGCTTGGGGTGTTGAGGAGTGAACGATTAATAATTAATGTAGGGGTGGCGTATGTCACTGAGGTAGCCTGGATATGACATCTCTATGACATTTTTCGTCGCTCCGCTTTCGGCCCCGTTTCACCTACCTTGTCCCTGCCTCTGTGACCCAGCCCGACGCCCTGCGCGCTCTGCTCAACGCCGTTTCCCAGGGGCAGCTCAGCCCCGACACCGCCTTTGAGCAGCTCAAGTATCTCGACTTTGAGCCCGTTGACGACTTTGCCAAGGTGGATCACCACCGCACCCTGCGCACCGGATTCCCGGAGGTGATCTGGGGGCCGGGCAAAACCGTGCCCCAGATTGTGCAGATCATGTGCAGCCTGCACCAGCAAAACCCCGTGGTTATGGCCACCCGCATTGAGCCTGCGGTCTATGCCCAGGTGCAGCAGCAGATCCCCGAGGCCATCTACTACGACATGGCCCGCATCTGCGCCCTGGTGCCGGAGGGCTGGGCGGCCCGACACCCCGGCACCATTGGGGTGCTCACGGCGGGCACCGCCGACCTGCCGGTGGCCGAGGAGGCCGCCATCACCGCCGAGCTGTGTGGCTTTGCGGTCAAGCGCCTGTGGGATGTGGGGGTGGCGGGGCTGCACCGGCTGCTGCGCCACCGCCAGCTGATTCGCGATGTGGATGTATTGATCGTGGTGGCGGGCATGGAGGGGGCGCTGCCCAGCGTGGTGGCGGGGCTGGCCGACTGCCCGATTGTGGCGGTACCCACCAGCGTGGGCTATGGGGCCAATTTTAACGGCCTCTCGGCGCTGCTCACCATGCTCAACTCCTGCGCGGCGGGCATTGGCGTGGTCAATATCGACAACGGCTTTGGGGCGGCGGTGCTGGCGGGACAAATTTTGCGCACCGGCGCCAGGCTGGGCAACGGGACACCCCCAGCCCCATAGATGCCCAGCCTGCCACGGGCCTACTGCAAGTCGGGGGGCAGGGCGGCGGGCTTGACGGCAATGGTGCGATCGCGCCCGTCACGGTGAATCTCCAGATCGAGGCTATCGCCAATTTCGCTGGCCTCCACCCGGGCCTGCACCTGGGTGGGGCTATCGACTGCGGTACCCTCAATGACGCGAATCACATCTCCCACCTGGAGCCCGGCGGCGGCGGCGGGGCTGTTGGGCACCACGCCGACGATCAGCACCCCTGGCTCGTCGTCATTGTCGAGCTTAAGGTTGAGCTGCTCTTCCGCGTTGATGCGCTCCACCATTTCCGCCGACAGCTCCACCATCTGAATGCCCAGGTAGGGATGCTGCACTTCGCCGGTGGCAAACAGCTGGTCGGCAATGCGCTTGGCGGTCTCGATGGGAATGGCAAAGCCCAGCCCCTGGGCATTGGCGCGAATGGCGGTGTTCATGCCGATCACCTGGCCCTGGTCGTTGAGCAAGGGCCCGCCCGAGTTGCCGGGGTTGATGGCGGCATCGGTCTGAATGAACTGCACCCGCTTGTCGGGAATGCCCACCTGATTGCTGCTGCGCCCCAGGGCGCTGATGATGCCCGCCGTCACGGTGTTGTCGAGGCCCAGGGGGTTGCCAATGGCGATCGCCCACTGGCCGGGGGCCAGGTTTTGGGTGCTGCCCAGCTGCACCGCGGGCAGGTCGGCGGCCTCAATTTTGACCACCGCCACGTCGGTAACCGAATCGACCCCCACCACCTTGCCCTCAAAGTCGCGCCCGTCGCGCAGGGTCACCTGCACGGTTTTGGCCCCCTCTACCACGTGGGCATTGGTGAGAATCTGGCCGTCGGCACTGAGAATGAACCCTGACCCGGTGCCCTGCTCCAGACGGTCGGGCAGGTCGCTGGGCGGCAGCTGGTCTTCTTCAAAAAAGCGGCGAAAGAAGGGGTTGTTGAGAGCGTCGGGGGAAATCTCAGGCACCGACCGCTGGGAGTCGATGCGCACCACCGCTGGGCCCACCTGCTCGACCGCCAGGGCAATGAAGTTTTGGCTGGCCGCCACCGGCGGCAGCCCCTGGGCCAGCCGGTCAGCGGCGGGCTCCAGCTCGGTGGTCAGCGATGTTTTGACGGCGGCGGGTTCTTTGGGGGCGGCCTCTGGCTCGGCCCCCGCCTCGGGCATGGCGACGGGCAGCAGGTAGGCATGGCCCGCCCAGCCCAGCCCGCCGCCCACCACCAGGGCGGCCGCCAGCCACGGGATCTGCTTAGGAAATGGTTTTGGCAAGAAGTCCATCAACTACGCCCTCTAGCTACTGTGCCTGCCGTGAGTAATCTGAATCTTGGGTTTTGATGCCGGGCCGTGACCTTGGCTGCCGTGATCTTGGCTGCCGTGATCTTGGATGTTGACCTCAGGTCTGACCCTTGGGGCGCGCCCTTCCCGCCTAGCCATACTTTAGCGAAGATCCGCTGACGCAACCCTACCGCGCGGCTGCCCAGTCTCCCTGGCCTACGAATCAGACCGGCGAAGACGGTTTGCGAAGATGGCCGTTGAGCGCCTGCCCTTAACTGGAAGACGCTAGCGCCACCCCTCAACGATCGGGGGTTGCCTTGCCTATTATAGGTCTGTACCCCTTGGCGGTACGAGGGCAATCCACCCCAGTTCAGGCAATGTGCGGCGGGCTAGGCGAAGGTTTTATGCGATTTGGCGATGTTTTGTTTAAGCAATATCTAAGAGCATGGGGCGGGGCGCGGGCGGGCCGCCGGTGGCGAGCGATAGCGGGGCTGCTGCTGGGCCTTGCGATCGCAGCTCCCCTCGGCCCGGCCAGCGCCCAAACCGGGGCCGCCGCCTGCCGCCCGCCGGTGCTGTCGCGGCTCACCCGCCACCGGGTGGCCAGCGGCGAAACCCTGGCCACCATTGCCCAGCGCTACAGCCTGCTGCCCGCCACCATCATGGGGCTCAACGCCAGCGCCCAGGGGGGCAGCGTCCGCCCCGGGCAGGAGCTGTTGATTCCGCCCTACAACGGCATTCGGGTGAGCGTGGCCCCCGGCCAGACCTGGCAGCAGGTGGCCACCACCTACAACAGCCGGGCCGATACCCTGTTTGAGGTCAACGGCTGCGTCGGCACGGTGCCGACCGCCATTTTTGTGCCGGGGGTGAACTGGTTTCCGGGGGTGCGCACCACCGCTGCTGGTGGTGCCGCTGCGCCCGCCCAGAGCCCGCTCCAGGGCTACCCGCTGCCGGCGCGATCGCAGGTGATTGTCAACTACGGCTGGCAGCCCGACCCGGCCCAGGGCAAGCTGGTGTTTAACACCGGGGTGGCCCTGGCCAGCGCCGCCAGCACCCCGGTATTGGCGGTGGGAGCGGGCACTGTGGCCTTTGCGGGCACCGACCCCACCTACGGCAACCTGGTGGTGATCAACCACGCCCAGGGGCTGCAAACCCGCTACGCCAACCTGGCAGATCTCAATGTGCGGGTGGGGCAAACGGTGCGCCAGGGCGACCGGCTGGGCCCGGTGGCCCCCCGCGACCCCGCGTCTTCCCCGTCGGGCCAGGCGGCCCAGTCGCCGGAGTCATTTGTATTTTTTGAGGTGCGGCTCAATTCATCGATGGGCTGGGTGGCCCAGGACCCCCAGGACTTTGTGCCCGCCCTGGTGATTCGTTAGGGGGCGGGCCGAGCTGGGCAGACTGACGCCACGGCTGACATGGCTGTCGTGGTATGCCTGGCCGGGCTCAAGCTGGCATCGGTCGGCAAGAGCGCCTACAATTGCCCCTAGGCGAGCATCGACAGCGGTACGTGAGTCGATCGGTGATCCCAGGTGATTTTATGGCGCAGCATTTTTCTAAGCGGCCCTTGCGGACTCCCCCCGC
>DATIVG010000217.1:0-2471 GCA_035466075.1 Nodosilinea sp. | reverse complement strand
CTGGGCCTACCCCCGCATGCCGCTGACGTAGGCGGTGGTGATGGCGTTTTGGGGCGCTTCAAAGATCTGCGCGACGGGGCCAAATTCGACCAGGCCCCCGACGCCGTTGTGGGCCCAAAACATGGCGGTGTAGTCGGCGATGCGGCGGGCCTGGGCCAGGTTGTGGGTGACGATCGCCACGGTGTAGCGACCGCGCAGGCTAGCAATCAGGTCTTCGACCACGCCGCTGGAGATGGGGTCGAGGGCGCTACAGGGCTCGTCAAACAGGAGCACTTCGGGCTGCAAAACCAGGGCGCGGGCGATGCAGAGCCGCTGCTGCTGCCCACCGGAGAGGGCCAGAGCCGAGGTTTTGAGGCGATCTTTGACCTCATCCCAGAGGCCGACCGCTTGCAGGGTGGTTTCAATCATTTCGTCGAGGCGATCGCGGTTTTTGACCCCGTGCTCGCGCAGGGGAAAGGCGAGATTTTTCCAGATCGAAAAGGGAAAGGGGTTGGGGCGCTGGCAGAGGCTGCCGACCCGCCGCCGCAGAGCGATCGGATCGGTGTCTTTGGCCAACACATCCAGGTCATCGAGGCGAATGTGGCCGGAGATCACCGCATTGGGCACCAGATCGGCAAGGCGGTTGAGGCAGCTGAGAAAGCTGGTTTTGCCGCAGCCCGAGGGCCCCACCAGGGCGGTAATCTGCCCGCTGGGAATGGGCAGGTTGACGTTGGCAAAGGCGATCTTGGGGCCGTAGCGGAGGCTGAGCTGCTCGGTGTGGAGGGCGGGGAGGGTGGTTTGGGGCTGGGTCAGCGGCGGCTGCAAACTATTCATGGCGATCTCCTCGGGGTTTACATAGCACTGGCAGGAATGGGCGATGCCGCTGGGTTTAGCGGGTCAGCGGTCACTGGTGGAAGCGGTGGAGCCAGTGCTGGGCCAGCCAGGCGGCGGTGCTGTTGATCAGCAGCAGCAGCAGCAAGAGCACCAGGGCCGAGGCGTAGGCGTTGGCTTCGCCATTGGCCACATTCATCGCCAGGTCAAAGATATGAATGGACAGGGAGCGGCCCGAGTCGAGCAGAGACTCGGGCCTGCGATCGACGTAGCCGCTGGTAAAAATCAGGGCGGCGGTTTCGGCGAGCGCCCGGCCAATGCCCAGCACCAGCCCAGCCATGAAGCCCGGGGCGGCGATGGGCAAGAGCAGCCGCCAAAAAGTGGTGGTGCGCGATAGCCCCAGGGCCGCCGCGCCGGAACGGTACCGGGCCGGAACGGCCCGAAAGCCCTCCTCGGTGGAGCGGATCAGAATGGGCAAGACCATGCAGGCCAGGGTCAGACCGCCGGAGAGAATCGAAAACCCCAGGCCCAGCCGGATGGAGAAAAAGGCATTGCCAAACAGGCCAAACACAATCGAGGGCACCCCGGCCAGAATGTCTAAGCTGCGGCGCACCAGTCGGCCCAAGCCCCGGTCCGCGGCGGTGAACTCGGCCAGGAAGGCGGCGGTGCCGACGCTGATCGGCACGGAGACGGCCAGACAAACGCCCAAAATCAGCAGGGTCGAGACCAAAATGGGCGCAATGCCCCCCTCACGGCCAGCGTTGCGCGGGGCGGTGGTAAAAAATTCCCAGGAGAGGTGGCGGGCACCGTGCCACAGCAGGTCGCCGACAATCCAGCTGAAGCTGGCGGTGACGATCAGCGCCATCGCCCACACGATTACCGTGGGCAGGGGTGACGGGGTCGATTGGGGCGATCGCCAGGGGTGCTCTAGGGGACGCGGCAAGAGGGTTTCAGTGGGGTGGGTCATGGCGGGTGGAGGGACTGATTAGATCTGCGATCGCAACTAAGCCGCCCACGAGCAGCATCAACACCAGGCCGCTGACAAACAGCGCCGACCGGTGATCGCCCGTGGCGTAGCCCATCTCCAGGGCAATGTTGGCCGTCAGGGTGCGCACCGGGTCAAACAGGCTGGTCGGCGTTTTGACCACGTTGCCGCAGACCATCAGCACCGCCATGGTTTCGCCCACCGCCCGCCCGGTGCCGAGTATTAGGCCAGTAAACAGGCCCGACCGCGCCGCCGGCATGGCCACCCCTCGAATCGTCGTCCAGCGCGACAGCCCCAGGGCCGCCGCCCCCTGCCAATACTCCGGCGGCAGCTTTGACAGACTCGCCTCGGCGGTCAGCGCCAGGGTGGGCAAAATCATCAGGGCCAAAATCAAAATGCCCGCCAGCAGGCTCGGCCCCGGGGGCTGCAGCCGTTGAATCAGCGGCACCAGCACCACCAGCCCCCAAAAGCCGTAGACCACCGAGGGAATGCCCGCCAACAGCTCCATCAGCCGCCGGTAAATCGGGGCCAGCCAGGGCGGCGCATAGTACTGGCAAAACAGCGCCGAACCCAGCCCCAGCGGCACCGCCAGCACCACGGCACCCACCGTCACCGCCAGCGTGCCCCAGATCATCGGCAGCAGATTGTAGGCCGCCTGGGTGGGGCTCCAGGCCGG
>DATIVG010000216.1:0-2934 GCA_035466075.1 Nodosilinea sp. | reverse complement strand
ACGCCGGGCACGTAGAAACCAGCCTGTTCTAGCGCCTCAGCCAAGGCAGGAATCGCCGCCCTCGGCACCGACAGCACCATGTCGAGATCCTGTGTGGTGCGCGACTCACCATAGGCAATCGCCGCCACCCCGCCGGTCACGTAGTAGAGAATGCCCTGGGCCTCAAAAATGCTGTGCAGTTCCGTCGCCAGCTGAATCGAGTCTTGAATCCACGACACCTCTGACCCTCCTGGTACGTAGTCTGGTGGACAGTGCTCTTGCAGCCAAACCTCAGCCATCTTGCGGGCAAACTGCGGCGGGCTGAGATGCCCAAACCGCTGGTGAAAGCAGTTGAGCGAAAACTGCCGGGCACTGCGGGTCAGGCAGGCACCCATGGCCAGGCGTTCCGCTACCGTTTTCTGGCGCAGCAGGTAAAAGCACAGCAGATCGGTTTCCAGGCTGGTGTCGTCGGCCTGGGGGCAGTAGCCGGGGGGAGCGCTCAATTTGGGCAGGGATACGGCCATGGGCGATCGGGCAATCGGGCGATTTACGGCGAAACCTGCCCTGATTGTACCGCTGCCAATCTAGTTGCCCATCTAGCTGATCGGGGTCGCGGTAGGCCCGGTGGAGGGGCGGCCCCGTAGGCGAGTTCAATAATGCAGTTAAATGGGGGATGGTTCTGAGGGCCAACCGTGGCCCCGATGCTATTCACCCCCGGCGAGGCCCTGTGTCAGACCCCAAACCCTCTCGTTCTCTGGCCAATATTGCGGGCATTGTGGCGATTGCCACCCTGATCAGCAAGTTTGTGGGGCTGTTTCGCCAGCAGGCGATTGGGGCGGCCTTTGCGGTGGGGCCGGTGGCCGATGCCTACAGCTTTGCGTACATCATTCCCGGCTTTTTGCTGATTTTGCTGGGGGGCATCAACGGGCCGTTTCACAGCGCCATTGTCAGCGTGGTGGCGCGGCAAGACCGCAAGGACACCGCCAAACTGATCGAGGCGGTGAATACCCTGGTGGGGCTGATTTTGATTGGGGTATCGGTGCTGCTGCTGGGGCTGGCGGGGCCCATTATTGACGCCATTGCCCCAGGGCTGGGGCAGACCGAGCCGGTGGCGCGGGATATTGCGGTGCTTCAGCTGCGGATTATGGCACCGATGGCGCTGCTGGCGGGGCTGATTGGCATTGGCTTTGGGGCGCTCAATGCCGACAGCCAGTTTTGGCTGCCGTCGATCAGCCCGATTTTCTCCAGCGGGGCGGTGCTGGTGGGGCTGGGGCTGCTCTACGGGGCGATTGGTCGAGACATCGCCAGCCCAGAGTTTTTTATGGTGGGCGGGGCGGTGCTGGCCGCTAGCACCCTGGGCGGGGCGGTGTTGCAGTGGCTGGCCCAATTGCCGGCCCTGTGGCGGTCGGGGCTGGGGCGACCGCGGCTGCGGTTTGACTGGTCGATTCCGGGGGTGCGCGAGGTGATGCGGGTGCTGGTGCCCGCCACCCTGTCGTCGGGAATGCTGCAAATTAATTTGTTTACCGATTTATTTTTTGCCTCGTTTATTCCGGGTACGGCGGCGGCGCTGAGCTACGCCAACTTGCTGGTGCAGACGCCCCTGGGCATTATTTCAAACGTGATTTTGGTGCCGTTTTTGCCGCTGTTTGCCCGGCTGGCCGCACCGGAAAACTGGCCCGAGCTGAAGACCCGCATTCGCCAGAGCCTGCTGTTTACGGCGCTGACCATGCTGCCGCTGGGGGCGCTGTTTGTGGTGCTGGCGCGGCCCATTGTGCGGGTGATCTACGAGCGGGGCGCGTTTGACGAGAATGCCTCAAACCTGGTGACCTCGGTGCTGATGGTCTACGGCCTGGGCATGTTTGTCTACCTGGCGCGGGACGTGCTGGTGCGGGTGTTTTATGCCCTGGGGGATGGGCAGACGCCCTTTCGCATCAGCCTGATCAACATCGTGCTGAATGGGGTGCTGGATTTTTTCTTCATCCGCTGGCTGGGGGCACCGGGTCTGGTGCTGGCCACGGTGGGGGTGAATGTGTTTTCCACCCTGGCGCTGATGGCGATTTTGCACCGGCGGCTGCGGGGGCTGCCCCTGGGGGAATGGGGAGGTGCGATCGCACTCCTCACCCTCTTGAGCTTCATCGCTGGCAGCGCCGCCTGGGGCACCCTCAACGGCCTCGAAACCTGGCTCGGTACCGAGGGCCTGGGCGTGCTGGTGCTGCAACTGCTGATCCCCGGCGGCGTGGGGCTGGTGGTGTTTACGCTGGGGGCCTTTTTGCTGCCGCTACCCGAGGCCAAACAGCTGGCCGAACGGCTGCGGCTGCGGCTAGGCCGCCGCTAGGAACTAAAACCAACTCCGGCTTGGCCACCGCCGACGGGGCAGGGCAAATGCTATTTGCTCCTACAGTTGGGCCGCTTGGGAATTGGGTTTATGCGATCCAGACTCGGCCCGAAACCACACCGCTACCGCTGGCCAGGTCACGCCGCCTGACACCGCCGCCTGGTGCCGCCTAAATCGACAGGCCCAGGCGCAGACCCAAAAAGGCGTGGACAAACATCACCGCCAGGGCCGCGCTGCCCAGGTAGGCGTGGGCGGTGCGCAGAGCGGGCTTGCCGCCGCCAAACTTGGTGAACGAGATCGCCCCGTTGATGGCCAGCAGCGCAATCACCAGCCCGCCGGTCCAAAAGTGGGGGCTCTGGAAGATCTCTTTCTCCTGCATTACCAGCGACAGCACGCCGCCGGTGTAGCCCAGGCTAATGAAGGTAAACATCCACAGGGCGAGGCGCTTGTGGGTGTGGCGGTTTTCGGCCTTTTTTTGGGCGTCGTCGTCGCCGATGCGGCCCTTCCAGCCCAGGTAGGCGGTAAAGCTGCCCATGACAAAAATGACAATGCCCATCATGGCCGGGTGGCCCCAGTGCACAATCGGCTCGGGGGTGCCAAACCCGGCAAAGAAGTCGGCA
>DATIVG010000215.1:0-3032 GCA_035466075.1 Nodosilinea sp. | reverse complement strand
ATGGGGTCGCCGCAGGCAATGGCGTCGCTGTAGTCGCGCACGGCCCCCTTGAGGTCGCCGAGCTTTTGCAGGGCGCTGCCCCGGTACACGTAGGCCATGGGCAGGTGGGGCTTGAGGGCAATCGCCTGGGTAAAGTCTGCGATCGCAGCTGGGTAGCGGCGCTGCTCTAGCCGCAGCCAGCCCCGGTTGCAGTGGGGGGCAAACAGCCGGTGGTTTTGGGCGATCGCCTCGCTGAGGTCTTCTTCCCCCGCGTCTACCTGGTTGAGCTCCAGGCGGGCCACCCCGCGGTTGTTGAGGGCAACGGCATGGTCGGGCTGGAGCTGAATCACCTGGCTGTAGTCGGCAATGGCGCCGGGCTGGTCGCGCAGGTCGTGGCGGGTGCTGCCCCGGTTAAAAAAGGCCACCACATCCCCTGGCGGGATCACCGGGTCGTGGAACCGCTGAATCAGCGCCTGCACCACCGCTGGCTCCGCCGTGGGCAGCTTGGCCTCCAGGGCTGGAATCGCCGCGCTCTGGGTCGGCAGCGCCTGGAGGCTGACGATGGCGTAGGTCTGATCGGGGGCCGCGCCGCTGCCGCTGTCGCAGACCAGGTAGCTCTCGGCGGTGCCCATGATTCTAAATTTGAAGCGGTCGGGGTAGTTTTCCCGCAGGGGCAGCAGCTGGTTGAGGGCGGTTCTCAGCAGCTGGAGCTGGCTCGACTCGGTGCCCCAGCGCTGGCTAATCCGCCAGGCCAGGCGGCCATCCTGCTGGTCGCCCCGGTGACACCAGCCAATTTCCAGCTGGCCGCCGCGCTCCAGCAGCTGGTTAAACCCCTGGAGCAGGGCGTCGTCAATGGTCACATAGCTGGCCCAGGGCCACACCAGCAGCACCCGGCGCTGGGCCGTTGCCAGGGCCTTTTCGAGGGCCTGGCGGCTGGGCAGGGCCTGGGGCTCGGTGGCGGTCGCCACCGGCAGGTCAACAATCCAGCCGGTCTGGGCCGGGGCGACGGGCCGGGCCCTGAGCTCGGCCTCGGTTTGCTGGACCCGCTGGGCCAGCTGCCTCAGGCTCTGGCGGTGGGAGTCTTGAGCGGCATCGGTCAGCCACTGGCTGGCCAGCTGCTGCTGCCGCTCGGAGAGCGATTTGGTCACCCCTTCCAGCTGCGACACCTGGGCCCGCACCTGCCCCAGGTACTGCGACACCACCTGCTGCACGTGGTCCTGGGTGTGGCCAGCGGTTTCCTGGCGGTTGACCTGCTGCTTGAGCTGCTGCACCTCCAGGGTGAGGCGCTCTAGCTCGGCGGTGCTGGGGCGGGCGCCCGGCATGCCGCTCACCGTCCCCACCGGAATTTTGGTCAGGGCCTGCTCCAGCTGGGCCTGCTGACGGGTGATGTCTTTGACGTGGGTGACCAGCTGGCTAAATTCGGCCTGGGGCACCAGGGTGGCCATGGCCTTGACCATTTCGGCCATTTCGGCCCGGTACTGCCCGGAGGCACTGGCCGGGGGCAGCTCCTGCCAGCGGCGGTCGATCTGGCCCACCGCATCCTGCAGGTTGGTGGCCAGGGTGCGGGTTTCGGCGCGCAGGTTTTCCAGGTTGACCCGGGTCTGCATGAGGTCGGTTTTGACCTGGGAGAGCTTGGTCTCGGTGGCCTCGACCCGGGGCATGGTGGCCAGGCGCTGCATGTAGGAGGTGAGGTTTTGCAGGGCGGTTTGGGTCTCGGTGTAGTGCTCCTGCAGCTGGGCGATCTGCCGGTGAAGGTCGCTGACATCGGGCGGTTGCAGGGCCTCTAGCCGCTGGTCAACGTGGGTTTTGAGCCCTTTGATTTGCTTAGAAAACCGAATAAAGGTGTGGTTGTTGCGGTCCATCACCGCCCGCTGGAAGTTGGTCAGGGCCTCGGGCGAGGGCATCGCCGTCACCTGCTTGCTGAGGTTGGTGAGGCGGTGGCCGGTTTGGCGATGCTGGCGGGCCAGTTTTTCCTGGGCGTCGGCGAGCTGTTGCTCGACTCGGGTGCGGTTGAGCAGCCCCACCGCCGCCAGCACCGTCAGCGGTGCCGAGGCCAGGGCCATATTTTGGGCGGCAATGGAGGCGACGGTGCCAATGCCAGAGCCCACCACCAGAGCCCGTTCGGCTCTGGTCATCCAATGATTATCGGGCATGAGACTTCCCCTGATGACGAAATACGCAGGCTGGTGGCGATGCCTGAGGGGGCGTCAGGGGGGCTTCACCGCTACTGATTTACTCTTCGAGCTGCGATCGCACCATCAGGATATTTTTTCGCCAGGATCATCTCAAAATCCATCTCCAGGTCGCCCCCCTAGAGCAGCCCCCACAGCTCCTCCGGCACCAGGCGGTAGGGGCCCGTGCGCAGTTCCGCTGGCGAACGCCACACCGCCTCAAACTGCCGCTTGCCCTCCACCACCGTCAGCCGCTCTTGCCCGTAGAGCGACTCATCCACAAACCGCCCGTCGTAGACAAACACCAGCTCGTGGCCCGGCTCCCCCTCGTAGACAAACAGGTTTTCTACCACGCCCAGCAGCGTGACCTCGGCAATGTCGGCCCCCAGCTCTTCTTTGATTTCGCGCATCGCCGCCGCCGCACTGGTCTCGCCAAAGTCAATGCCGCCCCCCAGGGGCCGGGCAAAGCCCGCCTGCTTCACCGAGTCGTAGCTCTCATGCACCAAAATCGCCTCGCCCCGGCGCAGCAGACAGAGCGAAATTGGTCGAATCCGCGCTTTTTTACCCATCGCTTTGCTTTCCCCTCGGGATCTGCCCCAGCTCACCGCCCCTAGCCTACAGCAGACCCCGCCCCCATCGCCTCGATGGCGACAGCGACAGCATCGCCTGCGAAGGTCTGCGCTAGGCCCGCCGCCGGGTGCGCTGCCAGTTGCACCAGTTTTCGGCCCAGTCGCGGCGCCAGGTGCCCGGTTGCCAGCGCTGCCGCTGCCATGCCTCCACCAGGGCGGGCACCATCGCGCCCCAGCTGTGGGGCAGGGTGGCCAGGCGCTCCAGCCGCTGCAGGGGAATGCCCTGCTGCCGAGCCAGGGCCACGGTCTGCAT
>DATIVG010000214.1:0-6532 GCA_035466075.1 Nodosilinea sp. | reverse complement strand
CGCATGCCGCCGTGGAAGAAGCGCACCCCTTCCATCAGTTCGCCGGGGGTGATGCCGGTGGCGGCAAACAGCACGGTCTCGCCCGAGGCTAGCTCTTCGGCGTCGTAGACCTTGTCGATGTCGGTGATGCCCATTTCGTTGAGGCGGGCGATGTTGGCTTCTTTGCTCTCGCCAATCAGGCCGGTCTTGACCACGGCGGGGTCGTAGATCAGCTGACCCTGGAAGTGGCCGCCCAGGCAGCGCATGGCGGCGGCGCTAATCACGCCTTCGGGGGCGGCGCCGATGCCCATCAGCGCGTGGGTGTTGGTGCCGGAGAAGGCGCAGGAGATGGCGGCACCGACGTCGCCGTCGGCGATCAGTTTGACCCGGGCACCGGCGTCGCGAATTTCTTTGATCAGATCGTTGTGGCGATCGCGCTTCATCACCACCACTACCAGCTCATCGATGGCGCGATCGAGGCATTCACCTAGAATCTTCAGGTTTTCGGTGGCCGACTTGTTGATGTCAACCTTGCCCTTGGCCTGAGCCGGGGCCGCCAGCTTCTTCATGTAGAAGTCAGGGGCGGCGAACAGGCCACCTTTTTCGGAGATGGCGAGCACCGCCATGGAGCCGTTTTGGCCGTAGGCTACCAGGTTGGTGCCTTCGCAGGGGTCAACGGCGATGTCAATTTCGAGCAGTTCGTCGGGATTGCAGAAATCGGTGGCGTTGGGCTGGGTGCAGATGCCCACTTCTTCGCCGATGTAGAGCATGGGGGCATCGTCCCGTTCGCCCTCGCCGATCACGATGCGACCGCGCATGTGGATTTTGTTCATGCGCTCCCGCATGGCTTCTACGGCCACCTGGTCAGCGATGTTTTTTTCGCCTTTGCCCATCCATCGGGATGATGCGATCGCAGCCTGTTCGACAACCTCAATAATCTCAAGACCGAGGGTACTTTCCACGGGATCAATCCTCCAAACTGCCTATATTTAGTGGGTTTCGCGTTCCCCATCTCGACTTCTCAGTCTATCAGACGGTGGGATCAAGGCATAGAGAATCGTCCCTAGCCGCCCGAAGAAAGCCCAAAACGAAGGAAGGGATGATGGTCTCCCATCTCCCCTCCCTTCCCCATCTCTCTGCTGCTCCCTAGGGCAATGTATACTCCGACTCCACCGCGGGCAGCTCACCCTGCTGTACCAGCGCCTGGTGAATCATCGCCACAATTTCGGCCCGGGTAGCTGCCTGGGTCGGCTTGAGCCGATCGCGGGCGGGATAGTTGACTACCACGGCACCTTCGGCGGCGGCGGCAACCTTGGGGCGAGCCCAACCGGGCAGCGGCCCCAGGTCAACAAACGCCTGGAGTGTTTGATCGGGTGCCGGAGAAGGAGCCAGATCTAGCCCCGTCGCCAGGGTGACCAGCACCTCGTAGCGCGGCACTGCCCGGTCGGGGCGAAAGGTGCCCTCGGGGTAGCCGCTCATGAAGCCCTGGGCCACGGCATTGTCAATGGCTGGCGCGGCCCAGTAGGTGGCATCCACATCGCTAAAGCTGCGGGCCGAGCCCTCGCGGGGGGCATCGCCAAAGGCCTCACTCAGCAGCGAGGCCAGCTCGGCCCGGGTGAGGGGCTGGTCCGGCTGAAACCCCTGCTCGGGGAAATCGGGCAGGTACCCGCCGTCAAACATGGGTTTGATGAACGGATAGGCCCAGTGGGTAGGGGGTACGTCGGAAATATCCAGGGGCTGGGTTGTGGTCTCAAGCTCCTGCGGGGCTTCCGCCAGGGGCTCAGCGGGTAGGTTAGCCGGTGCCACGGGCACCGGCGCAGCCGCCTGGGGGGGCGCGGCCTGAAAGCTTTGGTTGGGCAGCGGCGTTGGGCTGGCCGTCGGTCGCTGGGGGCGGTCGCGCGGCTCCACGCGGCGTGGCTCAAACAGTCCAGAGGGGGAGTCGCGCTCGGGGGCGGCCAGGTCCGAAGACTCACCCGCGCGTCGATCCAGCCTGGCGGTCTCCGTCAGCCACCCCTGCGATCGCGACAGGCCCCACCACAGGATGGAGCCAATTCCCACAAACGCCAGCACCACCGCCAGCAGTTCGTCAAAGTCAAGAATGCGCTGGTCGTCACGGGAAGCGCCGCCAGACTGACGGCGCTCCCGTGGATCGGGCTGGTCGGGGGGTAGATTCACCATGGGGATAGCTGGCCGCAACGTCCAGGGCTATCCTACCAGAGCGGGCTGACGCTCCGGAGTCACCACTGGGTTACCCGCCTCATCGATGTCGAGCAGGGCTCGATCGCCCTCCTCCAGGGTGCCCGCCAAAATCGCCTCGGCCAGGGTGTCTTCCACCACCCGAGCAATGGCGCGGCGCATGGGGCGAGCCCCGTAGCGCTGGTCGTAGCCCTCCTGGGCCAGTCGGGCGCGGCAGGCCTCGGAGAGGGTGATGGCCATCTGGCGATCGGCCAGGCGCTTGTTGACCTGCTCCAGCATGAGGTCGGCAATCTGGTTGACCTCCTCACGGGTGAGCTGACGAAAGACGATGATTTCGTCGATGCGGTTCAGCATCTCCGGCCGGAAGTACTGTTTCATCTCCTCGTTGACCAGGTTGCGGATGTTGTTGTACTGGCTGGTGGCCTGGTCGGTGGTGGCGAAGTCAAAGCCCAGCCCGCTGCCGCCCTTCTCGATCACCTGGGAGCCAATGTTTGAGGTCATGATGATCAGGGTGTTTTTGAAGCTCACCGCCCGGCCCTTGGCGTCGGTGAGGCGGCCGTCGTCGAGCACCTGCAGCAGCAGGTTAAAGACCTCGGGGTGAGCCTTTTCGATTTCATCCATCAAAATGACGCTGTAGGGCTGGCGTCGCACCGCTTCGGTGAGCTGACCGCCCTCGTCGTAGCCCACGAAGCCGGGGGGCGAACCAATCAGCTTCGACACGGTGTGGCTTTCCATAAACTCCGACATGTCGAGGCGAATCATCGCCTCCTCGGAGCCAAATAGAGCCACGGCCAGGGCCTTGGACAGCTCGGTTTTGCCGACCCCGGTGGGGCCAGAAAACACCAGGCTGGCGATCGGCCGGTCGGCGCTGGCCAGACCCGAGCGGGCCCGGCGAATGGCTTTGGCGGCGGCCATGACGGCCTCGTGCTGGCCAATCACCCGCTCGTGGAGCACGTCTTCGAGGTGCATCAGGCGCACGGCCTCGGTCTCGGTCATGCGGTTGACCGGAATGCCCGTCCAGGCAGCCACAATGTCGGCGATGTTGTCTTCGTTAACGATGGGCTGGGGCGGCAGGCTGCTTACTTCGGCTTCGCCATACTCGGGAATGTCGGCCTGCAGCTGCTGGATCAGATCCTGGCGCTGGTCGCGCAGGGCTTTGGCCTTGGGAAACTCCTGTAGCTCGATGGCCTCGTCGAGGTCTTTGTTGACCTGGCGCAGCTGTAGCTTGAGCTCTTTGGAAGGGTATTTGGGCATATGCCGCAGCTTCACCTGGGAGCCCGCCTCGTCGATCAGGTCGATGGCTTTGTCGGGCAGGTGGCGATCGCTGATGTAGCGGTCGGAGAGCTTGGCGGCGGCCACCAGGGCCTCATCGCTGAAGTTGACCTGGTGGAACTGCTCGTAGCGGCTGCGCACCCCCTGCAAAATTTCGATGGTTTCGTCCACCGAGGGCGGCTTCACCATCACCGGCTGGAAGCGGCGCTCCAGGGCGGCGTCGCGCTCGATGTACTTGCGAAATTCGTCGAGGGTGGTAGCCCCGATGCACTGCATTTCACCCCGGGCCAGGGCGGGCTTGAGCATGTTGGCGGCGTCGAGCCCGCCCTCGAGGGAACCGGCCCCGATCAGGGTGTGGATTTCGTCGATGACTAGGACCACGTCTGGGTCTTCGCGCACCTCCTGCACCAGCTGGGTGAGGCGCTCTTCAAAGTCGCCGCGAAAGCGGGTGCCCGACACCAGTGAGCCCATGTCGAGGCTGATTACGCGCTTGGTGATCAGCGCTTCGGGTACGTCCTGGTTGACGATGCGCTGGGCCAGGCCCTCTGCGATCGCAGTTTTACCCACCCCCGGCTCGCCGACCAAAATTGGATTATTTTTGGTGCGCCGACCCAGCACCTGCACCACCCGCTCGATCTCTTTGGCGCGGCCTACCACGGGGTCGATTTTGCCTGCTGCGGCCAGGGCGGTCAGGTCGTTGCCAAACTCCGCCAAAATTTTGCCGGGCTTGCGGCTGCTGTCGCGGTCGCTCTCGCGGCGACCGGCGGGCAGTGCCGCCACCTCGCCCAGCTCTTGAATGATGCGGGTGCGCACCTTGGCGGGGTCTACCCCCAGGTTGGTGAGCACTCGATAGGCGACGCTCTCGGTGTTTTGACACAGGCTGAGCAGCAGGTGCTCGGGCTCAATGTAGGGGGAGTCCATTTTGCGGGCCTCCTGAAAGGCCAGCTCAAACACCTGTTTGACCTTGGGGGTGAAGGGAATCTCGGGGGGCACGCTGCCGCTGCCGCGACCGATGATGGCCTCGACTTCGGCGCGGGCATCGTTGAGGTTGACGCCAAACTCGGTCAGCACCTTGGCGGATAGGGTGGCTTCTTCTTTGATCAGGCCGAGCAGCAGCTGCTCGGTGCCCACAAAGTTGTGGCGCAGGCGGCGAGCCTCTTCCTGGGCCTTCATGATGACGGCGATGGCGGTGTTGGTGAAGTGTTCAAACATGGCGGTTAAGACAGTACCAATGGCTTGAGGAGCGAGGGAAAGGCCGATTTAAGGGAGATGGCCCCAGACCTGGGGAAAAACAGCGGTCGAAACGTCTAGGTGGGGGCCACCCAAAGCACAGCCACGAGCCTAGTTATTAATACTTTACGTGGATGCACTAATAATCCGCAGTGGGGAGAACCGTAGAGCGGAGGGAGGGCTAGGGATCAGGCCCACTCTGTCGCCCACGCTGTCGTTGGATCTACGCCTGGGGGTGGACCAGCGGACGGGTGTAAAAATCACTAGGGATAATTTTTCCTTAGAAGTCATTTACATTACTTAACTTTATTTTATAGCCTCAGGCCCAGGTTCCGCAAACTCCGGGCCCAGGTTCGGCAAATTAATCGGAGCTGCCCGGCAAAATGACGGAGAGTCTGGAGAAAATCGCTCTATCATTTCAAGACATATTTCCGGACAAGCTGCGGGCGGGCGGCAGGGGGCGCTGGGCAGCTAGCTGCGATCAAGGATCTGCTAGTCCAGTCAAGCGCTGCACCCCCAGATAGCCCGGCAGCGCTGTTTTGGAAATCGGATACCGCGCTAATATTGGTACAGATAAACTACTCTACAGCCCTGGGCCGACTGTGACCGCCGCCATCGCTTTTGCCAGTTCTGAGGATTTACGCACCGCGCTGGGGCGCTGGCTGGAAGACTATGGCTACAGCCTGCATCGCCAGGTGCCCTGCCCAGACGGCGGGGTGGTAGACCTGCTCACCCCCATGTACGCCATTTTTTGCCCGCCCAGCCTGAGCCCCTCTGACCTGTGGGCGGCGGTGGATGGGATTCAGGCGTGCCAGGGCCACTTCCCCGACCAGCGCCCGGTGATCGCCGGGCTGACCCCCGTGGCGGAGGCCGATGCTGCCTTTGAAATTGCCGAGCAGCTCAAGCCCAAGGGCATTGATGTGTGGTTTTTAGACCAGGTGCCTCAGTTTGTGGAGTACTGCGATCGCACCCCCGCCGACCCGCTGCCGCAGCCCTCGGGGCGGCTGACCCGCCGCAACCCCCTGGCGGGCTGCCTGATCTCGCTAGGTATGGCGGCCATTCTCAGCGGCAGCTTTTGGCTGGCCTACCGCATCCTCGATCGCCACCAGCTTCAGGTGGCCAGCAACAGCCAGGAGAGCCGCACCTGGGAGCAATTGCACAGCGCGGTCGAGGTTTGGGATATGGACACCACCCTGGCCAGTCTGGAGCGGTTGGGCAACAGCCGCAGCCCCTGCGTGTCTCAATTTGCCACCCGGTTTGAGACCAGCCTGCGGCAGCAGGGATCCGAAGGCTTTCGCGATATCAACCCGATCAAGCGGGCCCTCAACCTCCAGGAGGGCTGCCGTCTGGAGATGCGCGAGTACGATTTTTCGCAGTAGAGGCGGTCATCGGGATGGAGGAGGGTGCGATCGCGCCTCCATCCGGCTGCACTATTGAAATCTAAACTCAATAATATTTCCTCTAGCCCGTCGCTGGATCCCATGTGCAGGAGCCGCTGGAGCTTTTTGTCAGCAGCTGTTGAGAACGGCTAGCGTGAGCTTTGAACAATTTGTGGGTCAGCGGCAGACTTGACTTCCCCATTTAGTCCCAGTGATGCAATCGTGGCAGCTGCTTGAATCCTTTCAAAACTAGATGCTTGTAGGCTTGAGCCGCAGGCCTGACTGTTCTGGATGAGAAGCAAGTAAACAAAACTTAATCCTTTGCTGTTGAGAATGATTCCGATCTGTGGTTCCATGACTCTATCGATGATCTTATTGAGTTTACTTCTCAATAAGTGCTGTGTTGATACTGACCTTGAGTAAGGATTCATTGACCATGCAGACCTATGGCAATCCCGAAGTGAGTTACGACTGGT
>DATIVG010000213.1:0-2988 GCA_035466075.1 Nodosilinea sp. | reverse complement strand
TTTGACACAACTGGCAAAAGTCCATTTTCAGGTTGTCTAAGCTCACTGAAGAATAACGGATTTTATCTCAGAGCAGTTCACATCAATCTATCTCCGGTCCTCCGGGGGCTGTGGACTTCAATGACCAGCAGCAAAAAAGTAAAAGGTGGGGTAGCCATTGAGCGCAAAGAGGATCTGATTTTTCTCAAAGAGTTAATTGAGATGGGGAGAATGAAGTCGGTCATAGATCGGTGTTACCCACTAGAACAGACTGCCGAGGCCCACAGGTACGTCGAGCAAGGATACAAGAAAGGGAATGTGGTCATTACCGTGGGGCAAAGCAACACAATCTAACAACGCCCCTGCACACCGACCGCCAAAAGTTAATCGGTCCCAAAACTCTCTACCTTTAGGCTTACATACCCGCCTCTGACCCTCTCGCTATAGTTGTTGCATAGCGGCTGTACAGAGACCTTCCCCATGACCGATCGCACTCCATCCGATAGCGACGCCCCCTCGTCCGCCAAAACTCCTGTGGCCACCGCCAACCCTGGCCTGGCAGAGGAGTCTACGGCGGCGGCCCAGGTGGGCGGCGGTCTGCCGGTGATTCAGTACTGGGCCCAAAAGACCCTCTCGCCCCAGGGGCCGCAGATCTGGAAAACCCTGTTTCACAAAAGTGCCTGCCTCTCCTGCGCCTGGGGTACCGGCGGGCAAAATGGCGGCTTTGCCAACGAGCTGGAAGAACCGCTGCAGCGCTGCATGAAAAGCGTGCAGGCCATTGCCTCGGAGCTGCAACCGGGCCTGGGCGACCATTTCTTTGCCCGCCACACCCTCTCAGAGCTGCAAGCGCTCACCTCCCGCGAGGCCGATCGCCTGGGGCGGCTCAGCTTTCCGGTGATTCGCCGGGCCGGGTCTGACCGCTACGAGCCGATCGGCTGGGAGGAGATCTACCAGCTGGCCACCGCCGCCTTTTCGCTGCCGCCGGAGCGGGTGGCCTCCTACAGCTCGGGCCGGTCGTCTAACGAGGCTGCCTTTTTGTTGCAGCTGATGGTGCGGGCCCTGGGCTCTAACCACCTGGCCGACTGCTCTGATCTGTGCCACGCCCCCTCGACGGTGAGCCTTAACAAAGTGTTTGGCACCGGCACCTCGCTGGTGAGCCTGGAGGGGCTGCGCCAGGCCGACTGTGTGGTGCTGGTGGGCTCCAACGCCCCGGCCAACCACCCCCGCCTGATGAATGAGCTGATTGAACTGCGCGATCGCGGCGGTAAAGTTCTCGTCATCAACCCGGTCAAAGAGGTGGGGTTGGTCAAGTTTGGCTCCCCGGCCCACCCCCTCACCCTGGTGCAGGGGCGAGAGATTGCGTCGCTGTTTTTGCAGCCCCTGCCGGGCAGCGACCTGGCCCTGTTTGTGGGCATTCAAAAGGTGCTGCTAGAGCGGGGCTGGGTGCAGTTTGACTACCTCAAGGCCCACACCGAAAACTGGCAGATGGTGATCGATCAGGTGGCCGCCACCGGGTGGGAGGCGATTACCGCCACCTGCGGCCTCACGCTGAGCGAGATTGTCGCGGCGGCGGAGCTGATTCACAGCAGCCAGAATGTGGTCTTTGCCTGGGCCATGGGCATCACCCACCAGGCCAACAGCGTGGACAACATCTTTAGCATTGCCAATACCGCCCTGCTCACGGGCAACGTGGGCAAGCCCGGCGCGGGGCTGATGCCGATTCGCGGCCATTCTAATGTGCAGGGCTTTGGCTCCATGGGGGTGACCGCCCACCTCAAAGCCAGCATTCGCGAGGCGCTGGAGAAACTGCTGGGCAAATCGCTCCAGCGCGAGCCCGGCTACGACGCCCGCGCCCTGATCGAAGCCGCCGACCGCGGCGAGGTGGATACCCTGCTGTGCCTGGGCGGCAACCTCTACGCCGCCAACCCCGACCTCACCCAGGCCCGCCGCGCCCTGGGCCGCATCGACACGATCATCTACCTGGCCACCAAGCCCAACCAGGGCCATTTCGCCGGGCTGGCCAGGCAAAACACGATCATCGTGCCGGTCTACGCCCGGTTTGAGAACCCCCATTCCACCACCGTGGAGTCGGGCAACAACTACGTGCGGCTCAACAGCCCCGGCAAAACCCACCTGAAGGGGGCCGACCTGATCTCTGAGATCGACTTTTTGGCGGAGCTGGCCCACCGCCTCCACGGCGACCAGCCGATTGACTGGCGGCGGCTGCACGACCCCCGCTACGTGCGCCAGCTAATTGCCCAGACCATTCCCGGCTACGAAAAGATTGGCGAGATCGACGACACCCAGGCCGAGTTCACCATTGGCGGGCGGATTTTTCTAGAGCCGAAGTTTCCTACCCCCTCGGGGAAGGCCGAGATGCAGCCCACGCCGCTGCCCACACTGAGCCTGCCCAGCCTGGCAGACTTTGGCCTGCCCCCCGCTGACCCGCAGCGGCCCGCCCTGGTGCTGGCGCTGATCACCGGGCGCAGCTACGGCCAGCACAACACGGTGGTCTACAAGGAGGCCGACGAGTACCGGGGCATGCCCCACCGCCACTGCATTTTGATGAACCCTAAAGATGCTCAGCAGGCCGGGTTTGCCGAGCACCAGCGGGTCAGCGTGCGGGGCGATGCCGGGCAGCTCGACAATATTGAAATTATTTTTGGGGAGGTGCGATCGCACGCCGCCCTGATGTTTTACCCCGAGGCCAATGTGCTGATGAAAGCGCACATTGAGCCCCGCGCCGGTACTCCCGCCTACAAGCGCGTGCCGGTGGCGGTCTTCGCCCCGCCACCAGCATCACCAGACCGAGCCTAGCCCAGCAGCGGCGTCAGATCCAGGTGCTCGCTGACCGCCTCGGTGAGCTCGTTGAGCACCGCCTCCCGCTGTTCGCGGTAGTTGGGGATGCCGGTGGGCAACGACCCCAGCCCCCGCTGCTGGCGCAGGCGGTTGAGCCAGGCCCGCCGCCAGGGGCCGTTGTCAAAGATGCCGTGGAGATAGGTGCCCCAC
>DATIVG010000212.1:0-1709 GCA_035466075.1 Nodosilinea sp. | reverse complement strand
CAGCACATTCGCCGCGACGCCGCCACCAGCAATATCTGCACCGCCCAGGTGCTGCTGGCGATCATGGCCAGCATGTACGCGGTGTACCACGGGCCCGAGGGGTTAGCTGCGATCGCAACCCGCATCCACCACCACACCCACACCCTCGCCACCGCCCTGGCCGCCGCTGGCTTTGAGCTGGGCTCGGCCCCCGTCTTCGACACCCTGCGCGTCACCGTTGGCGACGATCAGGCTGCCATCCTCGCCCGCGCCGCCGCCCACCGCATCAACCTGCGGGTGCTCGACGGCGAAACACTCATTGTCGCCCTCGACGAAACCGTCACCGCAGCAGATCTCCAGGATCTGATCACCGTCTTTACCGGCGACCCCAATCCAAAATTCAAAATTCAAAATTCAAACCTTCCTCTCGACCCAACCCTCTCCCCTTCAGGTGAGAATAGCGGCCACTCCCCCACTCCCTTACTCCCCCACTCCCTCCGCCGCACCTCCCCCTACCTCACCCACCCCACCTTCCACCGCTACCACTCCGAAACCGAGATGCTGCGGTACCTGTACCGCCTGCAAAGCAAAGATCTCTCCCTGGCCACGGCGATGATTCCCCTGGGCTCCTGCACCATGAAGCTCAACGCCACCGCCGAAATGGTGCCCGTCACCTGGCCTGAGTTTGGCCAGATTCACCCCTTTGCCCCCGCCGATCAGTGGGCGGGCTACCGGCAGCTGTTTGCCGACCTGGAGACCTGGCTAGCCGAAATCACCGGCTTCGACGGCGTTTCGCTCCAGCCCAACGCCGGAGCCCAGGGTGAATACGCGGGCCTGCTGGTGATCCGCGAGTACCACCAGCGGCGGGGCGACACCCACCGCACCGTTTGCCTCATTCCCCAGTCGGCCCACGGCACCAACCCCGCCAGTGCCGTCATGGCCGGTATGCAGGTGGTCCCCGTGCAGTGCGACGACGACGGCAACATCGACATCGCCGACCTCACGGCCAAGGCCGAAAAGCACAGCGACAGCCTGGCGGCGCTGATGGTTACCTACCCCTCCACCCACGGGGTGTTTGAGGCGGGCATTGCCGAAATCTGCGCCATCACCCACCGCCACGGCGGCCAGGTCTATATGGATGGGGCCAATATGAACGCCCAGGTGGGCCTCTGCCGCCCCGCCGACTTTGGGGCCGATGTCTGCCACCTCAACCTGCACAAGACCTTTTGCATTCCCCACGGCGGCGGCGGGCCGGGGGTAGGCCCCATCGGCGTCAAGGCGCACCTGGTGCCCTACCTGCCGGGGCACAGCCTGGTGAAGGTCGGCGGCGACCAGGGCATTGGCGCGGTCACCGCCGCCCCCTGGGGCAGCGCCAGCATTTTGCCCATCTCCTGGATGTACATCGCCATGATGGGCGGCGCGGGGCTGAAGCAGGCCACGGCGGTGGCCATTCTCAATGCCAACTACATCGCCCATCGCCTGGCCGGGCACTACGACATTCTCTACACCGGGCAAAACGGGCGGGTGGCCCACGAGTGCATTCTTGACCTGCGTCCCTTTAAGAAAACTGCCGATCTGGGTGTCGAAGATGTGGCCAAGCGCCTGATCGACTACGGCTTTCACCCGCCCACCATGTCCTGGCCCGTGGCTGGCACCCTGATGGTGGAGCCCACCGAGAGCGAGTCCAAGGCAGAACTCGATCGCTTCTGCGACGCCATGATCGCCATTCG
>DATIVG010000211.1:0-21235 GCA_035466075.1 Nodosilinea sp. | reverse complement strand
TTCAATGGCCCGACGGCCACCAGGAAACCTGCTACTCCCCCTCCCTGGTGGTCAAAGACTACTTTGCCGTGGCGACCACCTACCCCCTGGCCGACTTTGTGGCGCGATCGCGCACCGCCCTCACCATTGCCAGCGACCGGGTGCATGCCAAGTACGGCATGCCCTGTAGTCTGGCCCTGGCGCAGCTGCGCCGCATCGAAACCACCGCCAGCCGCTTTGAGCACCTGCCCACCCCCGCCGTGACCGTGCTGGAGTTTATGGAATAGGCCCAAAGAGTATTCCATCTAAATAAACGTCCCCTTTGAGGTTGCAACCTCGTCCCGCTGGGTCGGTTGCCGTAAAACTCTGGATAAGTATTTAGCTGCAACACTCTAACACCAACTAGAACCGTAGGAAGCAGGCTAACCATAGCTCTGAAGCCATAGTCTATGCTTAAGCAATCAGCTCTACTTTTGCTCAGGTAACAGGGTTTTACAGAAGGAGTATGCCATGGCGGTCAAACAGCAATTTCAAAGCTTTGACGACCTACTATCCGGCGCTGAGACACCTATTTTGGTCGACTTCTACGCCACCTGGTGTGGCCCCTGCCAGATGATGGCCGGTATTTTGGCAGACGTAAATAGTCAGCTCAAGGGGCAGCTCAAAATCGTCAAAATTGACACCGACAAGTACCCTCAAATTGCTTCGCAGCACCGCATTGCCGCCCTGCCCACCCTAGTGCTATTTGAGCATGGGCAGCCGGTTGACCGCATTGAGGGCGTGCTGCCCGCCGACCAACTGGTAGCTCGTCTGCGCAGCCATTTGGGCTAGGGGAAAGTGATGGTACCTTGTGCGATCGCACTTGGCAGCAACCAGGGCGACTCTCGCCAGATTCTCCAGCAGGCCCTGGCGGCAATCCACCAGCCGCCCACGATAGTGCTACTGACCCAGTCCAGCCTCTACCAAACCCTGGCCATCGGTCCGCCCCAGCCCGATGTGCTCAACGCCTGCGCCCTGGTGCACACCACCCTATCGGCCCCCAAGCTGCTGCAACAGCTCCTACACATCGAGCAAACCTTCGGTCGAGTGCGCCGCCAGCACTGGGGACCCCGCACCCTCGATCTAGATTTGCTGTTCTATGACCAGGCCATCATCACGGAGCCCCACCTCCAGGTTCCCCATCCCCGCCTGCGCGAGCGAGCCTTTGTGCTGGTGCCCTTAGCCGAGATTGCCCCCCACTGGCGCGATCCAGTCAGCGGCCAGCGGGTCCAGACCCTGTGCGACGCGGTGGAGCGGGTCGGGGTAACCCGCCTGGGCACCCTACAGCCCACCCCCGCCAACCCAGCTACAATGGGGTGACCCATAGCGCCCTTACCAACCCTCACCTATGCCCCTCGGCCAAGAACCTCCCCAACTGCTAAAACAGCGCCTGTTCTACGAGGGCCGCAAATTTAACTTTGAAGTCAACCGGCTGCGCCTGCCCAATCGAGCCGAGGGCGACTGGGAATGTATTCGCCACCCCGGCGGAGCCTTAGCCGTCCCGGTCACCGCTGACGGCAACCTCATCATGGTGCGTCAGTATCGCTTTGCCCTGCTCGGGCGGCTGCTCGAATTTCCGGCCGGAACCATCGAAGCCGAAGAATCACCCGCCGACACCATTCGTCGCGAAATTCAAGAAGAAATTGGCTACACAGCCCAAACCTGGCTACCCATCGGCAACTTTCCCCTGGCACCGGGCTACTCCGACGAAATCATCCACGCCTTTCTTGCCACCGACCTAGAGCCCATCGCGTCGCCCCCCGCCGCCGATGCCGACGAGGATATTGAGGTGGTATCGCTCACCCCAGCCCAGTTCGAAAAGTCAATCTTGGCTGGGGAAGCCGTGGATGCCAAATCGATCGCCAGCTTCTACCTGGCTAAGCCCTACCTGGAAAAGCTGGCTGCCCTGTGACGCTCTGGCGGCTAGTCGTAATAGCCCACCACAGTCTCCGTGGGATAGCGAACCTTAGGCAGGTCGGCATACTTGTCGGCCGCGTCACGGTAGCCCACCGCACAGAGAACCACCGCCGAGTAGCCCTGCTCCGGCAGCTGGAGCAGCTCATTGAATTTGGCTGGGTCAAACCCCTCGATCGGACAGGTATCGACCCCGAGCATGGCCGCCGCATGCATCAAGAACCCCAGGGCAATGTACACCTGCCGAGTCGCCCATCCATCCATGGTGATGGGATAGGGCGGCTGAGCCAAAAATCCTTTGACCATGCCGCCATAGTTGGCGAGGGTTTCTGCCGGTACCTGGCGCACGGCAGCCATACGCCCCACAAACTGGTCAACCTCCTCAGCGCCAACGTCTTTTTTGATCGCCAGCACCACTAAATGCGAGGCATCGGTCACCTGGGCCTGACCCCAGGCATGGCCGCGCAGCTGCTGCCGCAGTTCGGCATTGCGCACAACAAAAAACTTCCAGGGCTGGAGCCCAAACGATGATGGAGACAGCACCAGGCTCTGTTCCAGGGCCGCCCAGACATGGTCAGCAAGTTTGCGGGTAGGGTCAAACTGCTTGGTGGCGTAGCGCCAGTTCAGCTGCTGTACAACCTGATCGGGGGTAGTCGGAGAGTGGGTCATGGTCTAGGGAATGAAGGAATAGGTCAGCAATGGCCAGACAATGGTTTGGTCGAGTCAGGCGTGGTCAAAGATTAATCCTAGGAAATCCTACGCTACAGCGTGGCTCCTCAGCGCAACTCCCTGCGGCCCCAGCCAGAGATTTGTAAAGCCTTTTATGCTGGCGCCACCGGGGTAGCGCTGTCGTGGTAATAGGGCTTCAGCCATTCCAGATTGAGCTCGTAGAGGTGGTCAACGACCCAGGTAGCCCGACGATGAATCATTTGGTAGGGGTAGGCATGGGCTACCCCCAGCACCGGCACACCGGCCTGTTTGGCGGCTTCTATGCCGGCAAAAGAGTCCTCTACCGCCAGACATTCAGAGGGTTGAAGGGCAAGGTTGGCAAACTGATGGTTTAATCGCTCAATGGCCAGCAGATAGCCATCTGGATCGGGTTTGCTAATGCCCACCGGCAGGTCATCTGCCGATACCACCAGCCCCACATGTTCACCCCAAGGCACCAGAGACAGCACCGCTTCAATCTCGCGTCGCCGGGCTCCAGAGACAATCGCTAGCTTCAGCTGGCCCGCGCGAATTTGGTAGATCACATCATCGAGGCCAGGATACAGGGGCAGCTGCCCCAAGCCCGCTAAAACTTCCTGGTATCGGGCGGCTTTTCGGTCTAGCAGTTTCTCTAAATACGCCTCAGATACGACCCGCCCCTGGCGGCGGAGTAAATCGCTGAGACAAGCGGCATCGGAGCGTCCTAGGCAAACTTGGTTCAAGTCATCGGGGTTGGTGCGCAGGTTTTCCTCTAGCAGCATGTCTTCGAGCAGGCGCTGGTGAATTGCCTCGTCATTGATGACAACGCCGTTAAAGTCCAGTAGAACCGCCTTGAGAGCCATTAACCTCGCCAGAGAAATGTTAAGGGATGCAACGTTGTGTACCCAGCCCTTAGCTTAGCCCGGTTTGGAGCCGAGGAAAATGCCTGTTTAGCCTTGAATACTGGGGTTGACCCGCACAGGACTGGGCGGACTGGGCACCCTTAGAAAACCATCGAGCCGCTCTAGGCTGCTTTCTGGCCGCTGTGATGATCCCGTAGAACTACGGAGGCCCTGGTCTTGCCCCCGCTAGAGTACCGTGGATCAACTATGGTGAATGCCGGTGTGACTCCCGAGAATAGACACAGTTCTCAGCGAACTCGCTCTCGTAAGGACACCCGCGATATGGCTACCCAAACTTCGACGATCCGCTCCCGTGGCATGGAACTGCTGATGGAATACAAGCAGTCTCCCTCTGTACAACTGCGCAATAGACTCGTACAACTCAACGCTGGTTTGGTTCGTAAAATCGCTCACCGGGTCAGCCATCAGTGCTCTGAACCCTACGAAGACCTGGAGCAGATTGGCTACATTGGCCTGATTCGCGCTATTGAGCGGTTTAACCCTGGCCAGGGCTGCGCCTTTAGCTCTTTTGCGGTGCCCTACATTCGCGGTGAGATGCTGCACTTCCTGCGCGATCGCGGCACTACCGTTAAGATTCCCCGTCGCTGGCAAGATCTACAAAAAGAGTCGCAAAAGCTACAGATGGATCTGATGCGTAGCCTGGGCCGCAACCCTAGCGATGGCGAGATGGCAGAAGCCCTGGGCGTTTCTGTGCGGGAGTGGCGGGAAGTGAAGATGGCCCACAAAAACCGCATGCCCCTCAGCCTTGATGCCACCGTGTGCCAGCAGGTGGACTCGAACATCACCCTGGGTGAAACTCTGCCTGATAGTCACTACCAGCTGATGCAGGCTTTGGAAGAGGATCGCCAGCAGATTCAGCGAGCGCTCAACCAGCTAGAAGCTAAGACCCGTACCGCGATCGAGTTTGTCTTCTTCAAAGGGTTATCTCGCAAAGAAGTGGCTGAGAAAATCGGCGTTAGCCCGATGACAGTGACTCGTCGCATCCAGCGCGGTGTCGATGAAATGGTGGCCTTCCTGCAACCCCAGGAACTGCGCACCGACCCCTAGGTCGCTGGCTAGCCGGTATCGTCCTATTGTCCATTGTGAAAGAGAGCGCAATCGCCGCTGGTGAGCTAGAGCAGCTTCCAGCGGCGATTGTACGTTTGATGCCAGGGCAGGCTTTCCGAGGTAATGTACGGGAGACTCAATATCTGTATTGACCCTTCAGCGTTGCCATGAAAGCTGTTGCCTTAACCCACTATTTGCCCATTAGCGATCCGAGATCGCTGGTTGATATTGACCTGCCCGACCCCACCCCCACGGGCCATGACGTTTTGGTGCGAGTCGAGGCCGTGGCGGTGAACCCCGTGGATGCGAAACTGCGATCGCCAAAAGACAAGATAGAAACTACGCCCAGGGTGCTGGGCTACGATGCCGCAGGCACCGTAGCAGCGGTGGGCGATGCCGTCACCCGCTTTCAGCCCGGAGATGCGGTTTACTATGCGGGTGATGTTACCCGCCCTGGCTGCAATGCTCAGCTTCAGCTGGTGGATGAGCGTATTGTGGGGCATTGCCCCCAGACACTTTCGTTTGCGGCGGCGGCGGCTCTACCGCTCACCACAATCACCGCCTGGGAGGCGTTGTTCACCCGTTTAGGCGTCAATCGGGCGGGGGGAAATCGGGGCCAGTCAATTCTGATTATTGGCGGGGCCGGTGGGGTGGGATCAATGGCTATTCAGCTGGCAAAACTAGCCGGTTTGGTGGTGATCGCCACGGCCTCACGCCCCCAGTCGCAGGCCTGGGTAAGGGAACTAGGGGCCGACTACAGTGTGGACTATAGCGATGCCCTGATTGAAGAGATGGCTCAGCTGGGCCATCGGGAGGTTGACTTGATTGCCAACTTTAACGATACCGATGCCTACTGGGGGGTGATGGCGGAGTTGATTTGTCCCCAGGGCAAGATCGTTGGCATTGTGGGCAATACCGACCCCCTGGATCTGAACTTGCTGAAGAATAAAAGTGCCACCTTTGCCTGGGAGTTTATGTTTACCCGCTCGATGTACCAGACTGCCGACATGGGCGACCAGGGCCGCTTGCTCGATGAGGTGGCGGCCCTGGTGGATGCGAAGAAACTGCGCACTACTCTAGGGCAGACGCTTGCCCCCATCAATGCGGCCAACCTGCGCCAGGCCCATGCTCAGATCGAATCGGGGCGGACGATTGGCAAACTGGTGCTGGCGGGGTGGGAGTAAGCGGGCCGTGGGTGGGTGGGCCGAGGCTAGCCTCTCACCGGGCTTATCTCACCGAGACGCGACCGTCGTTTTCGATGGTAAAGCTGCGATCGCTAGGTTCACTGGGGGCGTTATACACCTCTACCCGCAGGGTATTGGGGGCGGGGCGGCCGAGCCGAGCCCGCACTGGCAGGTTTTCGGTAGACCAAAACAAGACCGATGGGTTGGGCTGAGCCGTCCAGCCCATCTGCATTTCGACCGTGTTGCCGGTGTACAGTACCCGTGGCCCAGCCAGCGACAGCTGCTCAAGACTTACCGGTCGACTGCCGACGTTGACGACTTGTACGGTAACGCGCTGGCCCGGCGTAAACTGAATTTGCCCAGAGCCACAGTTGGCGGTGCAGGGTACGGCCAGCGCCCCAGGGCCGCTGAGTAGCCACACCGCAAAGCCCACCAGGCATCCCCCCACCACAGACTTCAAGGGCAACAGTTTCTTCACAGCTCAGATTCTCCCACAGCACAACAGATCTTTTCTAGCCGCTGCCGGGGCGCCCTGGGGCTGAGTCTAAACATCTTGTAGGAATTTGCAAGAAAGCCGAGCTGTACCAGAGGGCAGCCATTGAAATTTCCTCGGCCATCGGGCGTCAAAACCCCCGCCGCAAACCGCTATCCTAGAGACGTGCCGCACCCGGTGAGGAATTGATGGATACTAAGGCTTTCAAGCGCTCTCTACACCACTCCGATAAGTACTTTCGCCAGGGGTTTGGCCACGGAGAGGCGGTGGCCGGGCAGATGCAGACCGAATACAACAGTCGGCTGATTCAGGATATCCGCGATCGCAGCTACACCCTCACCCGCGGCGAGGTCACCGTCAAGCTGGCCCAGTCCTTTGGCTTTTGCTGGGGGGTCGAGCGGGCGGTGGCCATGGCCTACGAAACTCGCCAGCATTTCCCCACCGAACGCATTTGGATTACCAACGAAATCATCCACAACCCTAGCGTCAACCAGCGCCTCAAAGATATGGCGGTGGAGTTCATCGAGCTGCGCAATGGCGAAAAAGACTTCTCCGTAGTAGGCCAGGGCGATGTGGTCGTTCTCCCTGCCTTTGGGGCCAGCGTTCAGGAAATGCAGCTGCTCAACGACAAAGGCTGCACCATCGTTGACACCACCTGCCCCTGGGTCTCAAAGGTCTGGAACACCGTCGAGAAACACAAGAAAAAAGATCACACCTCTATCATCCACGGTAAGTACAACCACGAAGAAACCGTTGCGACCAGCTCCTTTGCCGGCAAGTATCTGGTAGTGCTCAACCTCGACCAGGCCCAGTACGTGGCCGACTACATTCTCCACGGTGGCGACACCGACGAGTTCATGGCCAAGTTTGGCAACGCTTGCTCCGCCAGCTTTAACCCCGAGACCGACCTAGAGCGCATTGGCATTGCCAACCAAACCACCATGCTCAAGGGCGAAACCGAGCAAATTGGCAAGCTCTTTGAACACACCATGCTGAAAAAATACGGCCCCCAGGCCCTCAACGATCACTTCCTCAGCTTCAACACCATCTGTGACGCGACCCAAGAGCGCCAAGATGCCATGTTTGAGCTAGTTGACGAAAAACTTGATCTGATGGTGGTTATCGGTGGATACAATTCCTCCAACACCACTCACCTCCAAGAAATCGCTGTCGAGCGTCACATTCCCTCTTACCACATCGACAGCGCCAGCCGCATTGGCCCTGGCAACCGTATTGAGCACAAACTGCTCCATGGAGACATGACCGTTACCGAAGGATGGCTGCCCGATGGCCCCTTCACCGTAGGTGTTACGTCAGGGGCCTCCACCCCCGACCGGGCCGTAGAAGAAACCATCGAGCACATTTTCGCTATCACAGCGGCCAGCGCTTAAGCCTCAGCACTTGCAGCCATCGCGGTTGCTGTGGTCGGCTGTCGCTGGTTACTATGGGCCACCAACACCGAGCAGGCCGCGTGATGCATGACGTAGTTGCTCACACTGCCCAGCAGCAATTCGCTCAGCCCCCTGCGCCCGTGGCTGCCCACGACAATCAAATCGGCCTGCCAGGAATTGGCAACACCGCAGATAGTGGCGGCAGGCTCTCCATTGGCCTGGGTAAATTCAGCCACCACCCCCGCTGCGAGAGCTAGGTCAATTTCTGCCTTGAGCTGAGCAATGCCCTGAGCCTCAAACTCTTCCCAGCGTTTTTGATAAAGCCGCCAGGTGGAGTCTTCAAGCACCGGATAGTAGGCCTGGTACGACCGAATCGGAATGCCGGGGCTCCCCTCTTCGTAGGCCGAAAGAACATGCACCAGCATGAGACTAGCCTGGGTAGCCTTAGCTAGGGAGAGAGCTTGGTCAAATACGTCTTGCCGGTGGGGCGAGTTATCCAGGGCGACCAAAATTCTGGTAAACATGGCGCTGAGTCTCCTGTTTTGCAGGCCCGCGTTTTAGGCTCTCTAGGATGTAGCGATAGAGTCAGCAGTTGGAGCCAGGCCAGGGGCAATTCGGCTACAACTCCATTATAAAAGCCGGGCAGACAGGCAAGTCTAGCCGTAACAATGCCTTACGGTGCAGTCGATATTGGGTTGCTGGACTTAACGATTCTTAGACTGGGGAGATAGGCTAGCGTCGCACACTGGCCACTATTCTGTTGGCATGAGCCTGGATTGTCTGGACGAACTAATCCCCGCCCTGGTGAGGTTGCCTTTACCCAGAGTTAACCCTCTGGTTTGGCCCCAGCACGACACCTTCAGCAGACTCGGTCAGATCAAGTAGGATACTGGGGTGACCTTACAGCAACAGGTGCGTCTGATGAAAAAAATTGATGCAGTATTTGAAGGTGGCGGCGTTAAAGGCATTGGGTTGGTGGGAGCCATTGCCGTGGTGGAAGAACATGGCTACACCTTTGAAAATGTTGCTGGCACCTCGGCAGGAGCCATCGTCGCCTCGTTAGTGGCAGCAGGCTACAAGGCGACCGAGCTGAAGCAGATCTTAGAATCTCAGGACTTCAATCAATTCATGGACGAGGCCTGGGAAGATAAAATTCCTGTGGTTGGCAAGCTGTTGAGCCTTGTCCATGAGAAAGGAATTTATGAAGGCAAGTTTTTTGAAGCTTGGATTCGCAATCTGCTGGAGGCAAAAGGGATCTTTACCTTCAAGGATTTGATCATCGAGAAAAATAAAGATAACCCTAAGTATCGCTACAAACTCCAGGTTGTCGCCAGCGATTTAACCAGCGGCCGAATGCTGGTACTGCCCCGCGATAGTAAAATTTTTGGCATCGATCCAGACGATCTGGAAGTGGCTCAGGCTGTTCGCATGAGTATGAGTCTTCCTTTCTTCTTTGAGCCAGTTCAGCTCAAAGATCCGCAGGAGGTGACACACTTCATTGTCGATGGGGGGGTGCTCAGTAACTATCCCATCTGGTTATTTGACGACGGCACGTCAGAACCGGCCTGGCCAACCTTTGGCTATAGCCTGGTAGACCCTAACCAAAATCAGCCCCATGAGGTCAACGGCCCAATTTCAATGCTGAAAGCCTTGTTCTCAACCATGATGGAAGCCCATGATGCCCGCTACATTGAGTCTAGAAATTTTGTGCGAACCATTCCTATTCCTAGCATGGGGGTACAGACTACAGACTTTAGCCTGTCAGAACAGCAGAAACATGAGCTGTATGACTCTGGTCGAAGGGCTGCCCAGGAATTTTTAGAAACCTGGGACTTTGAAAAATATAAACAGGACTTTAGAACTCAACAGCCTCCTTCTCGTACTCAAGAAATCTGGGTCGATATCGAGAACTCCTAAAGGTTGTTTGCCTTTGGCAAGGGAGCAGTAGCGGCAAAAAATAAGCTGGGATGCCTGGCCCTAGCCCGAGAATTTGTTTACACTCAAAAGGAATTCTCAAGCTCGAGTTTTTATGCTGCTTCAACCCAATCAACGCACTAAGCTCGATGAGTCGAGTGATACCTTCTTTTATGATACGCCGCGCTTTGTCACCCACGTTGACGACGGTTTTATGCAGCGGTTGACCGACCTCTACCGCGAGCGGCTGCACCCCCACAGTCGCATCTTTGATCTGATGAGCAGCTGGGTGTCGCACCTCCCCGCCGAGCTGACCTTTGACTGGGTCGAGGGCCATGGTATGAACGCTGAGGAGTTGGCTAAAAACCCTCGCCTCGATCACTACTTTGTGCAAAACCTGAATGAAAGCCCCAAACTGCCTTTGACCGATAAGTCCTTTGATGCAGTCCTAAACACGGTGTCGGTGCAGTATCTACAGCAGCCTGAGGCAGTGTTTGCAGAAATCTACCGCATTCTCAAACCCGGCGGCTTGGCAATTGTCAGCTTCTCGAACCGGATGTTTTATCACAAGGCAATTGCTGCCTGGCGCGACGGCAGTGAGCCGCACCGGGTTGATCTGGTCAAGCGCTACTTTCAATCAGTGCCCGGGTTTGGTACCCCAGAGGTGGTATCTCATACGCCGGGTGGGTCGGCTCTTCTGCAAATGCTGGGTATGGCCGGTGGCGACCCCTTTTACGCGGTGATCGCTAAGCGAGACTAGGAGCACCGGTGGAGTTGCCGTGCCACAGTCCTGCGGCAACGAGGTCATTAGTGTGGCGGCCAGTACGGTTCTGCGCTATTCCTGGAGCCTGCCTGGGCCGTAAGCCTGGCTGGGAAATACTCAAGCCTCCGCTTGCGGTCTAGCAGCTAGGCTAAGCTCCAAATAGGACGAGGGTGCGATCGCTAATCGCCCGTAGGTTTCTACTCAGGTCGTGGCGAATATGCCGTTCGATCAGCGCCACGGGCATTGCCCGTGGCGGGCGAATCACTAAGTCATAGCCCAATCGGACTAGCTGGCCTTCGGCAGCGGTGAGCGGTTCTAGGGTCCACCTGCCCTCAAACTGGCGAAAATCTCCTTCCACCATTGAGAACCGCAACTCCCTTGGAAAGGCCTCAACCATATCCAAAACCACTCGGGCGCAAAACTTAATGTTGAGGAAACATTGGGAACCAATTTGCTCCAAACGAATGCCCCCCTCCGGATGGCTCAGCCGCTGGCTGCAAGACAGGTTTGGAATAAAGGTCGCCAAGTTATCGTAGTCGGTTAAAACCTGCCAAACCTGGTCGGGGGTTGCAGCGACATCGGTAAACGCCAGAATTCGCCGCTGCTGACCGTCAAGCTTCTCGGTTTTAATACTGACGCCGTCTTCTGCGGTCCACAACCATTCTCTGCCTGCATGGGCACCGGCAGACTCTAGGCTAAGCGTATCAGAGGGTTTCGCAGTCATGGGTTAAACCTAGCCGTAACGATGCAGCTTGACCAAGCCGCCACGCCTGTGCCCAGAATACCAGCAAATTTTGCTGAAGCAGTGTCGCTTCTATGAATTGTGGGTGGATTTGTCATGGCGTTCAAATTCTAGGGTGAAGCAAGTTTGCCAAAGCTGGGCGTCGCAGGGCTGGCTCGATACCTTAATCGTTCCCCCCAACTGCTCCAATAGCCCACGCACGAGAGCTAGACCAGTACCGGTGCCGGCGATGCCCTCTCGGGTTGCATGGCGCCCACGGCGAAACTTCTCGAAGATGTGAGGCAAATCATCTGCCTCAATGGCCGTGCCTAGGTTACTGATCTGAAGAGTCACCTGCCCATGTTGAGCCTGATTATCCGCTAAGGCCAGGGTGATCGCTGTTTGGGGTGCTGAGTACTTGCTGGCGTTGCTGAGGAGCTCCCGCAGCACCTTGGTCAGGCGTTCTACATCGGTGTGCAGCATGACTGGATGAAGCGGCAGCTGCCAGTCCAGAGTCAGCTGAGCCTGCTGCAACGGCTCCTTTGCCTGCTCAGCTACATCTATGAGCACTTGCCCCACGTCTACAGTCTGGTGAACCTTAGCCAGAGGCTTAGCCTCCAGCGTTTGCAGCATCAACAGGTCATTCACCAGGTTAATTTCACGGGTACACTGCTGCTCCAAAATATCTAGATACATTGCGGTGCGCTCGGGGGTGAGATCTGGGCGGCGCAGCATGCGAATGGCCAGCATCATGCTGGTCAGAGGGGTACGCAGTTCGTGGTTAAGGGTGCTGAGAAAATCTTCCTTGAGATAATTGAGATAGCGCAGCTGTTCGGTGTGACGCTGGGCTTGTCCTTGGAGAAAATGTTGATGAAAAGCAATAGCTCCCAGACTCGCCAGATTAGCCTGCACCCCTTGCTCTACAGTGAGGTCAGCCGCTCCCAGCAGTAGGATTGCTCCCTGCAAGCGGTCACCATCCACTGCGATCGCAGTGCAGGCCGCAACCGACCTCAGCCAGGTGGGCGGGCAGTGATTGGTTTGACGCAGCAGTTCCACCAAGCCCTTCTGCCAGTGCAGACAGGCGTTTCCTGCTGCTTGATCAGCAGTCTGCTGAATTAGCTTTAGCGCCACCCGGCCTGACTCAATCTGGTACAGATCCGCAGTCTCTGTCTGATAACTAATTGGTGCTCCACCCGAGTGCCAGCAGCTGTAGGCTATTCCCTCGGCAGTGGGATAATGACAGAGCAGCAGGCAGGCCTTTGCTCCAAAGTAGGTTCCCAACACCTCTGCCAGGTCTGGTAGAGGTGTTGAGGTATTCAGCGTAGCAGCCAGAGCGTGCACCAAAGGCCAGGTCTCTCGGCCATCAAAATTGCTGGGGGAAGTAGGCGTCAACCCTTGATGGGGACGGGCCTGGAACAAAACTGGCGATTTTTCAGATGCCATGGGCAGCCATCGAGCAACATGTTCCTGACCTCCTAAGCCGGGGGTGGGGCCTAGGTCTACCCTGGCTCCACCCTCGACTACCCTTAGCCTATCGACTGGGCTTCAGGAGAGTATCCGTGAATACGCCAATCTTTCTACCACCTTAGTACTGGGAGATCCGCAATCTCCGGCACCAAGGTCACCAGCCCCGTCCCAGCGCCAATTCCAGGCAAAGCCATGCCAGGCTTTGGGCATGGCTTTTGTAGATCACCATGGGCAAGCTTTACAACCTCGTGTGGTTGCCCCTACCTTAATTGCTAGCAGGACATTAGTATTAATGAAGCTCAGCTAAGTGAACAATTTCCTAGCTAAACTGGCACCAACGGCTTTCTAGCGGGGTTTCTATGGCACGGTCATCACAACCTTCGGCGTCTCCTGTCATCGGCACCGTTAAAGGGCCAGGGGAAAACGGCAATCAGTATGTGTTTATTACCGCCGACAACAGTCAGGTCAAAATCGGCGAGTTCGTCTATTACACCGTAGATCTAGTCAATACCCCTCAGGCCCAGATCCTGGGCAAAATCTCTGACCGCTGCTTGATCGACCACCTGCCCGATCGCCTCTTTGCCGACCCCGACATTGACCCCGAGGCCATTGCCGCCCTAGTGGGCTTTGCCCACCCGAATCCCGAAATCTATGAGGTCACGGTGGATGTGGTTGGTCACTTTCATCCTGCCCTGGGGTTTATGAATCCTCGCTTGGCCCCTGACCCCGGTGCCAAGGTCTGCCTTGCGGACGACGATAGCCTGCGCCAGATCATCAACAAAAAGCAGCGGGAAGAAATAGGCTCGGCTCACATCGGTTCCCTGCTGCTGCGCCCCGGTGGTCGGGTACCCGTGACGCTGGATGTAAAAGAGCTGGTCAGTACCCATATGGCGATCTTGGCGGGCACTGGCTCGGGCAAAAGCTACACGGCAGGCGTGCTGATCGAAGAATTGCTCAGCCCCTATAACCGGGCGGCAGTGCTGATCTTTGACCCCCATGGCGAGTACGGCACCCTGGCCGACATGCGCGGCCATCCTAGCTTTGCCGGCGATGACGGCTACAGCCCCGAGGTCAAGTTACTCACTCCCGACGACATCCGCATTCGCATGTCGTCGCTGGACTACTATGACATTCTGACGCTTTTGCCCGATATGAGCGATCGCCAGCAGGCCATTCTCAACAAAGCCTTTAGCCTGTTGGGCAAGCACAAGTTCGGTGAGCACCGCTGGGATGTGCAGGATTTAATCTCCGCCTGCTACGAGTCAGACCGCAGCACTGACGACGAGGGCAATGAGAAAACTGGCTCCTCGGCCCCGGCCTTGGAGTGGAAATTGGGCAAGCTGGAGCGATCGGACTACTTCCACCGCATGGAGCACCTAGCCCCTAAGGATCTCTTTGCTCCTGGCCAGGTCACCGTGCTGCAAATGAATGAGATTAGCCAGGAAGAACAGCAGGTGATCTGCGCCGCTGTGCTGCGCCAGAGCTACCAGGCCCGCATCAACACCGCAAAGGATAAAATCTCTGCCGACGACGAGAACTATCTGCCCTACCCGGTGTTTATTCTGATCGAAGAGGCCCACCGCTTTGCCCCGGCCAATGAACCCGCCCGCTGCAAGCAGGTGCTGCGCACTATTCTCAGTGAGGGGCGTAAATTTGGCATGGGGGTTGGGCTGATTACCCAGCGACCTGGCAAACTTGATTCCGATGTGCTCTCCCAGTGTATGAGCCAGTTTCTCATGCGCATTGTCAACCCCGTCGACCAAGACAGCCTCAAGTACGGGGTTGAGGCCGCCGGGCGCGATCTGCTCAAGGAACTTCCTTCACTCACCAAAGGTCAGGTCATTGTATCGGGGGCCTGCGTCAACACCCCGGTGCTTTGCCAGGTGCGCAAACGGCTGACGACCCACGGTGGGGAAACTATGAATGCCCCCGAAGAGTGGTTGGGGCATTTTCAGCGTCACCACCAGCAGGCCCGTCAGCTTAAAAAAGCTGATCCAGCCCGCTCCGGGAAAAAGGCGGAAACCTTTGGCGGGGTGAGTATTGAATAGCTATTCACGGCCGCTGAGAGCCCGAGCGGTTTCGCGATTTTCTTGTTTACGCTTCAGGCTTTCTCGCTTGTCGTGGAGCTTTTTGCCTTTAGCCAGAGCAATGGTGGCTTTGACCCAGCCCCGCTGGAGATAGAGCTTGAGCGGCACCAGGGTTAAACCCTTTTGCTCAACTTTGCCGATCAGTTTGCGAATTTCGTCACGGTGCAGCAACAGCTTGCGGGTGCGCTTTGCGTCGTGGTTGTAGGCTTTGTTGGTCATGGTGTGAGGAGAGATGTGCACGTTGTGCAACCACAGCTCTCCGTCTTTGATCAGGGCGTAGCCGTCGCGCAGGTTAACTTTGCCCTGGCGGATGGATTTAACTTCGGAGCCCATTAGCTCTAAGCCGGCTTCGTAGGTTTCTAGGATTTCGTACTCGTGACGAGCCTGGCGATTATCGCTGACAATTTTGTATCCATCGGTAGAATCGGCCATAGCTATTCCTCCTACTCAACGACCACCCGCCATTCGTGCAACTCGTACTCAACACAGTGGTTCTGAATCAGCGGGTCGGCCGCTACAATATTGCGGGCTTCTTCTAGCGAACTGGCCCGAAATACCAGCATACCACCCCCATATTCGGCCCAGTAGCCACTTTTGGCCTCGTAGCCCTGGCGGATCAGCTCCTTGACATAGGCCAGGTGGGCCGGCACGTACTGGTCAAAGGTAGCCTTGTCGACAAGGCCTTTTTCTATTTTGACAAACCAGGGCATGGCGAGAAAAGAACTGAAAAGAGTGGCCGCGCGAGACCTAGGGTAGATCGACTTGAAGGTCGTCTTCACCGCCGAGATGGGTGGTTTTTACCCACCGCAGCCGCTTGGGTCGCACCGACAGACGCATGGCCATGGTCGAAATCACCAGCAGCCAGTGGAGCATATACAGGTTACCCCACAGGGTTTGCAGGCCACTCACCCAAAGGGGCTGTTGCCGAGTACGTCGCAGGCCGCAAAACATACCGACCAGGGAAAGGGTGAGGGCCAGACTAGAAAGCGGCAAAAACAGGGGCAGCCGATGGCGGAGCACAGCCATGGCAAAATCGGGGAGGGCCACGGTGGGCAGGCCGTACTGGATCATCCAAAAGGCGGCCATGTCGAAGGTTTTGAGCGGGTCGAGGCGATGCTGGGCAATTAGTCGCCAGTAGTCAAGGTAACGCTGGTAGCCGCCCTCGGCCCAGCGGTTGCGTTGATGCCAAAGGGCTAAAGGCTGCTCAACTCCTTCTTCGCCTACGGCGGGGTGCAGCAAAAAATGAATCTCCCAGCCGCTGAAGTGTAGCCGCAGGGTGAGGTCAAGGTCGTCAGTTATGGTTTCTTCGTTCCAGCCGCCACACTGGGCCAGGGCAGTACGGCGCACAAACTGGCCATTGCCCCGCAGTTCACCAATGCCGCCTAGGCTTATGCGCTGCTGCTGAAAATAGCTGTCTAAGGCCATTTCTGCCTGCTGGCCTCGGGTCCAGAGGTTTTTGGCCCGGTTGACAACGGCCTTTTGCATTTGCACAGCGCCAACGGAGGTGTGGTCGAACATGGGTACGATATGGCGCAGTACATCTTTGGGAACGCGGGCATCGGCATCAAATACGCCAATGATGTCGCCTTTGGTGTCGGGCCAGACCTGATTGAGTGCCCCTGACTTGCCGCCGCTGGTGCCTGCGGAGCGATGCAGTACGCGTAGCTGGGGGTAGCGGTTGGTGAGGGTTTGGAGACGTTCGCTGGTGCCGTCGGTGCTGTTATCGTCAATAATCCAAACTTCGTAGCGGCTGGCGGGGTAGTCGAGATGACAGAGGGCTGCCACCAAGGGTTCGATAACGGCCGCTTCGTTTTTTGCCGCTACTAGTAACGATACGTAGGGCCAGGTTTCTGCGGAGGGAGCGGTGGCGGGGGTGGCGATGGCGGGCAGGGGCGCAACGCTAGCCAGGGGGCGGGTCATTAAGATGCGCAGGGCATGGGTGGTGAGCAGTGCCGTTAGCCCCAGCACAAACCAGGTGCCCCAGGATACGAGGTGCAGGATTAGGGTGATGCCCCAGAGCGCCGTGAGGGTAAGTGCTGCTTTGGAACGCCGGCCAGCGAAGCCCGGGAAGTCTTCGATCTCCAGCTCATCTAGAGGCGTATGGAAGCGCCCGAGGCGCGAGCGTTCAGGAAAATCAGCCATGAACTCAGGTAAGGGGCACAACAGAAATCAACGGCTACCGGACAGCTGGTGTAGGGTAATACCTTACTCCAAGCATGCCCTCGACCTAGGTCTATCATCCTCGATTTTGCGGAGAATTTTGGTGATACCCCTGGGACTATCCTGGGGAATGCTAGCTCTATGGCTTGAATCGTCGGCAGATCAGGTGGCTAAGTTGGGTATCTTGTATGCTTAGCAACTGAGTTCGATTGAACCCGATGATTGCCGCCCCGATCGTTTGTTGACACTCGACCTAAGGCCAGACTCATGAGTTTGACGTTTGAGGCAATTCAGCCCGCAGGCAAGCAGGATATTAGCGTTTACATGCCCTACTACCAGGGTAATAAGCGGAATGCGCTGCCCTACGCCATTTCTCTTTACAAGCAGGGCAACCTGGAGGGCGAGCGACAGATTGAGGGTGGAGATAGCATTGCCTTTGTGGCGACCTGGAACGTATCGGTGCTGCCCGCGGATTTAACTCGCTGCCGCATGCAGTTTGATGGGGATAGTGATCTGAGCTATGAGATCACTATGGCGACCTTTGAGTTTGTGGATTTTTTGTTTGATGTAATTGTGGCGCTGCGGCAAAAGCGCCCGGCGGATTTTGCCCAGGGGTTTTATCGCAAGCTGCTGCGGTTGGATGACTAGGCTGGGGTGGGCTGCTGCCGCTGGGGTGGTGGGGTTTTGAAGAAGCCTGACGCCGACCGGCTTTAAAGTGGCAGAATGGGTGTGGCACTGTGCCTAGACTGTGATCCAGCATTGATCTGCGTTGCGATCGCTGGATGTCTTGGTGTCAGTGTATTACCCCCACGGAGGACTTGTGGCGTGCCCAGTTCAGCAAAGCGTTTGGTAATTGGTTCGACCGAGGCCTACAGCGGCAAATCGGCGGTTTTACTGGGTATTGGGCTTCAGCTTCAGGGTTTGGGCATGGATATCGGGTTTGGCAAACCCGTTGGCAACACCATCAATGGTGATGAAAAAGATCCCGATCTGGATTTTATTGCGGAGACCCTAGGGCTGCGGGATGCTCGGTATTATCCGCCGTCTATTTCTCTGTCGGAGGGTGCGATCGCAGATCGCCTAGCCCTCCATGGCCAAGGGCCCAGCCACTACAGCCTGGAGGCCTACACCGAGCACCATGGCGAAGCGCTGGTGCTGCTGGAGGGGCCGGGTAACCTGACCGAGGGCACGCTGCTTAACCTGTCGGTTGCCCACATTGCGGCGGCGGTGGATGCGGCGGTGCTGTTGGTCACCCGCTACGATTCGCTGCTGCTGGTTGACCGTCTGCTAGCCGCCAAGGCCCAGCTGGGTGCGCGGCTGATTGGGGTGATTGTCAACGATGTGCCTGCCGAGGCTATGGAGGCCTGCACCACCCTGGCCCGTCCCTTCCTGGAAGATCAGGGTATTGCGGTACTGGCGATGCTGCCGCGCTCCCCCATCATGCGCAGCATTACGGTGCGGGAAATTGTGGCCCGGCTCAACGCCGAGGTGCTGTGCTGCCCTAACCGCCTGGATCTGATGGTGGAGACCCTGACCATTGGGGCGATGAATGTGAATTCGGCGCTGCGATATTTTCGCAAGGCCACCAACATGGCGGTGGTAACGGGGGGAGACCGCACTGACATTCAGTTTGCCGCCCTTGAAACCTCCACCCAGTGTCTGGTACTGACCGGTCAAATTCCCCCTTCCCCGGAGATTTTGGAGCGGGCCTCGGATCTGGAGGTGCCGATTGTTTCGGTGGATTCCGACACGCTATCGACCGTGGAGCGCATTGACGAGCTGTTTGGCCAGGTGCGCCTGCACGAGCCAATTAAGGTGCAGTGCATTCAAGAGCTGATTGTCACTCACTTCGACATGGATCGACTGCTGCAGCTGCTAGACCTGGGGCTGCCGGTGGCAGCCAGCTGATTGGGCTGTGGCTAGGGCCGCAATGTGGCCATACCCTCGCCTTCTGATACAATGAAGCGCGTTATTCTCGCATTCGGTGCAGCCTTTGAGTCAGTCTATTGAAGCGCTCGAATCGGCTAAGGTCGACACGTTCTTGCAGGAGCTCGCGGCTATTCAACAGTCGGGCTCTAAGCGGGTGGCTATTTTGGGGTCGCGCCATGTGCCTATTACCCACCAGCAGCTGATTGAGCTGATGACCTATGCCCTGGCCCTGGGGGGTAACCGCATTATTACGTCGGGGGCGACGGGCACTAACTTTGCTGCCATCAAGGGGGCGATGAAGGCTGACCCTAACCTGCTCACCGTGATTTTGCCCCAGAGCCTGGAGCGCCAGCCGCGGGAGTCTCGGGATCAGCTGGAGCAGGTGATGCACCTGGTGGAAAGCCCTGCCAATGACGCGATGTCGCTGGCGGATGCCAGTTCTCTGTGCAATCAGGAGATTATTTCTCGCTGCCAGCAGCTGATCTGCTTTGCCTTTCACGACAGCCACACGCTGCTCAAGACCTGCCAGGATGCGGAGGATCAGCGCAAGATTGTGACGTTGTTTTACTTCGACTAGGCTGGAGCGGGTCGGTTGGTTGGCCGATCCCTGGGCCGCAGAGCTCGGCAGGATTGGCCCAGACAACTATTTTCCCTCGGCAAAAGAGTTTGAAAGGATCAGGAGTTATGGCGTTTGTGCTTGCTATGCCAGGGTTTTTGCTGGTCAGCATTGGGCTGGCGGCGCTGCTGGTTTACCTGCCCTTTTTGGTGGTGGGCTACGGTCGCTTTGCGGTGGGCTATGACCAGGCTGCTCCCCGGGCCATGTTGGCTAAGCTGCCGCCCTATGCCCAGCGGGCCACCTGGGCCCACGAAAATGCCTTTGAGTCGATCATCTTGTTTGCCCCAGCGGCGCTGATGGCCTACGTGACGCAGCAGCAGTCGGCGGTGGCGCTGGGGGCTGCGATCGCATATCTGATCGCCCGCACCCTGTACCCGGTGGCCTATATTCTCAACCTGCCCATTGGCCGCTCGCTGATGTTTGCCGTCGCCAACCTCAGCACCTTCACCCTCTATTTCTTGAGCTGTCGGTCGGCCTTGATGTAGTCTGTTGGTGCGCAGATACCCAACGGTACCCATGGCTTCTAGCTTTTCCTTTGACATCGTCAGCGATTTTGACCGCCAGGAACTGGTCAACGCCCTCGACCAGACTCGGCGGGATGTGATCAGCCGCTACGACCTCAAGGACACCAAAACCACCCTGGAGCTGGCAGACAGCACCATCACTATCGAAACCGCCAGCGATATGACCCTCGATGCGGTCAAAGACCTGCTGCACCAGAAGGCCGCCAAGCGCAATCTCTCCCTCAAGATCTTTGAGTATGGCGATGTAGAAGCCGCCAGCGGTACCCGCGTGCGCCAGGTCATCACCCTCAAGAAGGGCATCGAGCAGGAGATGGGCAAGCAAATTACCAAGCTCATCCGCGACAACCTCAAAAAAGTGACCGCCGCCATTCAGGGCGATGCGGTGCGGGTAACCGGTAAGTCAAAAGACGACTTGCAGCAGGCCATGCAGCTGGTCAAACAGGAAGAATGGCCGGTGGCGGTTCAGTTTACCAACTATCGCTAGGCCTCTCTAAAACGACGGTGCCGTACCGATCAACTCCACCCCAATGTAGGGGGAGGAGTTTGGGCATGCTGAGGGGTGCTGCTATGTGAGCGTACCTCCCCATGTCTGCCGAACTGAGCAAGAGCGAACTGGGCACCCTGGGCGAAACCCTGGTGGCCAACTGGCTGGACAGCCAAAACTGGCGGCTGCTTGAGCGCCAGTGGCACTGTCGGTGGGGCGAGCTCGATTTGATCTTGGCCCAGGGTCCCGCTGGCCCTGGCGGCCAACTGGCCTTTGTGGAGGTGAAAACCCGCAGCCAGGGCAACTGGGATGCCTACGGTCTGATGGCGATTACCCGCAGCAAGCAGGCCAAGCTGTGGAAAACCGCCCAGCTGTATTTGCTGCAACATCCCCAGTGGGCAGAGGCACCCTGCCGCTTTGATGTGGCCTTGGTCGCTTGTCAACGCCGCCCGGGCGGCACCCCGACACAGCCATCTCAGACATCGGGCCGGGTTCACCCCGCTAAACAAATCCCGGTGGATGAGAACCACTATCTACTGCTGCAAGACTACATAGAGCATGCCTTTGACGCGCCCTATCGTTAAAAAAAATCGCCCCTGGCAACAGGGCTGAGCGACGCCTGACGCAAATTCTTAAGTAAATAATAACGCCCCATTAACGGCATTCTGGCATTCATGGCCTAAGCTGCTATGTAGAGGTATAGTTGTTGTCCTGCCTCTATCCCTAGCGTCTGTATCGAGCCGGTGGGCTAGAGCAGGCTGGTTGCCGTACTTCCCAGTCCGTTGTTTCTCTGGGAATGCCCTATGACAAAATTTGCTATTTATGTTTGCCCGACCGGAAGCCTAGCTGAGCAAATCCAGCGGTTTTTGGCTGAGCACAGAGAAACAGCCGCGCCCCGTGAGCAAGGTCCAGA
>DATIVG010000210.1:0-1727 GCA_035466075.1 Nodosilinea sp. | reverse complement strand
ACCAGGCTGAGCCGCTGCAATTCTTGGTTGGCATGTTGCAGGGCCTGCTCGGTTTGCCGGCGCACCTCGATTTCTTGCTGGAGCTGATGGTTGGTTTGGTTGAGGCGGTCGGTGCGGGCCGCCACCTGGGCCTCCAGGTCGGCGTTGAAGCGCTGGAGCAGGGTGGTCTGCTGGTCGAGGTTGGCAAATAGCTGGGCCACCGAGCGCGACAGCTGGGCGATCTCGTCGCGGCCCGGAAAAATCGGCATGGGGGCGCTGGTTTTGCCGGTGCGAATGCCCTCGGCGGTGTGGGCAATCGCCAGCACCGGCTTCACCATTTGCCCGGCGATGTACCAGCTGAGCGCACCGCCGACCAGCCCCAGGGCAATGCCCCAGAGGTACATGCTGTGCTTGATCGACCGCGCCGTGGCAAAGGCCTCCTGGGTGGGCTGATGCACCAGCACCACCCAGCCCAGACCCGGGTAGCTGCGGTAGCCCTGGGTTGGCGCGTAGCCCGTCAGGGTCGAGTGGCTGCCCATCCAGGGCTCCACCTGGGCGTTGATCTGCCCCCGCTGGGCGGCCTGAAAGCTGCCCAGGTCGCTGAGGTTGAGCGGGGCGCTGTCGTCGTCGGTGCTGCGCCCGGCCCCCAGCAGCACGTCGCCGGTGCGCGACAAAATTTGAATTTCGACCTGGCGGTAGTCGTGCAGGGGCTGAAGCAGGTTGTCTCGCAGGGTGGTGGCCCACTGCCAGTAGAGGTGGCCGCCCAGCACTCCTACCAGCTGGCCTGCGTCATCGAGCACGGGGGCGGTGACATCCACCAGGCGCAGGGGGTCGGAGCTGGGGCTGGGCAGCAGGGGGGCGAGCAGCTTGGCCGGGTGTACATCCTGCACGTTGGCGTGGGCCTGCCCTTCGATAAACCAGGGCCGCTGGGAGACATCGGCCCCGGTCAGCAAACCCTGGGTGCTGGCCATGACGGTGCCCTGGGTATCGGCGAGGCCAATCCAGGCGAAGTCGCTGTAGGCCTCTTGCAGGCGATCGAGCAGCACCTGCTTTTGGGCATTGGGGCGGAGGTGCGATCGCATCTCCTCCAGCGAGGCCAGGGTTTGAATCTCCTGGTAATAGATGTACATATCGTGGTCGAGCGCCCCCGCCAGCTGGTAGGCCAGTTGGGCCAACAGCTCACCCCGGTCGGCCTGGGTCTGGCGCTGGCTAATGTCGCCGACGATCCAGGCCAGCAGCAGCGAAAACACCAGAATGGTAGTTGCGATCGCGGCCCCCAGGCGCTGACGAAAGCTGCGGCGTAGATCGAGCTGGCTCAACCAAAAGCGAAAGGGTTTCACGGGCAGGGGATCACTCTACTGGGCAGTATGCCCAGGGGAATAATCGGCTGACCCCCGCTACGGTGACGAAACATTGAGCATCATGCCGTTATCACCCCATTCGTAGAGGTAGACCTGGCACCTACTCTGCCAGGGTGGAGTGACCGCGATTTTAAGTGAGTAGACAGAAGCACCTAAAGCACTAGGCCCACCAAAGGCAGCAGCTTGGTGCCGTGCTCGCCGAGCCAGCCTGCGGCGTTTTGCACGTGGGGGCGCAGCTGGTCGATCGCTTCGGCAAAGCCTTGCAGGTTGCGGGCGTAGGTGAGCCCGGTTTCGAGGGTGGTGGCGACGACGCTTTTGTCGGGGGCGGGCTTGGCGGCTTCGGCATCGAGCTTGGCGGCAATGCCGGTGGTGACGGGATCATTAAGG
>DATIVG010000209.1:0-4306 GCA_035466075.1 Nodosilinea sp. | reverse complement strand
AGCCGGGTGACGAGGCGCTGTATGTTGACCGGCGTGCTGATCCAATCTTGGCGGGAGATCGGCTCGGGGAGTTCAGGGGGCGGAGGATACATAGCCGCAAACAACAGCCGTAGAAGACTCGCTAGATCCCAGTGTACCCACCGGTCTGGCCCGGACGGCGCGGGGCAGCCAGATATCGCTTTGGCCGTTGCGCTAGAGACAGCTCAACCACCAACCGCAAAACTGGGCAGCGACCGGTTGCCTCGCCATCGCCGGTGGACGGCTAGGGCAGCGTCAACGATAGAAATTAGGGTTCCCGTAGATTGGGTGAACCGCAGGGCAACCCAGCGCCAGAGCTGGTTTGGTTGGGTTCTGCTAGCGCGCCACCCAGCCTATGCAGGCTTGACAGAGCCCTAGCCAAACGCCCTTACCCCTCTGGGAGCGACGGGCGACGACGGGCGGCAAGGCGATTGGCCATTCTCAGGCGATTTTCAGGTGCATAGGGTGTAATTGGGGGGACGATGGCCCGCCGGTTGCCTGCTAATCTTCCCTGGGGAAAAGGCCAAAGCCGCCGAGTAATCGTATGGTTAATGAAGTTTTACCAATGTAGGGTTCATGGTTCAGTCTCCCCCCTCTCCAGCCACCGTTGTTACGCCCTTTGACCAGCGCCTTGGGCAGCCCCTCAGCAAGCTGCCGGTCACGGTGCTACAGATCAATCTGGGGCGCAAGTGCAACCTGGCCTGCACCCACTGCCATGTAGAGGCGGGGCCCAAGCGCACCGAGGAGCTATCGGCGGCGGTGACCGATCAGCTGATCGAGCTGATTCAGCGGTTTCCGCAGCTGACCACGGTGGATTTGACCGGCGGTGCCCCGGAGATGAACTACGGCTTTCGCCCCCTGGCGGAGGCGGCGCGGGCCCTGGGCAAGACCGTGATTGTGCGCTCTAACCTGACGATTTTCTTTGTGCCGGGCTACGAAGATTTGCCTGAGTACTTTGCCCGCCACCAGCTGCACGTGGTGGCCTCGCTGCCCTGCTACCTGGAAGACAATGTCAACCAGCAGCGGGGGGCGGGGGTTTACAGTGAGTCGGTGCGGGCGCTCCAGCGGCTCAACCAGCTGGGCTACGGCCACGACCCCGCCCTGCGCCTGGATCTGGTGTACAACCCGCCGGTGCCTCGCCACGCCGACTTTTCGCTCACCCCCGGTCAGGCGGGGTTGCAGCGGGACTACGCCGAATACCTGCGATCGCACTTCGACATCACCTTCAACCAGCTCTACGCCTTCACCAACCTGCCCATTGGCCGCGTCAGACAATACCTGGAGGGCAAAGACCTCTACGAGCCCTACCTGGCGTTTTTGGCCAACCACCACAACCCCGCCACCGTCGGCAACCTGATGTGTCGCAACCAGCTCTCGGTAGACTACAACGGCCTGCTCTACGACTGCGACTTCAACCAGATGGATGCCCTGCCCTGCCGGGCCCCCGACGGCGAACCCCTGACCGTGGCCCACCTGCTGGCGGCCAACAGCCTCGACCTGCTCAGCCGGGTTGAAACCCGCCCCTACTGCTACGGCTGCACCGCCGGCAGCGGCTCCAGCTGCGGCGGCGCCCTGACCTAGGCCCAGCCCCGGCCCGGCGACAAAATTGCCGCTGCGTTGGCGGCCCTGGCTACTGCATCGGAAAGTCTGCCGCCAACGCAGCGCCCTCTAGCCCCAGGGCGGCGGCATATTTTTGAATGAAAGCGCGAATGTAAAAGGGCTCGGGCAGCTGCTTGAGGTTACCGGCCTCGATGGCGCGCAGGGTGTAGGGCTGAATGAAGGTCTGCTGGTAAATTTCCTCCAGGGAGAGGGATTGAGCCTGCCGAGCCTGTTGCAGATGAGCCCCCACCTGCTTGAGACTGGCCCGCTGCACCGCCTCAAAATCGGCGCGGGCCTGGAGCTTTTTGGCCAGACTCTCGTGCAGGTAGTGGTCGCGCCGCTCAGAAAAGCGAGCGGCGGTGGCGGCGCTGACCGCCACCTGGGGACGGGCCGCCTGGGGCCGGGCCGCCATGGCTTCGGGCTGGGGGGCGGCGGTGACCCGCTGGGGCGCGGCCGGGGCGCGGTGGTGGGTGGCCTCCTCCAGGGTGAGGCCCTCGGGTTCCGCCGATTGCAGCCGCTGCTCTAGGCGATAGCGATTGAGCAAGCCCAGGGCCACCAGGGTGGTCACCGGCAGGGTCGCCACCGCCACCTGCTGGGCCGCGATGGACATGGCCGCCGTGGCCCCGGCCCCGACGATCAGCGCGTACTCGGAGGCAGCGGGCAGCTTAGAACCAGAAAATTGAGGGGTCTTCATAGCACCTTTAAAGTGTCTCACCCCTCAACTTTTCACCGCGATCGGGCCGGTATCCGGAAGGAGCGGCCAAAGTTAGCGACTTCAGTAATTTTGACTAGATCGTGGGTCACGGGACATGGGGCCTCCGGCAAGGGGCCTCAGGGACAGGAACGCCCAGGGGCTAGTCGGGCCAGACCCGCGACCGGGTGGCGGTTCGGCCCAGGTAGCCGGGGCGCAGGTGCTGCCAGGCGGCGATAAACCACCGCCGCGCCGCCTGGCTGGAGGGCCCCCGATAGCGGCACAGCACCCCGGTTTGCAGCCGGGTGACGCCGATACTGCCCGGCTGGTCGGTGGCCCAGAGCTGGCGCAGGCTGTCGAGATCGGCGGCGGTAGGGCAGTGGCCCACCAGGGCAAAGCTGCCCACCACCGGCTGCCCGGCCAGGCCGTTGGGGCTGGCCAGCGCCGGACTGCCGCCCTCCAGGCGCTGGCGGTCGAGCCACAGGGGGGTGTCGCCCTGCCAGACTTCGAGGTGCGATCGCCACTCTCCCTGGTCAAAGGTTTCGCCTCGGGCGCTGCGGCCAAACCGGGTGATCTCCCAACCGGCCCAGCGGGCTCCGGGGGCGAGGTTAACCCGCAGCTGCTGGCGGTACTGGGCCCGGTTGAACACAATGGTCTCCTGGGGCAGCCACTCCAGGCAGCTGTCGGGGGCCAGGTCTATGGCAACGTGCTGGGCGGCTATGGCACCTTCCCCACGGCCCCCAGGGCCGCCATAGACCTTACTGGCCGCCGCCGTAGTCACCAGGGCCGCCGCCCCAGTCCCCACCGTCAGCTGCACCCCGAGGCTGTCGCCCCCCACCAATCCCCCAGCGGTGTGCACCAGCACGCTGTGGCACAGCCCCTCCCCCTCGGGGTAGAGGGGGCGCTGCACCCGCAGGGGGGCCCGCGTGTAGCTGTCGCTCAGCACGCAGCGGCCCTGGTGCAGGGTGTAGCCCAGCCGCGCCAGCCCCCGCCAGCCGCCTGCCCCGTCTGGCGCTGACCCCGCTTGTTCTAAACTTTCTGGCCAATTCGTTGGCCAATCCTGAACTGGTAGCTGACCCATAGACCTAGCGCAGATAGCTCTCGGGCACCGGAAACTCCGAGCGCCCCGCCTGCACCCGCAGGTTTTGACAGCGGATCAGCTCGTTGACGGTCAGCACCTGGCGACCCTCCAGCGGCGGCACCGACTCAATGGCGCGAATCAGCGCCGCCGCCGCATCGGCCTGGTCGTAGCCGCGCCGCAGCGCCACCTGCACCGCCTTGTCGTCGGCGGCAATTTCAATTTGGGGGCCAGTCACCCCGCGCCAGATCTGCCAGCCCGCCAGAGCGGTGACCCCGGCGGCGGCAATCACCCCCACCGCGTCGCCCTGGAGCAGCTCCACCACGCCCCCGGCCAGCCCGGCCCCCGCCAGGGCCTGGTACCAGTTGGGCTTCAGCACATTGGCCAGCAGGCCCCAGCACACCGTGCGCAAAAACAGCAGGTCGCGCTCGGCCACCCCTAGCTGATGCCACAGCTCCAGATTGATCGACACGGTGTGGGTGGGCTGCCAGGGGCGCGGAAACTCAGCCTTAATCACATCCAGCTGACGCTCATTGAGCATCAGTTTAGTTTTCATTCGGGCAGAGGCAGGCATCAGCTCCCGCAGCCGACCGATTTCTGCGTTGGGGTTAACCAAGGTGACAGCGTCCCGAAAAAATCACCCCTAAGCCTACCACTTCTGCCAGAAAGAATGCCCCCGCCCAGCCGAGCTAGCGCAGCCCCAGCCAGGAGAAAAAGTCCTGCCCTGTCACCCATTCCAGCAGCAGCAGGGCGACAAACCCCACCATTGCAAAGCGCCCGTTGATGCGCTCGGCGTAGCGCGTCCAGCCAAAGGCCGGGGCGGGCTCGGCGGAGGCCGGAGCAACTGGGGGCTGGGGGGAAGCGGCGGGGTCTGGGGTCATGGGTGGTAACTAAAAAACGTCAGGCCGTTAAAACGAGAA
>DATIVG010000208.1:0-1543 GCA_035466075.1 Nodosilinea sp. | reverse complement strand
TTGTTGAACGCACGCTTATACACGCAAAAAGGCTAGGAGCCGTGATCCCCGACAGGATTCAAACTGAACGACTCATGCTGCGGCCCTGGGTGTTTGAGGATTTGGGTGATGTTCTTCTCTACGCGACGGACGAGGAGTGGGGGCGGTTTCTGCCGCTGCCTCAGCCCTATGGCGAGGAAGACGCTCGCAGATTTGTCGCAACCCAAGTATTGCTAGATTGGCATAAGCACTCTTCCTGGGCCATAGAGCACCAGGGCTCTGTACTCGGCGGCATTAATTTGCGTCTGCTCTCGGGGGGGCGCATCGGCGAGATGGGCTACTCTATCGCCAGGTCGCACTGGCGACGCGGCTTTGCTACGGAGGCAGCACGTGCGGTTGTGAATTCCGCCTTCCACAGCTGCCCTGACCTATTAAAAGTGAGGGCTATGGCAGATGCCCGCAACCAAGCGTCCATGCGGGTGCTGGAGAAGATTGGCATGCAGCGTGAGGGTGTTCTGCGCTTAAACCGGTTGAATCACGGCCAGCTCGTCGATGAGGTATGGTATGGCCTCTTGCGATCGGAATGGGCTGCCGATTGAGCAGTAGGGTGGGCAATGCCCACCTTCTAACCCTGACTATCATCACAATGGAATGGTGGGCGGTGCCCACCCTACGGGTATCTCAGCCATTTACCCAGGTGCCGTGAAAGCTGTGGGGAATCACCCCTGGCAACCCCAGCTGAGCGATTGGCCCGGCCTCTAGCTGGTCGCCCTGGTACACCCACAGTTCGCTGCGGTGGTGGTGGCTGTTGTAGACCACGGTGAGCACCCAGGGCTGTGCGGGGCTGGCGGGGTTCGCCACCGGGATGGGTTCAGAGGGGTAGTACCCGGCCCCGGCATCGGCAATGGTGAGCCCGGTTTTGGGGTCGAGACAGGCGATCGCACCAAACAACTCGCCCAGCGGCGTGGGCACGGTGCGATGCACATTGAGATAGGTGGTGGCCCCGTGGTCGGCCCCCAGCGCCACCGGAAACTCGCAGTGGCGATCGATCAGGCATTGCTGGTCGAGGATTTTGGCGGTCTTGGGGTCGATGCGGTACTGCCAGAGCTGGGCATCGGCGGGGGTCGTGACGGTGCCCGAGGCCACTTCTTTGAGCTGCTGGTTGGTGGCAAAGTCGTCGTAGCGCACCAGGTCGAACACCACCGAGCCGTCGAAGTCGAGGTAGCTGTGGCCAAAGTGCCACTGGTACCAGGGGTCGGCGGGGCTGAGGGCAATCGCCTCCAGGCTGTCGGCATCGACCACGATGAGCTGGGTGCCCTGCTGGGGCTGCCATTGCAGGGCATCGCTAAAGCTTTGCAGACCCATCAGGGCGGGCAGCGGGCTGAGCCGCACCGGCGACACGCAAAACACCAGGTAGCGGTCGGCCAGCACAAAGTCGTGCAGCAGCGGAATGCCTGAGAGGGGAATGGTGCCGGTTTTCTCGACCGCGCCGGTGGCGCTACAGCGGTAGATTTTGAGGGTGGCGTTGCCGCCGGGCACGGTGCCAAAGCTGAAGATTTTGCCG
>DATIVG010000207.1:0-6813 GCA_035466075.1 Nodosilinea sp. | reverse complement strand
ACCCTTTAAACAGCTAAAGGCTCCAGAGCTTCTCTAACCCCGGAGCCTTTAGCTATAGGATCTCACCTGCTTAAGCAGAGATCGAACGTCACTAGCTCAGCAGCGCCTTGGCCTTGCTGACCACGTTGTCTACCGTGAAGCCAAACTTCTCCATCACCAGGCCGCCGGGGGCAGAGGCGCCGAAGCGATCCACGCCGATCACATCGCCCTCGGCACCGACGTAGCGGCACCAGCCCATGGTGATACCAGCTTCCACCGCCAGGCGCTTGGTCACGGCCTTGGGCAGCACCGACTCCCGGTAGGCGGCATCCTGGGCATCAAACAGCTCCCAGGAGGGCATGGAGACCACCCGTACCATGGTGCCAGCGGCCCGCAGTTCCTGGGCAGCATCAATGCAGAGACTGACTTCGCTGCCGGTGCCGATCAAAATCAGCTCCGGGGTGCTGTCGCAGTCATCAACAATGTAGGCACCCTTGGCAACACCCTCAATGGAGGAACCCGGCAAATTGGGCAGGTTTTGACGGCTAAAGGCCATCAGGGTGGGGGTCTGGCGATGCTCAACCGCCACCTTGTAGGCACCGGAGGTCTCGGTGCCATCGGCGGGGCGAATCACGATCAGGTTGGGAATAGCCCGCAGGGAGGCGATGGTTTCCACCGGCTGGTGGGTGGGGCCATCTTCGCCCAGGCCAATGGAGTCGTGGGTCATCACGTAGATGACACCCGCCTGGGACAGGGCCGACAGGCGAATGGCCGCCCGCATGTAGTCCGCAAACACCAGGAAGGTGGCGCAGTAGGGAATCAGGCCAGAGTTGTGCAGGGCAATGCCGTTGCAGATCGCCGCCATGCCGTGCTCACGAACGCCGAAGCGCAGGTTGCGGTTTTCGTAGGCACCCTTTTGGAAGCTGCCGGAGATCTTCAGCTCGGTGAGGTTCGAGTGGGTGAGGTCGGCGGAGCCACCGATCAGCTCGGGCAGGGCCGGTGCCAGGGCATTGAGCGTCACCTCAGAATTTTTGCGGGTGGCCAGGGCCTTGTCGGCGGGGGTGTAGGTCGGCAGCGCGTCAGCCCACCCCTCGGGCAGCTGGCCAGAGAGCATCCGCTCAAACTCGGCGGCCTCGGCGGCATACTTAGTGCGGTAGGCGGCGAGGGTGGCTTCCCACTCGGCCTGGAGGCTGGCACCGCGCTCAACGGCCTGGCGCATGTGGTTGAGGGCGTCGGCGGGCACTTCAAAGTCGCCGTAGCTCCAGCCCAGGTTTTCGCGGGTGGCCTGGATTTCATCGCCACCCAGGGCTGCCCCGTGGATGCCAGCGGTGTTTTGCCGGTTGGGAGAACCGTAGCCGATGGTGGTGGTGACTTTGATCATGGAGGGGCGATCGGTGACGGCCTTGGCCGCTTCGATCGCCTTAGCAATGGCGTCTAGGTCGGTGTTGCCGTTTTCCACATGCTGCACATGCCAGCCGTAGGCCTCAAACCGCTTGGCAACATCTTCGGTAAAGGAGATATCGGTGGAGCCGTCGATGGAGATGTGGTTGTCATCGTAGAGGGCAATTAGCTTGCCCAGGCCCAGGTGACCGGCCAGGGAGCAGGCTTCGCCCGAGACCCCTTCCATGTTGCAGCCGTCGCCCAAAATAGCGTAGGTGTAGTGGTCTACCAGGGTGGCGTCGGGCCGGTTGAACTTGGCGGCCAGGTGCGCCTCGGCCATGGCCAGACCGACGGCGTTGGCGATGCCCTGACCCAGGGGGCCGGTGGTGACTTCCACCCCAGGGGTTTCAAAGTTTTCGGGGTGGCCGGGGGTGCGAGCGCCCCACTGGCGAAATTCCTTGATGTCGTCCAGCGTCACGCTGTCGTAGCCGGTCAGGTACAGCAGGGCATATTGCAGCATGCAGCCGTGGCCCGCCGACAGCACGAAGCGATCGCGGTTAAACCACTGGGGGTTCTTGGGGTTAAACCGCATGAACTTGTCCCACAGCACGTAGGCCATGGGGGCAGCGCCCATGGGTAGACCGGGGTGGCCCGACTTGGCCTTTTCCACCGCATCAATCGCTAAAAAGCGAATGGAATTAATACAGAGTTCTTCCAGGGATTGGGTTGCAACAGCCATAGGTTCAACAGCTTAAGGACGGGTTTTCGGAGCAGCAGCACGCACAATAGCCAGGGGCTAGCTTAGTTATCGGCCTCAAGGACTCGAGACCACACAGTTAAAACTACACACAGTCAAGACCGCATGGTCTCGACCCAACATTCATTGCCTTCGCCTTTCAGCAGACCCCGCAACCAGACGAATGTCAATACCCTCTGGTTAAGCTGGGCACAGAACTCGGACGCGTGAAGGCAGGCTTTGGCGGCAGACTTTAGGTCATTATACTTACCAATCTGTAGCTCTAGCTACGGTATTTCTTAAACACCAGGGTGACGTTGTGGCCGCCAAAACCAAAGGAGTTGGAGATGGCCACTTCAATGGGCATGGGCCGACTCTGGTTGGGAATGTAGTCGAGATCGCAGTCGGGATCGGGATCGTGCAGGTTGATGGTGGGGGGAGCGATGTCGTTGGCGATGGCCAGGCAGGTGGCCACCGCCTCAATGCCCCCGGAGCCGCCCAGCAGGTGACCGGTCATGGACTTGGTGGAGCTGACCGCAACCTGGTAGGCAGCATCTCCCAGGGCGGTTTTGATCGCCTGGGTCTCGGTGGGGTCGTTGGCGCCGGTGCTGGTGCCGTGGGCGTTGACGTAGCTGATAGCGTCGGGGGACAGCCCCGCATCCTTGAGCGCCAGCTGAATGCAGCGGGCCGCTCCGGCCCCGCCGGGCACCGGTGCCGTCATGTGGTAAGCGTCGCAGGTCATGCCGTAGCCGACGATTTCACCGTAGATGGTGGCTCCGCGGCTGAGGGCGTGCTGCAACTCTTCGAGGATGAGAATGCCGCAGCCTTCGCCGATGACAAAGCCGTCGCGGGTTTTGTCGAAGGGGCGACTGGCGGTGGTGGGGTCGTCGTTGCGGGTGGAGAGGGCGCGGGCGGAGGCAAACCCCGCCACCGCCAGCGGGGTGACTGCCGCCTCGGTGCCGCCGCAGATCATGGCCTGGGCGTAGCCGTGCTGAATCAGGCGAAAGGCGTCGCCAATGGCGTTGGAACCGGCGGCGCAGGCGGTGACGGCGCAGGCGCTGGGCCCCTTGGCCCCGGTCTGAATGGCGGTCAGCCCGGTCGCCATGTTGGCGATCATCATGGGCACCATGAAGGGGCTACAGCGGCTGGGGCCCCGGTTGAGGTAGATTTCTTGCTGATCTTCGAGCACCTTGATGCCGCCCACGCCGGTGCCGATGCAGGTGCCGATCTGCTCGGCGTTGAGGTCGGTGATGGTCAGCCCGGAGTGTTTGAGGGCGCGCTGGCCGGCAATCACCGCAAACTGGGCGAAGCGATCCATGCGCTTGACTTCTTTTTTGTCGAGGAAGTCGCCTGGGTCAAACCCTTTTACTTCCGCAGCAATCTGTGAGGCGTGCTGGGAAGGATCAAAGTGGGTGATGCGGGCGGTGCCGCTGCGCCCGGCCACCAGCCCGGCCCAGTACTCCTCCAGGCTGTTGCCAATGGGGGTAATGGCATCCAGGCCGGTCACCACAACGCGCTTTGAGTCAGAGTTTGCCATAGCTAAATGTTAGGGAAACCAGGGGTCTAAAAAGAGTTGGACGGGCAGCACCGGCGGTGATGGGGCGAGGGAAGGGGAAGCCCAGGCCGAGGGCCTAAGGTTTACGCATCGACCTTAAACCCTGCGCCCTCCCCCGCCGCTGGCTGCAGGGCCCTAGGCGGCCGCTTTTTCTTCGATGAAGTTGACGGCGTCTTGAACGGTGGCGATGCCTTCGGCGGCTTCGTCGGGAATTTCAATGCCAAATTCTTCTTCCAGGGCCATGACCAGCTCTACGGTATCGAGAGAATCGGCGCCCAGGTCGTTGGCAAAGCTGGCTTCGGGCTTGACGTCGCCCTCTTCAACGCCGAGCTGCTCGGTGACAATCTTTTTGACCTTTTCAAACGTCTCTGCGCTCATGGTTCTCCAACGCCTCTTTAGTACGGATTGATCGACAACAAAAGACCTTATCATTCTGCGACCCCATCGAGACTAACTCTGACGTCAAGCCCCAGCGTAAGGCCGCTCAATTTTGAGCATTTCTCCATAGTATCGGAAAAAGAACCTTCACCAAAACTCCGTGGCGCGGTAGCCCAGTTCCTCTAGCATGGTGCGCAGCAGGGGCAGGCTGAGGCCGATGACGTTGCTGTGGCAGCCTTCGATGCGATCGATCAGCAGGGCGCCTTTACCGTCGCTGGAAAAGGCGCCGGCACAGTCGAGGGGCTCGCCGGTGTTGACGTAGGCGTCGATGGTGCGGTTGTCGATGTTGGCAAAGTAGACGCGGGTGACGGCGCTGTGCACCAGGGTGCGCCCGTCGGGGGCGATCAGGGCGTGGCCGGTGTGAATTTCGCCGACCTGACCGCGCATTTGCTGCCAACGCGCGATCGCAGCTGCTTTGCTCTCGGGCTTGCCGTAGATCTGGCCCCCAAAGGCCAGCACCGAGTCGCACCCCAGCACCAGGGCACTGGGAAACTGGGGCGCTACGGTTTCGGCCTTGCAGCGGGCCAGGGTGGCCACATAGCTGGGCGGATCGGTGAGCTGAACCTGGTCTTCGTCAAAGTTGCTGGGGCAGACAAAGGGATGAATGCCGGCGCCCACCAGCAGCAGACGGCGACCCTTGGAGGCGGAGGCGAGGACGAACTGGGGCCGAGGCGAGGTAGGCATGGTTGACAGGGAGGGCCGGGGAACGGGGAATTTGGGGCAGAGAACTGCTGCCCAGTCCAGCAGAGACCGACGGGTCGAGCCCCTACCGCTTAACCAGACAGCTTGGCGAGATGGATTGACCAGGCGGATTGACCAGATGGCTTAACCAGACGGCTTAACTGGCCAGGCCCCTAGGACACCTTGAAGGAGGCGACGGACTGCTTCATCATGTCTTTGACCTTGTCCCAGCGGCCTTCGTCGGTGGAGGCGTTGAAGGTGTAGAGCTTGCCCCGGCGCACAATGGCGCTGGCCAGGTTGTGGCGCGGCCCGGCGGGCAGGTCGGCCAGGTATTCGAGGATGTAGTAGGTCTTTTGGTCGGGGGTCTCGATGCGCTGGGCGCTGAGCAGGTCAACGGTGCTGTTGTCGCCCGCCAGGGCGCTAAAGCTCTTGGAGAGTTTGTAGCCCACTTCGGTGGGGGTGCCCAGGGCCTCCAGGTCTTTGCCCTCGGGGACTTCGCTGATCACAACGCTGACGTTCTCGGTTTCGTGAATGATGTCGTGGAAGACCACGTCGGCAGCGCCGGGCACGGTCACTTCGACCCAGCCGGTGGGGTACATAAACTCGTAGCCCGAATACTGGTCGGCGTAGGCCTGAAGCCCACCGCCGCTGCCCACGCAGCCCTGGAGGGTGACAGCAAAAACAATCAAAAGCACTGTGGCCAGCCGCTTCAGCATGGGTCGACGTCCTTGGATCACTATCGTCAATAATAATTAATTGTCTCACACCGGCTGCCCCGGGGCGGTGGGGAAAGGGCTTTCTTGGCGGTTGAGAAAACTGGGTCGGGGTAAGGAGAGCAGGGGCGGTTTGGTGGAGACAGTTTCCGCTGGAACGGGAGCAGGTTGGCGGGCTGGTCGAGGCTGAATCGGGGGGCGGCGGCTGGGGATGGGGGGTACGATCGCAGCCAGCAGTCTCGCCCCGGACGGGTGCCGCTCGGGCTGGACTAAATGGCGTTAGGTCTCGGCGGGTTTTTGGAAAAACAGCAGGTGCTGCTCGGGCAGGCTGTCGTCGGTCTTGAGCCAATCGAGACCGACGATGGCCATTTCGCGGCGCACCTGGGCCGTGCTCATCTTGTGCAGCCGCTTGATCATAACCATGGGGTTTTCGGCTTTGTACTCGGCCAGCACCACCCGACCGCCGGGTTTGAGGGCGGCGACCACCCCGGCCATGACCTCGCGGGGGTGAGAAAACTCGTGGTAGGCATCGACCAGCAGGGCCAGGTCAAGGCTGGCGGGGGGCAGGTTGGGGTCGTCGGGCTGGCCCAAGATGGGCTCTACGTTTTCGATACCCTTGGCCGCTAGCTCAGCGGTCAGCATGGCCAGCATCTCGGGCTGAATATCCACCGCCAGCACCTTGCCCTGGGGCACCAGGGGAGCAATGCGGCGGGCAAAGTAGCCGGTGCCAGCGCCAATGTCGGCCACGATGTCGGTGGGGCTGAGCTCGAGAGCTGCGATCGCAGCCTGGGGCCGCTCTTGCAGCACCCGACTGGGCCGATCGAGCCACCCGGCCCCCTGGTGGCCCATGGTCTGGGCAATTTCTCGGCCCAGGTACACCTTGCCAATGCCGTCGGGGCTGGGGGCCACGGTTTGGTAGTCAGCACTGGCCTGAAGCGTCCCATTGCCGCAGGCAGTCAGGCCCCCCAGCGCGGACACCAGGGCCAAACTGGCCAGGGCACGCCCTAGGCGCTTGAGCAACCTCTGTCCAGGGGGCCAGGCCCAAGAAAAATCACCGGTCATAAGTGCAATCCATCACGGTAGTTATTCCCGCCACTGTTTGTAGCGGTAGTCAGTCTGGCTGAGGCATTGCCGCTGAAACGTTTGAAAGTTCGAACGTTTACGGGGTGTTTGGATGTTCTGACCCAGGTGGCTATGGCTAGATTGATCGCCCCGTCGTCGCATCCGCCCCGTTGAGAAGGCGGGGGCTAGACTTCTACCGGTGCTGGGGTGGCGGGTTCCAGCTGGGTGACCAGGGCCAAATTCACCCGATCTTCGGTGGGCTGGCTGAG
>DATIVG010000206.1:0-5856 GCA_035466075.1 Nodosilinea sp. | reverse complement strand
TGGGCAGAACGGGGGGTTTTCATGGGGAGGGGGGGGGAGTAGGGGGGTGGGGGAGTGAGGGAGTTTTGAATTTTGGGTTTTGAATTGGGGAGGGGGGAGATGGGGAGGGTGGGGGAGATGGGGAGGGTGGGGGAGATGGGGAAGCTAAATGAGGGCGGGGGTTTGGCCGTGGGACCGCAGGGGGGCTTCCAAATAGGCAAAGCGCTGGGTGAGCTGGCCCTGGTGGGTGACGACCGCCCGCGCCAGGTCGGCGGGTAGCCCTTGGGGTAGGGCTGAGCGATGGCTGGGGTGGGTCCAGTCGGCTTCGATCAGCCCCTTCAGGTAGGGCAGCAGCATGGTGCTAAAGGCCACGGAGGCATCGACGGGCAGCCCGGCGCAGAGGTTATCGACCGCCATCACGGTGACGGTATTGGCTCCAAACCCATTCACAACCACCTCGGTGGCGGGGTCGTAGTCAAAGACCGGGTGGTACAGGTCGCCCGCGGTCACGCTACAGGCCACGCTGCCGTCGGGCGGGTCGCAGCTCAGGTCGCCCACCACCTGCAAGCGCTGGGGCCGGTCCAGCCAGGCTTCGCGAAAGGCGGGCTGGGGCAAAATTTTGGGCAGCTGCGGCGCGTAAAACACGCAGTTGAGCAGCACCGACAGGTGGGGCAGCAGCTCCGGCAAGCGGCTGTGGTGGCTGAGGGGGTTGGCTGCGTAGGCTGCCGCGTCAAAGCCGCCGGTGGCGGTGCGCAGCAGGTCGGCCTTGCCCAGTTTGCAGAGCCACAGGCCGGGCTGGCGAGACTGGGCCAGGGTGGCTACCTCGTCGGCGGCTACCACCCGATGGGGCAGGTGCTCAAAAATGTCGATCGCGCCCTGGCCCACGTTGCCCAGCCCCGCCACCGCAAACACAGCCGGATACTGGCCCAGGCCGGTGGCCTCCGGGTGCGCTGCGATCACCGCCGCTAGCGCGTCCAGGTGGGCGAGGGCCGCCGCCAGGTCGGGGTAGTCGTAGATGGGCTTGAGCTGGCTAAACACCGAGGGCTGCCCCAGGGCCTCTAGCCGCTGGCCCAGGGCCCGCAGGGTTTCAACCATGCCCGCGTGGCCCGCCGAGCGACCAAAGAATACCCTGCGCCGCTGATCCGCATCGACAATGCTCTCGTAGTCCACCAGGGTGATGCGGCGGTTTAAGAGTTCCTGCAAAATCGGCATGTTGCCCGTCTGCCCTTTGATCACATGGGCAAACACCAGGTAGGTTTTGCCGTCGATCAGCTGCTCGGGGTAGACCTCTTTGATGCAGAGAATGATGTCGGCCTCAGTGAGGTCTGCTTGAATGGTGGCCCCGGCGGCGATGTAGTCGGCCTCGGGGTAGGCCCGCAGCGGCGAGGGCTGCACCAGCACCTTCACCTGGGGGTAGGTTTCGATCAATTGCCGCACATGGGCGGGCAGTAGGGGGGTTCTGGCCTCAAACTTGAGATCGTTTTCGCGGCGAATGCCGAGGGTGAGGGATGGGGGCATAGGGTAAGAGAAGAAAGGGAAAACTCGGGGAATCTCAAATGTTCGAACCTTTAAGGCGTTCTAAGGTTTGAACGTTTATCTAGTCAGTTCGCGTAGGTTGGGTGAAACGCAGTGTTCGCGCAGCGTCTCCAGAGGAGAAACCCCAACGCCAGAGGCAGTTTTGTTGGGTTCTGCTATCGCGCCACCCCACCGACACATTTAGGTTTGACAGAGCACTAGACAGCCTGTGGGTCAGAGTGGGGTGGGTACAGGGATGGGGTGATAGGGGCGACATGCAAAGGCCGGTGGGTTTAGGCTTCGACTAGCTTTTGGTGCATGAAAAAGTCGTCGTAGGAGCCGCGATCGCGGATCGTCACCAGCTCGCCGCCGATGTAGGCGGCCTCGGCGGGGTAGGGGTGCAGGGCAAAGTTGGTCAGCGAGTGGTTGTAGCCGTAGGCCCCGCAGTTGTGGATGGCAATCACGTCGCCGATGGCGATATCGGCGGGGAGCGGCACCGCCCGCGCCATCACATCGACGGGGGTGGGCAGCTGGCCGGCCAGCACCGCTGGGTGGGTAGGGGAGTTGTGTTTGCCCAGCACCCGCAGGTAGTGGCTGGCGGGCTGCATGGCCGGTGTGCGGTACAGGTTGTGAATGCCGCCGTGGAGAATCACAAACCGCTGGCCCTGAGACACTTTGACATCCAGCACTTCGGCCAGGTAGTACCCGGCTTCGCCCACCAGGTAGCGGCCCATTTCGAGAATGCAGTGGTAGGGGTCGGCCCCGGCGGCAAATTGCGCCGCCAGGGCGGTGCCAAAGCTCTGGGTGTCAAACTCGCCGTCGATGGCGTTGTAGGCAATGCCAATGCCGCCGCCAAAGTCGAGGATGGCGACGGGCAGGCCCGCGTCGCGCAGGCGATCTGCGATCGCAGCCGTATTGTCCCAGGCGGCCAGCAGCTGGCGGTAGTCGAGCACATTGCTCTCGGTAAACACATGGATGCCCTTGAATGCCAGGTGGGTCAGGCTTTGCAGCGCCGCCAGGGTCGCCGCCATCGCCGCCTCATCGACGCCAAACTTGCTGGCCCCCTGACCGTTCATGGCAATGGGTTTGAGGGTGTCGCAGGCGGCCCCATCGGCCCGCACCTCGCAGCTGTTGGCGGTGCGAAACGCCGGGTTTACCCGCAGCAGCACCGCCTGGGTCACCCCCCGATCCGCCGCCAGGGCGTCCAGCCGCCGCGCCTCATCGATCGACTCCACCACCACCAGGGCCACGCCCTTTTCGAGGGCAGCCACCAGCTCGTGGGGGCTCTTGCCGGGGCCGGTAAACACAATATCCGCCGGGGCAAAGCCCACCCGCAGCGCCGTAATCAGCTCGCCCAGGGAGCTCACCTCCGCCGCCGCCCCCAACCGGCAGAAGTGCCGACAGATCGACAAATTGGCGTTGGCCTTGAGGGCGTAGTGCAGCCGAAAGTTGGGCGGCAGACAGCTTTGCAGCTGCTCAAACCGCCGAGTCATACAGTCAAAGTCGTACAGGTACAGCGGCGAGCCGTAGCGCCGCCAAGCCTGCTCCAGCACCTGATCGCTCAAATACTCAATCGGCATTCAAAAATCCTAACCCTAGGGATAAACCATCGCCAACCAGCCAGCCAAACCATTGCCAAGACGGCTAATTTCTCAGCTCACCAAACCCAAAAACCTGCCCCTGCTGCTCACCAGGCCCAGCCCGCAGAGATATCTTCAAAATTATTTAATCCTGATTTAAGACATGAGCTGACCATCCACAGAAGCCAGCTAAACCTATGAACAAGTCCAACCTGTGGCCCAAAACATTGCCCAGAATATGGCTCCAAACCATGACGCCACGCCAGCAGAGCAACCGACAACGGCACCCAAAAGATCGAGAAACATCCGACCCAGAGGTGCGATCGCAGGGTGCGGTCAAACAACTGCAAAGCTCAGCCCCAAAACTTACCCAAAGGCTTTACCCAGCCATCAAACAAAATTTCAGCAGCAAAAAAGCTCCCTTAAATGTACGTTCACCTTAACAGATTTCCTGAAGATATCAATAGCAAACCGCCAAGCACTAACATAGAAACTACCGCCAAAAATGTATCCCAATTTATTGACAGAAAACGCACATTAATATCTAAAAACTTATTTTTACTGGCCGAGAGAAATATATAGACGCCCCTGCAGAGATGCGGGCGTTCCTGGGGTCATCCCCCGCCTGCGCGGCCCCCCGATCCGGATCGGGCCGGGCCGCCCCCGAAAACCTGATTGCACCGGTGCGGCCCCGGCTCTCCCTGCACGCCTGCGGGCCGGGCCTGGGCATGCTAGAGCTAGCCCGCGCCGAGCGGGGATCGCTGTTTTGTTGTTGGTGAAGAGACAGGTTTATGGTGGCTCGTACCCTTGGTTGCTTTGGCTCGGCAGTGGCGGCGGTCGCCGGTCTGGCCGGTGGCATTTGGCTGCTCAACCTGCCCTACCCCATGATTCGCTGGCCGGTGGCGCGGGTGGCCCCGCTGGTGCTGCTGCCCAGCTACATCAAGATGGATCACGACTATCGCCAGGCGGTGTCGCTGGTGGAGCAGGCCGACCAGCTGGTAAACCAGGCCACCTCCGCCAACGACATTGAGCTGGGTGAAACCAAAGTCGCCCAGGCCCAGACCCACCTCGACGGCCTGCCGGTCTGGTTTTTGGGCTACTACCCGACCGCCTACTGCCGTTTTGTGAGCTGCTACTGGCGCTTTACCTTCGACGAGTTTCAGACCGCCCGCGCCGAAATTGGCCGCATGGAAGCCGTGGTGTTTCAGGAGCGCAACGCCCAATATCTGCTCGAAGAAGGCACCCTAGCGGTGGATGCCGCCCAGCAGGCGTTTCAAACCGCCCCGTCCGCCGCTGAGCGGGCCACCGCCCTCACCACCTGGCAGCGCGGCATGGATCGGCTGAGCGAGATTCCACCCGAGACCCTGGCGGGGCGGCAGTCGGCCACCAAGCTCCAGGCCTACCAGCGCGACTACCAGCAGGTGGCGGGCAGTGTGGCGGGGGGCAATCGCTCGGGCACGCTGATCGAGGTGGCCAAGGCCTTTGGTGCCCAGGCAGCGGTGGCGGGCCAAAACCCACCCCACAGCGCCGAAAAGTGGCAGAGCATTGCTGGCCTCTGGGAAACTGCGATCGCACGTCTCAACGAAATCCCCATCGACGACCTCGGCTACAGCGCCGCCCAGCAGCAGCTCGCCCAGTACCAACGCAACCTCGACGTAGTGCAAGAAAACATCGCCAACGAAACCACCTCCGCCCAGGCCCTGGAGAGCGCCATCCAAAAAAACATTCAAATGCAGGGCCGCCCCAATCTAGACGACATGGCCGCCAACCAAATCGCCAGCCTGATCCAAGACATCGTCAACGACCTCAAAAAAGTCAAGCCCGGCACCACCAGCTACCCCGAAGCCCAGGAGATGCTGAAGTTCGCCAACCAAAAACTCGCCCAGCTCCAGTAATTCTCGAAATATTGCTCTTCGTTGCAAGCGCCGCCAGGTCTCCGGAAGCCAGTCCAGCACGGGTGTATTTGATCACGGAACCCCATCCCCCACCGCCCTGCCATGCTCAAGCTCAACAACCTGCAACTCGGCCAAAAATTTACCCTGCTCCTGCTGCTGGTCTTTCTCGGCGGCATCATCGCCAGCAGCATTGCCCTCTCCTCGGTCTTAAACCGCAGCGCCCAGGCGCAGCTCACCACCAACGCCCTGATGTTGATGGAAACCATGAACTCCGTGCGAGACTACACCACCAACCAGGTCAACCCCGAGCTAGTCGATCGCCTCAACACCGAGTTTTTGCCCGAAACCGTCCCCGCCTACTCGGCCCGAGAAGTGTTTGAAACCTTTCGCGGCAACCCCATCTACGCCGACTTTTTTTACAAAGAAGCCACCCTCAACCCCACCAACCTGAGAGACAAAGCCGACGGGTTTGAAGCCCAAATCGTCGAGCAATTTAGACAGCAAAACTCAGCCCCCCAAACCAGCGGCTTTCGGCAGACCCCAGCGGGCGATCTCTACTACATCGCCCGCCCGATCAAAATCACCAAAGCCAGCTGTCTCGAATGCCACAGCACCCCCGCCGCCGCCCCCGCCAGCATGATCGAGCGCTACGGGGCCGCCAACGGCTTTGGCTGGCAGCTCGACGAAATCATCGGGGCCCAGGTGATCTCCGTACCCGCCGCCAAGGTGCTCAAAAGCGCCCGGCAGTCGCTGGTGCTCATTCTCGGCATTTTTGTAATCGCCTTTTCCCTGGCCATTGTGCTGGTCAACCTCTGGCTCAAGCGCTACGTGGTGCGCCCGCTCAACCGCATGGCCCTGGCCGCCGAGGCCGCCAGCATGGGCGACCC
>DATIVG010000205.1:0-4034 GCA_035466075.1 Nodosilinea sp. | reverse complement strand
CCAGGTCGAGCGGCGGCCGGAGCTGCACCTGGTGGTGGCCGACCCGCCCCAGCCTGAGCGCCGCACCGTCTACCGCCTGGGCGACGACGGCCAGCGGCAGGCCCTGGTACCCGCGCCGCCAGGGCCCGGTGGAGACCCGGCGAGCCGGTACCAGCGGGCCCTGGCGGCCAGGGGGCCGGTGTGGAGCCCAATCTTTGCGGCTGGGCCGGGGGGGCCGCCCACCCTGGAGGCCGCCCAGCCGGTCTACGACCCGGCCACCGAGGCGCTGGTGGGGGTGTTTGCGGTGCAGCTGCGGCTCGACTCCCTGGAGGAGTTTTTGCGGGGCCTGTCGCTGGCTGGGGCCGGGCAGGTGCTGATTGTCGATGGGGGCGGGGCCCTGGTGGCGACCTCTGCCCCGCAGCCGTCCGATCGGCCGGGGGCTCCAGCCCTGCAACCCCAGCGCTTCACCCTTGCACAGAGCCCCAACCCGCTGACCCGTGCAGTAGGGGAGGCAATGCGCGATCGCACCCCGCCGCCAAACACCCCCCAAACCCTCAAAATTCGCCACGCCGGGGCCACCCAGCTGGTGCAGATCACCCCCTTTCAGGGCCCTGGCGGGCTCAATTGGCGGGTGGTGACGGTGCTGCCCGAGGCCTACCTGCTGGGCGACATGCAAACCCACCGGCGGCAAACCCTGGGCCTGTCGCTGCTGACCCTGGGGGGCGCCGTGGCCCTGGGCCTGGTGATCACCCAGCTGCTGCTGGCCCGCCTGGGGCAGTTTAGCCGGGCCAGCCGCCAGCTGGCCGAGGGCAACCTGGCCCAGCGCCTGCCCACCGACAGCACCATTAGCGAGTTTAACGACCTGGCCACCGCCTTCAACCAGATGGCCGACCAGCTCCAGCGGTCGTTTCAGCACATCCAAACCGCCCTGGCCGAGTCGGAAGCCAAATTTACCACCGTGTTTCGCACCAGCCCCGACCCGATGGCGATCACCACCCTGGCCGAGGGCCGAATTTTGGCGGTCAACCACAGCCTGCTGGCGTTTTTTGGCTACGCCGAAGCCGAAATGGTGGGGCACACCACCCTGGAGCTGGGCCTGTGGCACGACCTGGAGCAGCGCCACCACTGCCGCCAGCAGCTGCTGCAAGCGGGCCGCATTCAAAACGTTGAGGTGCAGCCCACCACAAAGGCGGGGGTCAAAACGGTGCTGCTCTCGGCGGAGGTGCAGAGCCTGGAGGGGCAAGACTGCCTGATTGTCGCCCTGCGCAACATCACCGACCTCAAGGCGGCCCAGCTGGCCCTGCAGGAGAGCGAAACCCGGTTTCGCCAGCTGGCCGAAACCGTGGAGGAGGGCTTTTTTGTCTACGATGTGGCGATTGACTACTACGCCTACGTCAACCCCGCCTACTGGACAGTGCTGGGCCTGACGCCCGAGGGCGGCACCGACAGCATGGATCAGTGGCTCTCGCGCATTCACCCGGAGGACTGCGATCGCATCTTGGCGGCCCTAAAGCAGGAGCGCCAGGGCGAACCCTTCGACCAGGAATACCGCTACATTGCCCCCAGCGGCGAGCTGCGCTGGCTGCGCTCCAAGGCCTTTCCGCTGTGCGACGGGGCCGGCACCGTGGTGCGCATTGTCGGCACCGTCGAAAATATCACCGCGCGCCGGTGCAGCGAGGCCGAGCGCCAGCGCACCGAGGTGGCCCTGCGCCAGAGCGAGGCCCGCTTTCGCAGCGCCTTCGACGACGCCCCCTACGGCATTTCGCTGGTGTCGGCCACGGGCCAGTTTATGCTGGCCAACCCCTACTACTGCAACCTGCTGGGCTACAGCGAAGCCGAGCTGCTCACCCTGTCGTTCCAAGACATCACCCACCCCGACGACTGGGCCGATGACTGGGCCGGATTTCAGCGCATGATGGGCGGCGAAACCCGCGCCTACCAGATGAAAAAACGCTACCTCACCAGGCAGGGAGACCCGATTCCCGTCATTGTCAACGCCGCCCCCATCTACGACGCCGCCGGGCAGCCCCTGTACTCCGTCGGCCATGTGCAAGACATCCGCGATCGCATCGCCATTGACCGCATGAAAGACGAATTTATCTCCGTGGTCAGCCACGAGCTGCGCACCCCGATCACCGCCATCCAGGGGGCCCTGGCCCTGCTGGGAGCCGAGGTCTACGCCAGCCGCCCCGACCAGGCCCGCCACATGCTCGACATCGCCATCAAAAACAGCGATCGCCTGGTGCGCCTGGTTGACGATATTCTCAGCTTTGAGCGCCTGGAGTCGGGCAGAGTGCAGCTCGAAAAAGAGCAATGCCAGGTGGCCCACCTGATGTACCAGGCCATCGACAGCGTCCAGCCCCTGGCCGACCAATCGGGCATCACCATTGCCCTCACCCCCCTGGCCACCGCCCTCTGGGCCGCCCCCGACGGCATTATTCAGGTGCTCACCAACCTGCTCAGCAACGCCATCAAGTTTTCGGCCTCCGGCGGGACGATTTGGCTGAAAGCGGAGATGTGGAGGAGTGGGGGAGTGGCGGAAGTGTGGATGAGTGGGGGAGTGATGGAGTGGGGGAGTGATGGAGATAGAGAGGATGGGGGAGATAGAGAGGATGGGGGAGATAGGGAAGATGGGGGAGATAGGGAAGATGGGGGAGATAGGGCAACAACAGGTCAGTGTGCTTCCTCACCTTCCCCATCACCCCCTCACCTCCTCACCCCATCACCCCCCCACCCCCACCTCCTCTTCAGCGTCAAAGACCACGGTCGCGGCATTCCCGCCGACAAGCTGGAGGTGATCTTCGAGCAGTTTCAGCAGGTCGATGCCTCCGACTCGCGCCAGCGTGGCGGCACCGGGCTGGGGCTGGCGATCTGCAAGCGCATTGTGCAGCAGCACCGGGGCCGCATTTGGGCGACCAGTCAGGTGGGTCAGGGCAGCACCTTTTTTGTCGCCCTGCCCCTCCGCCCCCAAACCCTAGTTCAGGAGGAAAATCGTGGCTGAACTTCCCTGGCCGGGCTCGCCCCAGGGCCGCTCCCCCCGGCAAATCTTAATCGTGGATGACGAAGACGACATTCGCACCATCGTGCAGGCGGCCCTCGAAGAAATCGGCGGCTGGCAAACCTTGGCGGCCCGGTCGGGGCGCGAGGCCCTGCCCCTGGCCCAGGAGCAGGCCATCGACGCGATCTTGCTCGATATCTCCATGCCCGACATGGATGGCTTTGAGCTGTACCACCATCTGCGCAGCCACCCCGCCACCGAGGCCATTCCGGTCATTGTGCTCACCTCTAAGGTGCTGGCCCGCGATCGCGCCTGCTTCACAGACCTCAACGTCGCCGGGGTGATCACCAAACCCTTCAATCCCCTCGCCCTGGCCCAGCAGATTTCCACCCTACTAAACTGGCCCACCTAGGTCGCTCCATCTGGGTCAAAAACAAGCGCCGCCGCGTCATTTTGTGGCAGAAAACAGGGCCACAAAATTTTCCTATTACTTTCCTAGACTGTTCCTCTAGTGTGAGCCCATGTCATCTCACATAGCCCACAGCTATGGCCCGTCCGATCGAGACATTTCCTCTGGGGGTGTTCAAATAGTTGAACATGTCTAGGATTTCTTAATGTTTCAATTGCCAGGGCTGTCGCTACCTGTCCAGAATGGCCGTTCACTCTGGACCTGGGGCCTTCCTTCACCAGGATTTAGAGGGCGTCATAATGCCCAGCCGATCGCTCCTTCTCATTGAATACGAGGCCAGCCTCCGAGATGTGCTAGGCGGCTGCCTGAGAGAGCTTGGCGGCTGGGAGGTGACCCTGTCGGAGTCAATTCAAGAGGGCATGAAGCTGTGTGAAAAAAACCGCCCAGACGTCATTTTGATGGATGCATCTACCCCTGAAAGCGATGCGCTGATTCTCATTGAGCAGCTCAAGCAATATTCAGTGTGTCAGGCCGTACCCATCCTGCTGATTAGCGCTCGGGCCGACTGGTTTACCCTCAGCGAGTTTCGGCAGATGGGGTTTTCTGGGGCGATCGGCAAGCCCTTCAACCCCTCTACTCTGTCATCCC
>DATIVG010000204.1:0-7536 GCA_035466075.1 Nodosilinea sp. | reverse complement strand
ACGCTGAGCCCCTGGGCGGCGGCGAGGGCAAGGGTTTGTGCAAGTACCGCGCCGGTGCCCCAGGCAATGCCTTGGAATAGGGCAGGCTGGGGCTGGCGCAGGCCAATCAGGTAGTAGCCGCCGTCGGTGGCGGGGCCGAGTACCACATCGACCCGCTGTAGGGCGGCCAGGGTGGCGGCCAGGTGGTCGCTGCCCAGGGCGGGGCAGTCGCTGCCAATGGCGATAGCGCTGGGGCGGCCCTGCTCAAAGCTGTGGCTAAAGGCGGCCACCAGGCGGTCGCCGAGGGCGCCCGCGGCCGGGGGATAGTAGGTGGGCCCTGGCCCCAGCCACTGCTGCATTTGGGCCGGGGTGCCGCCGGCAAAGTGGACCTCCACCGCCAGGGGTAGCTGCTGGGCAGCGGCGGTGACCTGGGCCAGCACGTGCTCCGTCATGCGCCGCTGGAGGGAGGCCGCGCCCTCGGGCCCCAGGTGGGGAATGAGGCGGGTTTTGGTGCGCCCCGGCTCGGGGTAGCGGGTAAACAGCATCAGCCCGGTGGGGGAGCTGGGGGTGGGGTGGGGCATGGGGGCGGCGCGGTAGGTTTTCTCTATGGTATTTGAAGCAGGATGCGGCAAAGGGCGGCGGTGAAAGGGCGAGATGGGAAGCGGCTACCGGCGGTGGTGTCCCACAGCGGCTATAACTATTGCGAAGCGGCACCAGTTTTTGCCGTCATCTGGGCATGCTAAGGGGCATGTAGCTACCGATCACGGGTGATTTGGCCTGCCAGAGGCCCTCAGGGATTTCAACGCCGAGCGAGTTCATGGCCCATTTACCTTCCACTGACTCGATTCGGGTAGGCATTTTGCATTCGTTGACCGGGGCTATGGCCGCCAGTGAGGCCCCGCTGGTGGAGGCGGCCCGGATGGCCATCGATGAAATCAATCGGGCCGGGGGGGTGTTGGGCCGTCGGCTAGAGCCGGTGGTGGCCGATGGGGCTTCGGAGCCCAGCGCCTTTGCGGCGGCGGCGGCGGGGCTGATGACCCCAGACCCGGTGGCGACGGTGTTTGGCTGCTGGACGTCGATGAGCCGCAAGGCGGTGCTGCCGGTGCTGGAGGCCCACGACCGGCTGCTGTGGTACCCCGTGCACTACGAGGGGCTGGAGCAGTCGCCCTGGGTGTTTTATACCGGGTCCTGTCTGAACCAGCAGGTGGAGCCCGCCCTGGACTGGCTGCTGGCCCAGGGGCGGCGGCGGATTTTTTTGGTGGGCTCTGACCACCTGTTTCCACGGGTGACGAACAAGGTGCTGCGGGGGCAGCTGAAGCACCGCCAGGGGGAGGTGGTGGGCGAGGTGTATGTGCCCCTGGGGGAGACTGAGCTGGGTGCGATCGCAGCCCAGATTTTGGCCAGCCAGCCCGATGCCGTCTTCAACACCCTCAACGGGGTGAGCAACCGCCCGTTCTACACCCAGTGCCTGGCCCAGGGCCTGACGCCGGAGCAGACGCCCATTCTCACGGTCAGCATTGGGGAGCCGGAGCTACAGGCGATTGGCGCGGCGGCGGCGGGGCACTACGCCTGCTGGAGCTATTTTCAAAGCCTCGACAGCCCCGCCAACCGCGCGTTTGTGGGGCGATTTCAGCAGCGCTACGGGGCTAATCGGGTGACCAGTGACTCTATCGAGGCGGCCTATACCCAGGTCTACCTGTGGCGGGCCGCGGTCACCGCCGCCCAGACCACCGCCACCGCCGCGGTGCGCCAGGCCGCCTACCACCAGCGCTGGGAGGCCCCCGGCGGCACCGTCTGCTGCGAGCCCAACCACCACCTGCAAAAGCGCTGCCATGTGGGGCAGGTGCAGGCCGATGGCCAGTGCCGCATTGTCTACTCCAGCCCTGGCCCGCTGCGCCCGCTGCCCTGGCTGGGGATGGAAGATCAGTCCTTTGCCGCCGCCGAGGTGGTGATCGACATGCTGGGGGAGGTCTCCTGGTGTATGCAGTCGAGCTGGGAGCTGGAGCAGCGGTCGCGGCAGCTGGAGCAGGCCCTGGCCCAGCTGCGCGTGGAGGTTGACCAGCGGCAGCAGGCCGAGGCGGCCCTGCAGGCGGCCCACGCCGAGATTCTCAGCCTCAACTCCAGTCTCCAGGCCGACAACTCCCGCATGAGCGCCGAGCTCTCGGTGGCGCGCCAGCTCCAGCGCATGGTGTTGCCCCATGCCGAGGAGCTGGCGGCCATTGTGGATCTGGAGGTGGCCGGGGTGATGGAGGCCGCCGCCGAGGTGGGGGGCGACTACTACGACGCCCTGCAGGACGACCAGCGCCGGGTCACCCTGGCCCTGGGCGATGTGACGGGCCACGGGCTGGAGAGCGGCGTGCTGATGATTATGGCCCAGACCGCCGTGCGCACCCTCCAGAGCCTGGGGCTGGCGGCGGGGGAACTCAGCGCGGCCCAGGCGTTGCAGGCGATCAACGCGGTGATCTACCAAAACCGGCTGCGCATGGGCTCCCACCGCCACCTGTCGCTGGTGCTGCTCGACTACCACAGGGGCACCCTCACCCTCAGCGGCCAGCATGAGGAGGTGCTGGTGGTGCGGGCCGACGGCACCGTCGAGCGCATCGACACGGTCGATCTGGGCTATCCGGTGGGGCTGGTGGCCAATATTGCCCCCTTTGTGGCCCAGCACCGCCTGGATCTGGCGGTGGGGGACGGGGTGGTACTCTATACCGACGGCATTACCGAAGCTGAAAATAGCGAGCGAGAGCTCTACGGCCTGGAGCGGCTGATCGCGGTGGTGCAGCGCGCCTGGGGCGACGGTGCCGAGGCGGTGCAGGCGGCGGTGATGGCGGACGTGCGATCGCACATCCGCCATCACACCATCTACGATGACATGACCCTGCTGGTGCTCAAACGCCGCACCTAGCCCCCCCTCCAATTCAAAACTCAAAACTCAAAACTCAAAACTCCCCTACTCACCCCCCTCCCCCACCCCACTCCCTCTCCCCCTCAACCCCGGCCAATGACCCGCTCCCTCGACCCCGAATTCCCCGACCCCGCCGACCTGCTCACCGAACTAGCCCAGCTGCGCCAGGAAAACCAGCGGCTGCGCCAGGAAAACACCGACCTGCGCATCGCCCTATCGACCACCGCCGAGCACGGCGACCTGATCGAGGCCGATTTGCACAGCACCAACCTGCGCCTCAAGGCCGAAATGGTCGAGCGCCTGCGGGCCGAATCTACCCTCAAAACCCTGATCGACATCATCTCCCGCCAAAAGGCCGACCTGGAGATCATCATGCACACCATCATGGAGCACGGCGATACCCTCGACACCCAGTGGCACCAGAAGTTTTGCGCCGCCATGGTGCGGGCCGACATCGACGGGCTCACCCAAATTCCCAACCGCCGCCGCTTCGACGAATACCTGGCCCAGCAGTGGCTCGACATGGCCCAGGAAAACAGCCCCCTAGCGGTGATTTTGTGCGACATCGACGCCTTTAAGATCTACAACGACACCTACGGCCACCTGGCCGGTGACCACTGCCTGGTGCAGGTGGCCACCGTGCTGCGCCAGTGCCTGCACCACGCCAAGGACCTGGTGGCCCGCTACGGGGGCGAAGAGTTTGTGGTAATCTTGCCCCGCACTACTCTGGCCGAGGCCCAGGTGGTGGCCCAGCGCCTGCAGCGGGAAGTCTTAGGTTTGCGCATCCCCAACCAAAACTCGACCGTTGCGCCGGTGGTCACGGTCAGCATTGGGGTGGCCGCCACCGTTCCCCAGCTCCACCGCAGCGCCACCGACCTGGTGCAGCGGGCCGACGAGCAGCTCTACCAGGCCAAGCGCCTGGGCAAAAACCAGATCTTTGCCGCTCCTCTCTAAGCCGCTGCTTCCACAGCCGCTGCCCCCCCAGCCGCCGATCTCTAGCCCTGGCTGTGCTGCCTTGCCAGCGCCGCCTTTTCCCCCCTAGATGCTATGACGACCTCTCTGCACAACCGCCAATTTGGCCGCTTTGCCGACTGCCTAGAGCACAGCAAAGAATACCTGACGATTTGCTTTTCGCCCTCGGCCTCGGCCCGCCAGCAGCGCTGGCGCAACTACGGCCTGTCCGCCGATTTTTTGGGCGACTACTTTGCCACTTTCTTTCCGGGCAACCCCAAGCAGCCGGGCGACGATCTCATGCAGCGCGACACCGTCAAGGCCGCCATCAGCTACATCGCCAACGAACTGCTCGAAAACGCGATCAAGTACCACACCGAGCTATCCCAGGATCCCATCAGTATTTCCCTCTTTTTGTACGAGGACTACATTGTTTTTCAGTCGCTCAATCTGGCCAAAGAATTAGCGGCGACACAGTTTGAGGCGTTTATTCAAAGTATTCTCGATGCCGACGATTTAGACGATCTCTTTGCCGAGCAACTCGAAAAAACCGCCACTGGCCAGGGGGAATCCCACATGGGTTTTTTGACGATGATGTGTGACTATGGAGTGGAATTTGGCTGGGGCTTTCAGCCTAGCGCCCACCCTGAAAATCTGATTCAGGTAGATGTTCAAGCCTATCTCAGCCTTAAGGCTGATCTCTAGGCCCCTCCTCTGATGTAGTGGTTACCGTTGGGGGTGAAGCCGTCAGTATCTAACCTGCTTTGGCGATTCCGTTCCTGCCCATGATGATTGAAACTGAAGACTACCGCATCTACTACCAACCGGAAACCGCCACGGTGTTTCTAGAGGGGTTTTTGCGCCTCGACGGCATGGATGCCTACCAGCCGGTGATGGACTTGCTGATGGCCGCCACCGAGAACGACCGCTGCACCGTTGACCTGCACCAGCTGGAGTTTTTAAATAGCTCGGGCATCAGCATGCTCTCCATGTTTGTGGTCAAGGTGCGCGATCTGGGCACCATTCAGCTCAATTTTCGGGGGTCAGAGGCGGTGCTCTGGCAAACCCGCTCGCTGAAAAACCTCAAGCGCCTCATGCCCGCCCTCCACATTGAGATGCTGCGGCCCCAGGGCAGTCCTGAGTAGCGCGGTCGGCCAGTGTGAGCGGCCAGTGTAATCGGCCAGTGGGGTTGGCCAGGGCAGCTAGAGGCGATCGGCCTCTGCATCGGTCTTTAAAAAATTGAGCACTTCGTCGCACCAGTCGATCCAGTCCTGCTCGTAGCGCATGCCCCGGCGCAGGGTGAGGTAGCGAAACTGCTCGATGCGGGGGGGATGTGCGATCGCACCATACATCTCCGCCTTGGCCTGGTAGTCGGCCAGCTTTTCGCTGTGCAGCTGACGGCGGCGGTGCAGCTCCCGCACCAGCTGATCTTCGGCCACGTAGGGGGTGGCCAGCACCTTGACCAGCAGATCTTCGCGAATGGGGGTGGGCTCGGTGGGCTCAGCGTACCAGCGGGTGAGCTCCGCCTGGCCCGCCGGGGTAATGCTGTAGATTTTTTTGTCGGGCTTGCCCGCCTGGGGCACGGTTTCGTAGACCACCCAGCCCTGCTGCTCCATCTTGCCCAGCTCGCGGTAGATCTGCTGCTGGCTGGCCTGCCAGTAGCAGCTGACGCTTTCCTCAAAGCGTTTGCTGATGTCGTAGCCGCTGTAGGGCTGCTGCGACAGTACCGCCAAAATGGTGTGGGACAGGGCCATAGAAGAAGGATCGGTGCAGGGCGGTTGACATACTCAACTATTTGAGTATACCCTTTGGGCAAGGTATCCAACAATTTGAATATCACTTTGTTGAATACCCACAGGTTGAGTATCCCGGCTCGAATGCCCATATTGGATCAGGCTGCAGCGGCCCTTCTGCCCCAGCGCGGTTTGGTTCCAATATCCCGGTTCTGAGTTTTCGTCCTCTCTCCATTACCAAAGGTGCCGTCATGTCCGACGCTCCCGCTGGGGCCGATTTTCTATCGACCAGCACCCTGCCCGCCGAGCCCGCCACCGCCAGCGGCGACAACAAGCCCCGCCGCTGGCGGCTGCGCCTGCGCCGCTGGTGGCTGGTGCCCCTGGCCACCCTGCCCCTGGTCGCAGTGGGGTGGCGGCAGCTAGCCCCGCCCGCCGAGCCCCCGGCCCTGGCGGCGGCGCTGCCGGTGGAGGTGGTGGCCCTCACCCCGGTCGAGGCTTACACCGTAGAACGGCAGTACACCGGGGAGCTGGTGCCCCAGCGCCGCAGCGTCCTGGGGTTTGAGCAGGGGGGCACCGTGGTGGCGCTGCTGGTGCAGGAGGGCGATCGGGTCGCCGCCGGGCAGCCCCTGGCCCGCCTCGACACCCGCAGCCTGGCGGCCCAGCGCCAGCAGCTAGCGGCCCGGCGCGACGAAGCCCTGGCCACCCTCAACGAACTGCAGAATGGCCCCCGCCAGCAGTCGATCGCGGCGGCGGCGGCGGCGGTGGCCGACCTGGAGCAGCAGGTGGCCCTGGCCAACACCCAGCGCGACCGCCGGGTAGACCTCTACGAGCGCGGCGCTATCTCCCGCGAGGAGCTCGACCAGCAAACCTTTGGTGCCGGGGCGCTGGAAAACCGCATGGCCCAGGCCCAGAGCGAGCTCGACGAGCTGTTGGCGGGCACTCGCCCCGAGCAGATCGCCGTCCAAAACGCCAGGGTTCGCCAGCTCGACGCCAGCATCGCGGCCATTGATGTCGATCTGTCGAAGGCCGTCATCACCGCTCCCTTTGCCGGACGGATTAGCGATCGCAGCCTTGACGAGGGGGTGGTGGTCAGCGGCGGCCAGACCGTTCTACAGCTCACCGAAGGCGGAGCCACCGAGGCCCGCATTGGGGTACCGGCTGAGGTGGCGGGCGGCCTATCCCTGGGCAGTGCCCAGAGCGTGGAGGTGGGCGGGCGCAGGTTTGCGGCCACCGTCACCGCCCTGCTGCCCGAGCTGGAGTCCACCAGCCGCACCGTCACCGCCGTGCTCATGCTCGATACTCTCGAAGAGTTGACCCTGGGCCAAACCGCCCGCCTGGTGCTGCAAGACACCCAGCCCACCGCCGGGTTTTGGCTGCCCGCCACCGCCCTGGTGCAGGGCGAGCAGGGGCTGTGGTCGGTGTACGTGGCGGCATCTGGGGAGAATGCCCCTGACCCTGGGTCTGCCCAGGCAACGGTGACCCGCCAGCCAGTGGAAATAGTGCATACCGAGGGCGACCGGGTGCTGGTGCAGGGCCTGGTGCAGGAGGGCGATCGCGTGATTGCCGCGGGCACCCACCGGGTAGTACCCGGCCAGGCTGTCAGTGTCTCGGTCCCTGCTCCCTAGTTCAGCATTAACAGTAGAAATTAGGGCTCTCGTAGTGCTCGTAGGTTGGGGGAAACGAAGGGTCACCCAACGCCAGAGCTAGTTTTGTTGGGGTCTGCGATCGCGCCACCCAACCTACCAATTTAGGCTTGACGGATCACTACTTCCCCGCTTCCCGCTTCCCGGCCCTGCCGTAACCGCCTCTCCGCTAAAAAATTAAGGAATTTTTGCCATGCAAGCATTTGTTACCGGCGGCACTGGGCTGCTGGGCAGCAACCTGGTGCGCGAACTGGTCAATCAAGGCTACCGGGTCAAAGTCCTGGTGCGTTCTATGGATAAGGCCAAGTACCTGCTGGGCGACTTG
>DATIVG010000203.1:0-8143 GCA_035466075.1 Nodosilinea sp. | reverse complement strand
AATGTTCGAAATATTTCGACACATTACTTAACAATTTGCTCTTGTTAAGTAATGTAACAATTTCCCCGGCCCCTGACAAGCGCTGCCGGGTGACCGGGCGCTGGGCCGCCCTGAGCTTGAATTTTTGTTGGTTTCTGCGTTTGTTGGGAACAGATCTGGGGCTAACCCGCCGGGGTGGCGCTCCGCTGTTGCTGGGGGCCGGGCTATGATTTTTTGCCGTCGATGGGCTCTGTCGAGGTCGCCGGGGGCCTCTGAATCTACGCGATCTGCTGCATGGGCTGGCCCCAGGGGGGGATGGTGGGGTTTTGGGAGTAGGGGAGTGGGGGAGTTGGGGGGGTAGGGGAGTTGGGGAGTGGGGTGGGTGGGGGGTAGGGGAGTTGGGGGAGTGGGAAGTTTTGGGTTTTACTCGGGGTTGGGTTGCTCGGCGGTGGCTAGGGGGTCGGGCTGGCTAAACAGGCCAAACAGGGGGCCGAACAGGGCACCGATGGCGAAGCCGCCGGCGTGGGCCCAGTAGGCGATGCCGCCGCCTTCCATGCCGATGGTGGCGGGGGCACCGAGGCTGGCAAACCCGTAGAAGGCCTGCTGCACAAACCAAATGCCCAGGTAAAAAAGAGCGGGAATTTTGAGGGGCAGCGGGATGGGGCCGAGGGGCACCAGGGTGAGAATGCGCACCTCGGGGAAGCGAAAGATATAGGCACCCATCACCCCTGCGATCGCACCGCTGGCCCCCAGCGATGGCACCTCAGATCCCATGGCAAAAAACCACTGGGCCAGGTTGGCCAGGACGCCGCAGAGCAGGTAAAACAGCAAAAACCGGGTATGCCCCATCTGGTCTTCAACGTTGTTGCCGAAGATCCACAGGTAGAGCATATTGCCCGCCAGGTGCAAAAAGCCGCCGTGCAAAAACTGGCTGGTTACGATGGTCAGCCATTCTTCGGCGTTGAGGGCGGACACCCCGGTGGTCAGGCTGGTGGAAAATTCTTCGGGCACCAGGGCCCAGCCGTGGAAAAAGTCGGTGAGACCGTAGGTGGGCAGGCTGAGCTCGTAGATAAAGAGGGCGATGTTGAGTACGATCAGCCCGTAGGTGACGTAGGGGGTGCGCTGACCTGGGTTGTAATCCTTTAGGGGTACCACCGGTGACCTCTCAAACGCGGGGAGCCCCCCCACTATTGCAGAGAGGCTGAAAAATGAACATCCTCCCCACTGGCGACCCCCATGGGCGATCTATACCTGGCGACCTATCCCTAAAGACCCGCTATCCCTAAAGACCCGCTATCCCTACAGGCCCTGGGGCAGGGGAATAAACTCGGTTTCGTCGGGCACGGCGGGAAATTGGCCCGCCTGCCAGGCGGCTTTGGCCTGCTCAATGCGCTCCGGGCGGCTGGAGACAAAGTTCCACCATTTGACCCGTGGCCCCACCGGCTCGCCGCCGATGATCACGCAGCGCCCCGGCCCCTCGGCGGTGATGGTGGGAGTGCTGCCAGCGGTGAGCAGGGCCAGGCGGTGCTGGGGCAGGGGGGTGGCTGCGATCGCAAGTCCCTCGGTGACGCTGTAGACCGCCCGCTCGCTGTAGCTGGCCGGGAGGGTTACCTGGCCGCCCGCCTCCCACTGCACATCTAAATAAATCATCGGCGACAGGGTTTCCACCGGCGAACGGTAGCCAAAGGCCTCCCCGGCGATCAGGGTGAGGGTGGCCCCATCGGCCTGCCAGCGGGGCAGGCTGCCCTCGGGGTGGTGCCTAAACCCAGGGGCCACCTCCTCCTGCTCGGCGGGCAAGGCCACCCAGGTTTGAATGCCGTGGAGCCGCGCCTCCCCCTGGCGCGTCAACTCAGGGCTGCGCTCCGAATGGGTAATGCCCCGACCCGCCGTCATCCAGTTCACCGCGCCCGGGTAGATATCCTGCACGGTGCCGAGGCTGTCGCGGTGGCGCAGCACCCCCTCAAACAGGTAGGTCACCGTCGCCAGGTTGATGTGGGGGTGGGGCCGCACATCGACCCCCTGGCCGGGGGCAAACTGGGCCGGGCCCAGATGGTCAAAGAAAATAAACGGCCCCACCATCATCTGGTGCTCGTGGGGCAGCAGACGCCGGGCCTGAAAGCCACCGAGATCTTGAATGTGGGGTTTGAGCAGGCGTTCAACGGGGGCAGCCATGGCAAAGCGGCAAATAGGGGGTAGATTGAGATATTTTCCCTAAAAACGTTTGAAGGTGCAAAGGTTCCCCAGGTTTCCAAAGGTTTTGGGATGTTCTCACCCCGATGGTCAATGGCCATTGCCGCGTCACGGTAGCGGGGCCAATGGTTAAGAACGAGACCAGCCCCAATACGCCGCCGCCGCAATTTTCTAAACTGGAGCCAGGCCCCGCTGACGCCGGGAGATCCCGGCCCTGTACGGCTACCGGTCTGCCACCGGCCGCCTGCCTCAATCGCTCCACTCAATTGCCATGGTCACATCGCTCTATTTCCGTCCTGGGCTGGCGTCATCGATGGTGCTGGGGGTGCTGCTGACCTGCTGCATTAGCCGCTCCGGGCCCTCGGCTACCTCTGCCGCTACTTCTGCCGCCACCTCCGCCGCCACCGCCGCCGCCCCGCGGGTCAATGTCGTCGCTCGGCCCGCCCCCGCCGACCCGTGGTACCAGGCCATTGGCGAGGCCAACCGGGCCACCCAGCTAGCCCAAACCGCCACCACCGCCACCCAGTGGCACCAGGTCGCCGGGGCCTGGGGCCGCTCGGTGGCCCTGCTGGCCGAGATCGCCCCCGACGACCCCCGCCAGGTGTGGAGCCAGCGCAAAGCCCGCGAATACCAGCAGTATCTCTACCTGGCCCAGCAAAAGGCCGAACAGCAGGGCCTGGCCCGCGCCTTTCCGGCCCTGGGCAGCGATGTGCTCGATGAACAGGCCAGCCTCTATCGCGCCTATGTGGCCACCCTGGGCCCGCCCGATGTACTGATTGTCGGCAGCTCCCGCGCCCTCCAGGGCATCGACCCCCAGGTGCTCCAGCAGGCCCTGGCGGTGGAGGGTTACCCCGACCTGCGGGTCTACAACTTTAGCGTCAACGGCGCCACCGCCCAGGTGGTCAGCTTTATTCTCCGCCAGCTGCTGGCCCCCGAAATGCGCCCCCGACTGGTGATCTGGGCCGAGGGCTCCCGCGCCTTCAATAGCGGCCGGTTTGACCGCACCTTCGCCGAAATTCTGGCCTCGCCGGGCTACGCCGCCGTGGGCGACGGGGCGACCCTGAGCCTGTTGCCCGCATCGGCTGAGCCGGCGGTAGAAGATGAGGGAGGGGAGGACGGTGGTGGTGGAGGGGGTGCGATCGCACCCCCCTCCCCTCCCGAACCCGAACCAGAGCCCGTGCCCGACTCGGCGAGTATCCCCAAGGGTGACCACGGTGCTGTGCCCCTCACCCCCATCAACGCCCAGGGCTTCCTCGCCATCAACGATCAGTTCAATCCGGCAGCCTACTACCGCAGCTTTCCCCGCGTGCGCGGGCTCTACGACGACGCCTACCGCCCCTTCCGGCTAGAGGGGGTGCAGCGGGTGTCCCTGGCGGCGGTCACCCAGTTTCTCGACAGCCAAAATATTCCCCTGGTGTTTGTCAACCTGCCCCTCAGCAACGACTACCTAGATGGCGTGCGCCTGGGCTATGAGCGACAGTTTCAGCAATTTTTGCAGGACCAGGCCGAGGCCGGAGCCTTCACCCTGGTCGACCGGCTAGAAGACTGGCGCTGGCAGTCACACCTGTTTGCCGACCCCAGCCACATCAACCGCTACGGCGCGCGCGAAATGGCCCGCCTGCTGGCCATCGACCCGCGCATTCCCTGGCCCCAGGCCGCCGAGCCCCCAGCGGCCGCCGCCGAGGAGAGCCCGCCCCCTGCTTCTCCCGAGCAACCGGCCCCCTAGTAGCAGCGGGTAAACCTCAGCATCATGGCATCGAGCCGGGCCAGGTCGCCAAAGCCCGCCCCCTGCCCGGTCAAAAAGCCCCCCATGCGCAGCGAGGCCAGACCCGGCACCTGCCAGTACCACAGCGCCGGCAGGTGACCCTCCGGGGCTTCCAAATCAAACTCTAGCCAGTGGTAAAACCGCAAAAAACCCACCGGCCTGAGGGGAAACAGCATCAACCAGCCCACCTCCTCAAAAAAGGGATGGGGCGTCGCCCAGTTGTTTAAGGTCGGGTCAAAGTCGCCAGCGGCCAGCACCTCGTTGTAAATGCGCAGCTGGGCCGAAAACCCAAACTGCCCCCCACTGGCCCACTGCCAGCAATCGTCAATGGCGTGCAGCAGCGGGCAAGGAATACTGGCCAGGGTTTCGGTGGTCAGGTGCGCCGGGCGCGGGGGAGAGTCGCCCTCCAGCCGCACCGCCTCGCCCTGCTGATTTTGTTCAACCGCTTGCAGCAGAAGTTTTGCCGTCAGTTGGTCGGCCCCTCGCCAATCTTCGTCATTGAGTAAGAGGCTGAGGTCGTCGAGGTTGACCTGTAGGTTGCTGTCGGCGCTAGTAAACACTGGCTGCTCCTGGGGCTAGGGCTGGTTCTGGGGCAGGCCCAGCGGTCTCCAGGGCTAGAGCCTGGGTGAGGTGCTCCATCACCGCGGCCATCACCTCCGGGCTGGGGTTGTAGCTGTTGTTCAGACTCGGGCAGCACCAGCGCCAGGTGGGCAGGTGGCCCGCCGGGGCCTCAAGGCTGAAGTTGAGGTCGTGGTAGGGTTTCAAGCCGCGAGATAGCCAGGTGGGCTCCTGCCGCCAGCCCAGCTGCTCTTGAAACGTGATCCACCGCTTGCTCTCCTCCGGCTGCATCTGCGGTTGGCCCCGGTAGAGCTGCTGCTGCACCTTGAAGCCAAAGTGGCCCTTGCTGTAGCGACTCCACAGAGCATCTATGGTGGCTAAATCGACCGCTGGCAGGCGCGGCACCGTCGCCGCTGTCACCGGCTGCATATCGCGGTTGAGGGCGGTGAGAATGGCAAGCTCTGTCTCCAGGTCAGCCGCCTGCCAGGCCTGCTGGTGCAGACAGTGGCGCAACCGGCTGTAGTCAACCCCCGCCGCCGACTCAACACCGCCGTAGAGCTCGTCGCGCACCTCGGCCTCCAGCTTGAGAGCGTCATCGGTGGAGAGGCGCTGGAGCCGCCGGGTTTGTTCAAGGCGGCCCTGGTCGTACTCAGAGGGGTAAAGCCCGTTGGCCATGGCCAGGCGGCACAGGGCCCGGTATTGCTCCCGCCCGGCCTGGGCCTGCTGGGCCTGCTGCTGGCGCTCGGCCTCGGCGTTGGCTTCGGCGGCCAGGCGGGCATCTTCAGCAGTTTTGGCGGCTTTTTGCTCAGTTTTGAGCTTGAGGTCGTTGTCGTAGCGCTGCTGATACTGCTGGTAGATCGCCTCCGCCTCCGGGGTGGGCAGGCCCAAATTTTCGGCCAGCTCTTGCAGCACCGGCCAGATTTCTTTGGGGGCAAAGGGCGGGCCTTCCTGCATGGTGCGCAGGCGGCTAAACTCGGCGGAGGTAATCTCCTCAAAGTGGCGGTGTTTCTCGGCCTGGGTGGGGTAGGGGCCCGCTGCCTTGAAATTGAGCAACTCGGCTTCTTCGACCGATAAGCCCAGTCGCTGCTGCAGTTTGCTGAGATTGTCGAGTTCGGTAGGCGACAGCCCGCCCTGGCTGCGGCTGTAGGTCTCGGCCTCAGCCAGGTAGTTGCGCTCTGGAGGAAATAGCAGCCCACTTCGTACAGCGGCCATCAACCCTAGAAGATCCTCAGCCTGGTGAGTGTTGATCTGAAGTTTTACCTCTGCTATTTGAAGCAGAAAACTGGTTTTTATGGACTGGTAATAGAGCCGATCCCTTAATCGTCGCAGAATTGATTCCAGATGGTCTGAGTCAGTCTTGAACGTAATGCCGACTTTAGTCTCAGCAACATCTCTAATTTCTACAATCCATTCAAACCTTGTTTGGCCTAGGCCATCTAAGTCGCGTAGATCTTCAATTAGATAATGGACCTCTATACCGACCTGATCACTCTTGAACTGAGGGTCGATAAACTTGATCGAAAATGTAACGCTCTCTGCCAAGCCCGCACCTCACAGACGCCTCTGCTCTAAACTAACCTCTAGTCGCCAACACCTTATAGTAAGCAAGATATGAAATAAAGCTCAATAGTAAGCCGGATAGGGAATACAACTCATCTAAAACGGTTTTCTCCAGGGCGTCGGCCTCCTGCTGGCTGAGGTGATAAAACTCGCGCCCCTGGGTGAGGCGACCCCGGTTAAACTCTGAGGCTGAGAGCTGGGTCAACACCTGCTGACGAAAGGCATCGGGCCCTTGCCGTAGGCTGTCGGGGTTGAGGGTATCTAGCACCAGAGCCTCGAAAGTTTGGCGGTAGTCGAGCAGACGCTGCTGCTGTCGCCGCTGGCGCTGGCGCTCGACCTCAGCGTCGGCTTTGGCCTGCTGGTGGGCCCGCTCGGCCTCGGTGCGCAGGGTGCGCAACCGCTCGTCCTTGAGAAATTCGGCATCGGCTGTGGGCAGGCTCATAATGACGGCCTTGTCTTGCATGACCTGCCAAAAGTCTGTATCTAAAGTGATTTCGTCTTTGCAGGCCAGTAACTCTGTGCGAAAGTGCTGATATTTTTCGCTCAGGGTTTTGAAAGGCCCCATGGCTCTTGCGTTGAGGTCATTGGCTAGGTCGCCGGAAATGCCTGTCTGGTGGCGCAGCAGTAACAGGCTGGCTCGGGCCGCTGGAGTAATTTCACCAAAGGTGTCAATGTAGCTTTCGGCCTGGGTGAGATAAACAGTCTGTGGCGGTAGCAGCGCTTCCCCGAAAATCAGTAGTTGAGCCAGCACCTTAGCCTGATTGGTTCTCAGGGTCATAGTGTGGTTAGGTGGAATTTCAACTGCAAAGAAATAGGTTTGCCTGGTTAGATCGAGCCAGTTGCCCACGTACTGGAGCACTACTCTGAATTTGCTAAGAGGGCACTCAACGCGGAGTCCAACGTAGCGATTGAGCTCTGCCGTATTTTCACCAGAAGTCTGGCCTCTGGCTGGGAGGCGCTTGACCTGGGGATAAAATTCAAAAGTCGTGTGCTCTAAGCTACCAAGTCGAGTGAGGCTGTCGTGCAGTGCCTGTACTCCCGCATGGACAACAGCCGGGTCTAGCTTTTGCTCCAGAGACTTAACAGTGAGGCGGAAAGTATTGTCTGAGTCAGGGGTTTTGGCCATTTTGGCTAGGCTTAAGGGTGCCAATCAGCGGTGACTAAGTATATCAGCGTCACCTGAATAGAGTTCCAAAAACATAAATTTGTTCTTTAATAAGGGTAGTCAGGTTATGTAGAGTCACAGTATGCCGCTGGTCTTTTTGTCTTATCGTCGTCGCGATAGCCAAATTGTCACCCGACGAATTTATCAGCGCCTGACAGAGACATATGGGAACGACGCTATTTTTTTAGACGAAGAAAGTATTCCTAAAGGTGAAGATATTCGGGAATATATCCGGGATACATTAAACCAATGCTCAGTGGTGCTTGCTGTTATAGGAGTAGAATGGCTTAAGTAGGCTATCGACTTCGGTGTAGGTGGGGAAGACTCGATTGGACTTAGTAAGTGGGTTCAAATTGAGTTAGAAGAAGCCTTGACCTGTATCGGAGTGACAGTGATTCCATTATTGATAGATGGAGTGGAGATGCCGACGGAAGACGTGTTGCCTGAAAGCCTAAGAACCCTTCCCTATCTTAATGCCATAAACATTAGCTCAGAGAAACTTGACGAGGATTTGCCTTGGCTCATTCGATCTCTTGATCGTCGCATAAATGACAGCATTCTAGAGCTTCCACAAATACTATGCGATCGTTCTGATGATGAGTTACTTCGGCGGAAGCAATATCGACACGAAGTGCGTTACTGCTTGGATAGTAATTGCGGTCAATTAGATCGTGTTAGCCAAATCTACCTCAATACTCTGAGAGAGCATTTAGGGTTAAGTCGCGAAGCTACTAGGCAGATAGAAGTAACAGCTCAACAGGCATATCAACGCTACACTGATACTGTTGACCAGTTCACAGAACACCGATCTAATGAGCTATTGCAGGCGTCGGTCTCCCAGGTAGATGCAGCAATTAGACTAGGTAGGAGAGAAATTAATCATCTACGACGACTTCACCACAATTTAGATGTGCCTCGATTGAATG
>DATIVG010000202.1:0-5722 GCA_035466075.1 Nodosilinea sp. | reverse complement strand
AAGTCCTATTTCTTGTAGCCAAAGTGGAGATCCCCCTAAATCCCCCTTAAAAAGGGGGACCTTTAACCCCCCTTTTTAAGGGGGGCGGGGGGGATCAGCAGGTGACTAAAGCTACAGCAAACTGCTTTTCAAACACGCTCTCAGTAGGGTGAGGGTTTGAGCATATCTCAAGCACCTAGATTAAAGATGAGCCTTAAGCAGTAATAACCCGCTCGATAAGATACCCAGCAGCAATGAGATAGAGCCCAGCAGCATGAGCATCATTTTGCGACGAAAGACCCGCTGCCTGAGTCTAGCCGAGCTATCAAAACTGTCTCGCTCAAGGCTGGGGAGAACCGTCAAAAAGCTTAGGGAATAAAGGACAGACCCGGTAGCAAATACTACAACTGGCACAAACAGACCTAACCCTCGCTGGACCCCCACATTCATATCAAAGGGAATAGACAGTACAAGAAGACCTAAATACGTCGGAACCGCAATTAAGCTGACTTGCAGCATTAGCCGACAAAATGATTGATAAATCGCAAAAGAAGAATCTATTGTGGCTTCTGGAATCGATCGAATAAGGGTCATAATAGTATTAATGATATTTTTATTTACAGGTACGTGACCTAAACTAATTGGCACCTACGGTATCACAATTTTTTGGCGGCTCAGAACGGCATTGAACTAGGCTCCTCTACTACCTATGGCGTTATATAGCGGGTTCTGATCAGGTGAGGGGCCCTTAGAGGATGTTTGAAAAGACCTATTTTTTGTAGCAAAAGTGGCGATCCCCCTAAATCCCCCTTAAAAAGGGGGACTTTTACCCCCCTTTTTAAGGGGGGCAGGGGGGATCAGCAGGTGACTAAAGCTACAGCGACTCACTTTTCAAACGCCCTCTTAGCTGAGTTCTCGATCCATCCCGGTTCGGCTGTCTACGTGCCGTGCTGTACCCGCTTCTGAGGGGATAGGTAGGGATCTTGACGATGTACTTTACCCAAGTGAAATTTGCTACAGCTCATCGCTAATTTACTAAACAGCTCTTGTAACTGACTATGCGGGGCTGTAGCTTTACACATAGTTTAGCGGCTCGTATAGTCTTTCCTCGGCCCAGAAGAATCGAGGGGCCTAAGCTTCGAATTGTGCAGCTGTTGGGCGCCCCTTACTCAATGGGGAGATGCTGGATTTGTCACTGCCGCGATGTACCTCTAAGCATAGTGAGTAGGTGTACTGGCCCTAGGGGCTCAAAACTGTGCCTGTGGCCCCCAGCAGGGCTTGGGACTTGGTGTTGTCTTGCAAAACTTTTAGGCCTGCGAGCGCCTTTGGCTGGTCTCCCGTAGGTTAAAAGGGAGCCTGAATGTTGAAGTCGCCCATAGGTCACTCAATACAAAAGAGCGGCGGTACAAAGACACTATTACGCTCCTTCACAATGACTGATTTTCTCTGAGATGGTGGTTACCGCTGTCACCTCACCGCCAAGCAATCGGGGGCATCGCCCGGCTCCCCCCAGACGGTTGGCCTGGGAGGAGCCTGGGGGCCGGGGACACGGGTGGGAAAACTAGCGATCGCACCCCCCCTGGGCCAAAATTCGCTCGGTGAGTTTCTCCGGCACCGGGTCGAGGTGGTCGTAGACCCACCTGAAGAAACCCACCCCCATAGTTAGCGATCGCAGCTCCAAGATCATGGTCTGCATTTCGGCCTGGGGCAGGTACCCCGTCACCACATCCCAGCCCGGCCAGTCGGCCTTGGCCTCGTAGCCCAAAATCTGGCCGCGCCTGCCGCTAATCAGCTTTAGCACGTTGGCGGTGTACAGGCTGGGCACCGAAATATCCACCATGGCAATGGGTTCGAGCAGGGTGGGGGCGCAGGCGGCCAGGCCCTCCTGCATGGCAATGCGGGCGGCCTGCTTAAAGGCATTGTCGGAGCTGTCAACGTTGTGGTACGAGCCGTTGGTGAGGGTCACCGCCACATCCACCACCGGAAAGCCCAGCGGCCCGTGGTCGAGGTACTCGCGCACCCCGGTCTCCACGCTGGGAATGTACTGCTTGGGCACCACGCCGCCCACAATGGTGTCGCTAAAGGCAAAGCCATCGCCCCGGGGCAGCGGTTGAATCGACAAATACACATCGCCAAACTGACCGTGGCCGCCGCTCTGGTGCTTGTAGCGTCCGTGCACCGCCTCCCTGGCCTGGCGAATGGTTTCCTTGTAGGGCACCTGGGGCAGGTGGGTGGTCATGGGCAGGTTGTACTTGCGCCCCAGACGGTCGATGGCCAGGTTCAAATGCACATCCCCCTGGCCCCAGAGAATCACCTCGTGGGTGTCGCCGTGCTGCTCCCAAAACAGGGAGGGATCTTCCTCCAGCAGCTTGGTGAGGGCAGCGCTGAGCTTGACCTCGTCGCTGCGCTTGGCGGGGGCAATGGCCAGGGCGTAGACCGGCTCGATCACCGGGGCCTTGGGCAGCAGGATGTCGGCGGTGCCGTTGGCGGTGAGGGTGTCGCCGGTTTGGGCCCCCTCCAGCCGGGCCACCGCGACAATGCGCCCGGCCTCGGCCCGGCTGAGGCTGGTGAGTTGGCTGCCCATCAGCTCGTAGAGGCCGCCCATGCGGTCGCCATTCAGGCTGTCCCCATCCCGCAGCTCGCCGCACCACACCCGCACCAGGGAGAGTTTGCCCCCCTGGGGGGTGTAGTAGGTTTTCAGCACCTGGGCCAGGGTGTCGCTGTGGCGGTCACTGGGGCAGTCAATGCCCCGCTTGGCGCTGGTGACCGGCGGGGGCGGGGCCTCCTTGACCAGGGCGTCGAGCAGGGGCCGCACGCCGTAGTCGTGGAGCCCCACCCCCATGAACACCGGCACAATCAGGTCGGCGCCCAGCTCCATCCGCAGGTCGCGCAAGATTTCGTCCTCGGGGGGGGCAATATCCTCCAGCAGTTCTTCTAGCAGGTGGTCGTCGTAGTCAGCCAGGGTTTCGAGCATTTCGGCGCGGGCGGCCTGCTCCTCAGCCTGAAGCGCGGCGGGCAGGGGCACCGGGTCGGCGGCGGCACCGGCGTGGTAGTGGAAGGCCTGCTCGGTCACCAGGTCAATAAAGCCCACCAGGTCGTGGTTTTGGAAAATGGGGTACTGCTGAGGGATCACCGGGCGAGAGGAGATCTCCCGCAGGGCAGCGAGCACCTCGGCCAAGGTGCCGTTGGGGCGGTCGAGCTTGTTGATCCAGATCAGGTGGGGAATCTCCCAGGTGTCGAGAAATTGCAGCAGGGGAGAGAGGGTGAGCACTTTGTTGGGGTCGGCTTCGCAGACCACAATGGCGGCATCGACCCCCATCAGGGCGTGGTTGGTCTCCTGCTGAAGCTCGACCGAGCCGGGGCAGTCGACAAAGGTAAAAGAAATGCCGCCGTACTGGGTACTGGCGGCATTGAGTTCAACGGTCATGGCGCGGGCGCGGGCCTCCGGGGAGCTGTCGCCGAGGGTGTTGCCCTCGTCTACGCTGCCCCTGCGGGTGATGGCCCCGGTGACCGACAGCAGGCTTTCTAAAAGGGTGGTTTTACCACTGGCATAGGCACCGACCAGCGCCACATTGCGCCGGTCTGAGAGGACGTTTTGAGACATAAAAACTCCTTGCCACAGGTGGATGGCATGTAGAGAAAAACCCACAGATTGCAGGCTCGACGAGCGTGATATGAAGCGACTCAGCTGTGTCTAACCTCAGATTAACCTGCGCCTAAACCGTTGCTTAACCCAGTTCTAGAAAATTCACCTGTTGAAGTTTTGTGCCCACTGTTTATCGGTGTGTAACAGCCGCCGGGGTACGAGTACGCTAAGGCCCTAGTAGCCCACCTATTTACTCAAGCCAAACCCCTTTTACCTTCTGCCTTCTACCTTCTACCTTCTGCCTTCTGCCTTGCGCCACTAGCCCCCGGCCCCGTCCAGCACCTGACGCACCTTTTGGGCCAGGGTGGAGGGGGTAAAGGGCTTTTGCAAAAAGGCAAACGCGGCGGTTTCTACGCCGTGGTGAATGATCACATCGTCGGTGTAGCCCGACAAAAACAGCACTTTGCAATCGGGGCGAGTGCAGGCGATCTGCTCGGCCAGCTCGCGCCCGCCCAGGTGGGGCATCACCACGTCGGAGACCAGCAGGTGAATGGGGCCGGGCTCCTGCTGGGCCAGGTCCAGGGCCTCCTGGCCGTTGGCGGCCTCCAGCACCCGGTAGCCGCAGCGCTGCAAGATGTGGGTTTCGAGGGCGCGCACGGCGGCTTCGTCTTCAACCACCAAGACGGTTTCGTGGCCCTGGGAGAGGGGGTGCGATCGCACCCCCTCTCCAGACTCCCGCTGTACCCCATCGGCCACCAGCGGCAAGTAGACCGTAAAGGTCGTCCCCTGCCCCACCGCACTCTCCACCGCCACATGCCCCCCCGACTGGGTGACAATGCCGTGCACCGTCGCCAGGCCCAGCCCCGTGCCCTTCCCCACCGCCTTAGTGGTAAAAAACGGCTCAAACATCTTCGCCTGGGTGGCCGCATCCATACCGCAGCCGCTGTCGCTCACCGTCAGCCGCACATAGTCACCGGGGGTCAGCCCCGCCGTGCGGCGGCAAAACAGCTCATCCAACTGCACCACCTCGGTCTCCAGGGTGAGGGTGCCGCCCTGGGGCATGGCGTCGCGGGCATTCACCGCCAGGTTCATCAGCACCTGCTCAATCTGGCCGGGGTCAGTCTTCACCCGGCCCAGGCGGGGGCTGAGCCGAGTCACCAGCACAACATCTTCGCCAATCAGGCGGCGCAGCATGGTCTCAGTCTCACCCACCACCGCATTGAGGTTGAGCACCTGGGGCTCCAGCACCTGCTGACGGCTAAAGGCCAGCAGCTGGCGGGTCAGCATCCCGGCCCGTTCCCCCGCCTTGTGAATTTCCCCCAGCAGCTCGCTGGCCGGGTCGCCTGCACCAATGCGCCCCTGCAAAATCTCGCTATAGCCCTTGATCACCGTCACCAAATTGTTAAAGTCGTGGGCAATGCCCCCCGCCAGCCGACCGATCGCCTCCATCTTTTGGGCCTGGCGAAACTGCTCCTCCAGCCGCCGCTGCTCGGTCACATTGCGGGCCTGCACCAGGCAGGCGGGGCGCTCCGCAAAAGTCAGCCCGTAGGCGGAGATTTCAACGTTGATGATGTCACCGTTTTTTTTCCGATGCCGCCAGGTGCCCCGTTGCTCCAGGGCTGACCCCGCCTGAGCCAGCATCTCCAGCAGGGCCGGCACATCCTCCGGGGGCCGCACATCTCGAATGGTCATGGTCAAAAACTCGTCATAGCTGTAGCCATACTCCGCCACAGCCGCATCGTTGACGGCCAGATAGACCAGGGTTTCGCAGTCGTAGACAAACAGCGGATCGGTAATCGCCTGAAACAGCTGGCGGTAGCGGGCTTCGCTATCGCGCAGGGCCGCCTCGGTGCGCTGGCGCTCGGCAATCTCGGCCCACAGCCGGTGGTTGGTTTGCTCCAGGCCCTCGATCTTTTGTTCGAGTTTGCGAAACAGGGTCTCGCTGTAGTCCTTCAGCAGGTCATGCTCCTGGAGCTGGGGCTGGCGCACCGACGGCTCGGCCCGGCGCTCCAGCAGCTGGGTAATGCGGGCCATCAGCGCCTCGGGTTCCGCAGGCTTGACCAAAAAGGCATCGGCCCCCAGGTCAAGGGCCAAACGCTCATCCTTGGCGTTGGTGTAGGTGGCGGTGTACACCATAAACGGAATCGCCCGCAGCCG
>DATIVG010000201.1:0-13616 GCA_035466075.1 Nodosilinea sp. | reverse complement strand
TGACGACCTCTGAGTGCGGTCTATTACCCTGTCTCACCTGTTGATGGATTAAACCACAATGAAACAGCGGTACGGAGCCTTTAGTCTATTAGGAGCAGCGGCCATTAGCACGATGGCGCTACCGGTTTTTGCCAATACGGCCAGTGAGCAAATTGGCACACAGTCGGCCACTATCAACGGCGACAACAATCAAGTCATTCAGGTTATCAATCAGGTCAATATTAGTCACCCTGGGCTGGGTCGCGGCCTGGGAAATAACAGCCGTCGCGGCACAGTTCAAGACAGCTACCAGGGCGCCACCATTGATGGCAACGGCAACAGCGTCTACCAAGAATCTAACCAGATCACCCAAGAGCGCTCCACCGGTCGGCCCAACCAGGGCCACAACAACCGGTTTGACGACGACGATGACGACGATGATAATCGGGGCCGGAACCGGGGCCAGCAGCGGGGCCGCGATCGCGACGACGATGATGATTAAGCCCCTCGGCGCCCAGGCCAAGTCCGAAGCCCGTAAGCACGGCTGAGGCTAAGGCCGGTGCGCCATCACGCTTAGATTAGCGCTTCAAATTTGATTGTTTTCAAGTTCATAGTCTCCTGGGGTTTGTAGTAAATTCCCAAAGGTTTTTGCGCCTTTGGGAATTTTTATTTACCTCCCAAAAACAGCCAAAAAATAGTTTTTAATTTGGGGAACCTTCGAAGAATTCATAGGGTCATAGGGTGTGTGATAGGGACGAATTAAACAGATTAAGTTACGAGCTAAGCTGCTCTTCTAATCTGTTTTGAAAAGCCTGATTTCACCAATGATTTGCACACTTGTTGTTTTGAGGACGTTTCAATGTTGAAGCACATCTCTACTCTGGGTCTACTGGGTGTTGCGGCTCTGGGCTTTGTGGCGATGCCCGCCAGCGCTGATACCGCTGTGGTGCAGCAGGGCACCCAGGATATCTACATCCAAGGGGATGGCAATGCTGCGGTTCAAAGCAGTCAGCAAGTCAACCGAATTTATCGCGATCGCGCCGGTCGTCAGGTAGAAAGCACTGGCATCGTGCAGGACATTTACCAGGGCGGCATGGTCGTGGGTGACGACAACGGCGTTTACCAGGAGAGCAACCAGGTAAACGTGATTCAAGAGCGGGTGCGCCCCCGTCAGTCTGACCACCGGGGTCGGGGCCATGGCCCTCGCCGCTAAGCGCGTCGCGCCCAAGCTTGACTGACACCGCGGGCCGCCGCCCGGAGCTATATCCGTGGGCGGTGGCCCGGTTTTTTGCTTCCTGCAATCGCAAGGAGACCATCATGATGATTTCGACTCTCAGAGCGGGGCTGGTGGGGGCAATGGCCCTGGCCGCCCTGGCTCCCTTCGCCCCCGCCGCCCTGGCCGGTGTGGCGGTTTCCACCGACCGTGTACAGGTGCAGGTGGGCAACAACGGGCAGGTTTACATTCGCACCCTGGCCGATGGCCCGCAGGGCTCGGTGTTTAATCCGCGTCCGGGGGTTTTGCCCCAGGCGATTGGGCCTGGCAGCAATTTGCGCCTGCCGACCACCAACTTTGCGCCGGGCTGCACGGCGCGATCGCAGGTCGCCCACAGCACCCGTTCTACCCCGGCGGGCAATGTGATCTACAGCGAAAACCGCAGCACCACTCGGGTGTGCCCGTAGAGCCCGCCTGCCACCCCTTACCCTAGACACCTACTCCCTATGGTTAAACCTCAGTTTCTCGGTCTGGGGCTCCTCTGCACGGGGGCCCTGCTGTCTCTCGCCGGTGCCACCCCCGCCCAGTGCGTGGTGGCCGACGTGTCGATCCAGGCCGCCATCCACGGCGGCCCCCCCGCCGAGCAGACCAACGACGTCGCCATCGACGCCCCCGGGGCCTGCGTCGGCAACACCAGCGTCAGCACCAGCCGCCAAATTCAGGTGGGCGGCACCGGCGAGGTGCGCCAGGTGCGCCAGAGCCGTCACCAAATTCGCGGCTCCGAAAGCACCGGCCAGCGCCCCCAGGGGCCGACCGTGGCGGTGCCCGTAGAGGTGCAGGTAGACGTCTACAACCCCGCCGATCGCCTGCGCCGCTAGCGCTCCAAACCGGGGGAACCTGCCAGCCCCCAGGGCAGTCCCTATAGCCAGGTCTGCCCTGGGGGCTCAGGTCAGCGATGCCAGGTCTTAATTACCTTCGGCATCTGCGGCATCATAGTGCTGTCATCGGCACCGCCTGCGGCCCTTACCCGATGCGACCTTTCCCTTCTCCTGGAGATGTCATGGCTATGAAACACCCCTCGGCCCTTGGGATTGCGCTATTGGTTTTGGTCGCAGTGACAGCGGCGGTGGGGCCCTCCTCCGCCAATGGCAATCTCACCTTTGCTGGCACCTACGACGCCCTCAGCGCCATCTTGTCAAAGGCCAGCGCCAAGGATGTTATGGACTCTTACCAGCGCCAGACCAACACCATTAGCCTAGATCGGGCCAACCTCGATGAGCCCCATCTGCTCTCCGTCACCGTGCCAGCCGGGGCCACCCTCCAGGGCTACATCGAAATCGATGGCCAAACCCGGCTCTCCCTGGGCACCAGCTCCGACTACTTTGACCTCAGCCCCTACCTGAGTCAGGCGGTCACCCGGGTCACCATCGTGGGCAGCTATTCCCCCGCCACCGCCGCCGCCGCCATCGCCTTCAACGGCCCCAATACAGTGGTGCAGCAGCAAAGTGCCGGTACCGGCCGCATCAACTACCAGCTCAACCTGGTGGTGCAGTAGCCCCCGCCGGGGGTCACCCCTACTGCTGGTTTAGCGCCCAGCTGTAGTCGAGATACCCCAGCCGGTAGCCGCCCTCCGCCAGGTAGGCGCTGTCCTCGGGGCTGAGGTAGCCGCTGATAAAGTTCAGCGCCGCCCGCTCCTGGGCATTGCCGGTAAAGCGGTCAGGAGCCGCGTACTGAGTCTCCCAATCCTGGCCAAACCACTTGAAAATAGCTGAGATCGCCACCCGGTTTTGGTCGCGGTCGATGGCTATGCCGTGGGGCCCCGTCAGCCAGCGCCGGGTTTGGTCGTCGAGCTGCGCGTCGAGGCTGTCGCCGGTAAAGGGCTCCTGGCGCAGGGGCGGGCAGCTGATCGCCGCACAGACCAGGGCCGCGTGAATGCGGGGCTCAGCAAAGTCTTTGCGCAAAATGTCGTGCTCAATGGCGTCGAGGGTCAGCCCCTGGCCCATCACCTGGTGCTGCTTAAAGTTCCACACCCCCGGAATATCGCGAATGCTCTGCTTCAGCGGGGTTTGGTTAATAATCGACTGGAGGGTAATGGCGTTGTAGGCGTTGATTAAAAACGCAATCTGCTCGGCCTCGCTCCACCCCGCGTAGGCCGCGGGCGACACCGCCCCCAGCTGAGCGACAAAGGCGTTGAGCCCCTCGGGCTGGGCCTGGAGGGCGGCGTAGTCAACCAAACCCTCGGGGGTGACATGGGTCTGCAACAGGTCGCCGTAGTCGGCATAGGAAATGGTGTCGATGGCCCCGGCGGCTTGGGTCGTAGCGCCGCCGCCGACCTGGGCCAGGGGGCGCGCGCAAGCCGGGGTCAGGGCCAGGGCGGCGATCAAAACAAAGGCTTGGGGCTTGGGCATGGGTTTTTGGGCCGAGGGCTACGGTCTTAGTTATCGGGCATGGGCCGCGGCTTTATCTAATCCGCCGCTAAGTTTTTCCTGAAAATTTGATGAGATAGCCAGCCCAGCAGCAAAGGCAGCCACAGCAGCAGGCGCTCGGCCAGGGTGAGTCGCCAGTCGGGCAGGCGCGAGGGCAGCACGAAGTAGACAAAGGCCGACAGGCTCACCAGCCGCACCCCCCAGTTTTGGCTGGGCACCGCAAAGGGCACCATCCAGGTGAAATACCAAAAGTGAACGATCGGCGTCAGGGTGAGCAGCCCCAGCCAGTAGCCCTCGGCAAACTGCCCCAGGGTTTTGGCCCGCCCCAGCAGCCCCAGCACCACCAGCCCCAGGGGCAGGGCGTAGATCGCATTGCTCTCCAGGGTGGCGGGCCACAGCCGCCCAACCAGGTAGGGAATCAGCTCGGCACTGCGTCCGTAGGCGACAAACACCGAGCTGGTGGGCACCAGCGGGCAGGTGAGTCCCCGGCAGAAGGGCAGGGCCGCCAGGGCCATGGGCAGCAGGCCGAGCAGACCCGTGGCAATCGCCCGCCCCCACTGACCCTGGCGCAGCCATCGCCACCCCAGAAATGCCGCCAGCGGCAGGGACACCCACTTTACCGCCACGCTCACCCCCACCAGTGCCGCCACCCACAGCCAGGTGCGGGGGCCACGGGGGCGATCGTCCAGCAGCCAGGCGGCCACCAGGGGCAAGATAAACCAGCTGTCGTAGTGGGCTCCCCCGGCAAAGGTGTAGATCACCATGGGGTTCCAGGCGTAGAGGGTGGCGCGCCGGTAGCCAAAGCGGCGGCTGAGCAGCGCCACCACCCCCAGGTCGGCGGCCACAAAGGCCAGCTTAAACAGACCCGGATGGGGGGAGATCGCGGCCAGCAGCCGGAACCCCAGCTGGGTAATGGGCGGATAGATGGCCGACACATCGATATGGTTGATGTCGCCCCACCAGTCGGTGCGGTAGGCCAGCAGCTCGGGGGCGTTGGGGGCCAGGTGGTAGGGGCTAAAGCCCAAGGTTTGAATGTGCCCTTCCCACAGGTAGCGCCACAGGTCGTCGCCCGGTCCCATGGGCAGCAGCAGCAGCCGAGCGGCCAGGGCCACTCCCCAAAACCACGGCCCCGGCAGCACCGTGAGCCGCCAGGAGAGGGCAAAGCCCGCCCCCATGACCGCAGCCGCCCCCCAAAACCGATGCAGCACGGCGGGCTCGGTGAAGGCTGAATGGGGAGCCATCAGGGCCGCCCCGGCCACCAGCAGCAGGGCGCTGAGGCCCAGCTGGAGCGAGTGAGCACGCCACCAGGAACCAGGGATGAGGGCGGGGGTAGAGCAGGGCATGGGCGCAGCGGCAGGTAGGGTTGGGCAAGGCCTGGGCGGGGTCACCCCTTGGCGGGCCACCGCCCCAGGGCGGCTAACCGGCGCAGGTAAAGGCTTCCCAGGGTGCTGAGAATGACGGTGCCAGCTCGCACGCTGCCGCCCAGGGTGCCCGATATTTTGGACTTACCGCCCCGACGGGGGTGGTAGGCCACCGGCAGCTCGCGAATGCGCAGGCGTTCTTCGATGGCGCGCACCTGCATCTCGACCGTCCAGCCGAAGCCCCGGTCTTGCATGGCCAGTCGCTCTAGGGCTGAGCGGCGCAGCAGCCGTAGGGGGCCGAGGTCGCGGTAGCGATGGCCCCAGCCCAGCCAGATCAAAACCGTGGCGAGGCGGTTGCCGAAGTGCTGGGCGGGGGTCAGGGCGGCCCGCCCGGCGGCGGTGGCGGTGCGGTTACCCAGCACCAGGTCGCACCGGGGGCGGTGGGTCAAAAACTCGGGCAGGCTGGCCAGGTCATCGCTGCCGTCGCCGTCGCAAAACAGCACCCAGCGGGTGGCGGCGGGCAGGCCCTGGAGGCCGCGCCAGCAGGCCTGGCCGTAGCCCGCGATCGGTTCGTAGACGACGTCGGCTCCGCAGCGGGCGGCGATCTCGGCGGTGCCGTCGCGGCTGCCGTTGTCTACCACGCGAATGTGGTGCAGCCCCAGGGCCTGGAGCCCGCTGACCACGCCCGCAATGGTGGCGGCCTCGTTGAGCACCGGAATAACGACCAGAACTGAATCTAGCCCCAATGACGCCTCGCGCATGGCTGGCAGCTGAATAGAAAAGATGGATTGGGACTGACCATACACCATCAATCTGAGCGCCAGATGAACGGCGGCGGGCGCTACTCTAGCCCAGCGATGGGGTGGGGGCGCTGGTGCAGGTAGGCCCGGAAGCCCCGGCGCGGGCTCCAGATGATGGCACCGTCGCGCTCGGTGCAAAACACCTGAATGCCGCGCCGCCGCAGCCGCTGCTCGGTGTCGGGGTCGATGCGGGGGGCAGATGCGATCGCAACCCCCGCTCCCACCGCCTCAATCGCCTCCTCGCTCAGGGCTTCTCCGTGCCACCACAGCACCTCGCTGCGCAGACCAGGGTGAGCGTTGAGCCAGGCCATCTGCCGATCGAGGGACAGCCGGGGCAGCAGCAGCCAGGCCAGGTCAGGGCGCAGCACCAGCCGCCAGCCCCGCTCGCCCTCCTGTAAATACTCCACCCGCTGGCGGCCCAGGGGCTGCGGCTGGCGGGGGTTCAGCAGTTTGACCGCCACCCCAGGGGGCACCGCGGTGAGGGCGCCATTGCCGCCGTAGAGGTGGCGGATGGGAGCTTTTTCGGCGATGGTGCGCCAGTTGTCGCCGTCGCTGTCGTCGCCGTGGATGGCCCCGCCCAGGCGGTTGATGCCCGCCTGGCGCAGGTAGGGCACCACGGTGTAAAAGGCGGTTTGGTCGGTGCCGCTGTTGACCAGCAGCGGCGATCGCCCGTCCTGCACTACCATGACCGCATCCTGGCCCGCCGCCAGCACCGTCACCTGGGCCAGGGTGGCCCCCCGGTACAGCAGCGGCCCCAGGGCCACCAGGGCAATCGCCAGCGCCACCAGGGTGCGCCGCCGCGCAGGGCCCCAGCCCCACAGGCAAAAGAGCCCGTACAGGCCAAACAGTTGCCAGAGGGAAATATGCCCCGTGGACAGCACACTGCCCGGCAGGCCAACCTCCCACTTCACCAGGGCAATCAGCAGATGGGTCGGCAACCCCAGGGGCCAAGCCAACAGGCTCCCCAGCCAGGGCCAAACCACCGCCGCCACCCCGCTGGCCATGCCCCCCAGGCTAATCACCATGACCAGCGGGGTAGCCGCAATGTTGAGCAAAATGCTGTAGGTGGTGAGAGTGTTGAAATAGTAGAGCGCCAGGGGAATCGTCCACAGATAGGCCGCCAGGGGTACCGCTGCCGCCGCCGCCAGGGTAGTGGGCAGCCAATCGAGCCGCTCGGTCGTCGGTTTGGCCGCCACCATCAGCCCCAGGGTGGCCATCACGCTGAGGCGAAAGCCAATGTCATCTATCCAGATCGGGTTGAGCAGCAGCAGCAGGGTAACAGCCACCAGCAGGCAGCCCAGGGGCTTGGTGGTGCGCTCTAGGGCAATGCCCGCCAGCACCCCAAACCCCATCACCGTGGCCCGCATCACGCTGGGCTGTACCCCGGTCATCAGCACAAAGAGCACCAGGGCTACGCTGCCAGCTATGACCTTGGCCAGCACCGGCTTGGAAAGCCGAGTGGCGATGGCCGGATGGCCCAGCAGGGCCAGCACCACCCCCAGCACCAGCGACACCTGAAAGCCGCTGGCGGCCAGGGTGTGGGCCATGCCGGCCTGCATGAAGTCATCTTGCAGATCGTAGGGCACGCTGACGGCCTGGCGACCCAGCGCCATAGCACTCACCAGCGGTCCAGCCGGGCTGCCCAGGTAGGCGGCCTGGGCGCGGGCGATGCGCAATCGCAGCTGCCAAAGCCGCCACCGGGGCGGCGGCTGGCCCTTTTCGGGGAGAATGCGATCGCCCCTCAGCCCGGCAAAGCAGCTCCGGTCGGCCAGGTACTGGCGAAAGTTAAAGGCGTTGGGATTTTTGGGCGACGTTGGCTCGTAGAGCTGGCCCTGCACCTGCACCCGCTGGCCGGGGTAAATCCCCTCGATTTGGTCGGCGGGCAGGGTGATGTAGAGTTTGCCACGGGTGATACCCGGCGGGCTGAGGGGCTGCTGGTTGGCGTCGAGCCGCCGCACCTGGTCGGTCTGGAGCCACACCTGGCCGCGCCCGCTGCGGCCCAGGCGGGGCATGTCGAGCACCCGGCCCCAGACCACCTGCTGGGCCCCGGCGGCCTCCCCCTGGCTGAGCAGATGGCTGATGTCGAGGGCCGTGGGGGTGGGGTAGCGCAGGCCGTAGTTGAGGGCGGCAACCAGGCCCAGGGCCCCGGCCAGCAGCCACAGCCCAGCGCTGGGCCCGCGATACCAGCGGCGCGATAGCAGCCCGGCGGCCAGACCGCCAGCGATCAGGCTGCTCGCCCCGGCAATGGCCACCCCCAGCCACAGCGGCAGCCCCAGGTGGCGCACCATCAGACTGACCAACAGCAGCCCAGCACAGTAAGCGCCAGCGCCCAGCAGGCCTGCGATCGCACCCATAGTTATTCCCCTTGCACCCGTTGACTAGGCTTAGAAAGCCCGCTGGCGGGGCCCCGATCGCAGGCCCAAGCCCAGGGCATGTCATCAATTCTGGCTAAAGTCTTGATTCCATCAGCAGCGGTGCCGCACCCGCGTCAACCCCAGTCTGGGGCCGTCACCGCTGCTGCTTGAGCGCCGATTGGAGCGCCCATTTGAGCGATGTTGTTTGAGCGCTGATTTAAACGCCGAGAAACCCAGGGGTGGCCATCCCTGGGTTTCGGTATTTTTAGTTGCCAACTTTTGAGAAATCAGTAGTATTAGTCAGTGCTACATCCAGGGAGATGATAACTATGTCGCAATTGCCCTCTGGTCTAACCTCCAGGCCTGAGAGTTTTGCCCCCTCAGGTGAGTCCACCCTCCGCCTGCAACGGGCGGTCGAAAGTCTCAACCTCAACCTGGATGACGAGCTCCATCGCTATCGCCAGAGCAAAGCTGGCGGCGGGGTGGCCCCGGCCCCCCGACTACAGCTGCGCCCCAACCGCAAGCCCCTAGATCTCATCGCCCTCAAAACGGCGGCAGGGGCGGCAGCCAGCTCCACGGCAGGCCCAACTCCTCCCCAACCCCTGCCCAATCCCCGTCTGCAAGAAATCCTCGGCCAGGCGGCGGGCCCCGTGACCCAGTCTTACCCGCCCGCCGCCGTCAACACCGCCGTCAACCAGGTGCGCCTCAGCCACGGCGGCACCCTCACCACCTATCGCGCCGCACCCGACGACTACCTGAAGAGCACCGAGGCCCTGCTAGACAGCCTGCCCACCGGCTCGCGGCCCGTGGAAGACACCGACTACGCCCCCTCCCTGACCCGCCGGTTGGCCACACCCCTGGGAGTTGGGGCCCTGCTGTTGCTGCTGGTGGGCAGCGCCAGCTTTGGCTACCTGATCACCTCGCCCCAGGCGGCGGCCCACCTGGCCAGCACCCCCCTGGCCCGCTGGCTGGGCAGCGAGCCCACCCCGGCAGACGATAGCACCGGCCTCACCGCCGACGGGCTTGGCACCGACGGCATCGATAGCAGCGGCGACGGCGGGTTTGAGCCCATCGGCCCCGACCTCTCCGAGCAAGAATTTTCCTCCATCGATCTGGGCCGCATTAGCACCCTGCCCTCCTCTAGCTCCACCCCAACCGTGGTGACCACGGTGCCGGCGCCAGGGCCGGGTCAGGCCAGCCCAGCTCCCACCCTGGAGAGCCGTCGCCCCGGCGACCCCAGAGCCCTCGGGGCCAACCCCAGCTCGGCGGTACTGCGGGCCGATATTGTCACCGCACCCCGCCCCGCCGTCACCGGAACCGCCACCCCCAGTCGCCCCGCGCAGGCGGCCCCGGCCCGGCCCGCAGCCCCAGCCGCGGCCCCTGCGCCCCAGGCACCACCCCCGGCGCTGCGAGTGGCTCCGCCCGCCGTCAATGCTCAGCCGCCCCAGCCCCTGGCCCTCGACCGCGCTCCGGCAGCCGCCCCGTCGGCGGCCGCGCCTCGGGTAGCGCCCCCGGCCCCCATTACCCAGGCCCCGCCCCGGCCCAGCTACTACGTGGTCACCGACTACAACGGCGCTCAATCGCTGGAGTCGGCCCGTGGCGCGGTGGGCGATGCCTACGTGCGCAATTTTTCCAGCGGCACCCGCATTCAAATGGGGGCATTTGCCCAGGAGTCTTCGGCCCGCAGCCTGGTCGAGCAGCTCCAGGGCCAGGGAATTCCAGCCCAGGTGATCTCGCCCTAGCGGGGCCCCTGAGCGCACGGACAAACGCATTAGCTGAACGCATCGGTGGGGGTGAAGTCTGGAAAGCTGTCTCTGGCGGCGGCTCGCTCCGGCGGGCCCCATGGGCCAGAACTGGCCTGTTATGCTGAGGCAGGGCATTGTTATTGGAGATCGCTCGATGGGGCTGTTTGATCGAGTATTTCGCGTCTTGCGGGCCAACCTCAGCAGCGCCATCAACCAGGCCGAAGACCCCGAAAAGGTGCTGGAGCAGGCGATGGCCGACATGCAGGCCAACCTGATTCAGCTGCGCCAGGCGGTGGCCCAGGCGATTGCCACCCAAAAACGCACAGAGCGCCAGAGCGCCCAGGCCAAATCCACCGCCCAGGAATGGTACAACCGCGCCGAGCTCGCCATTCAAAAGGGCGAAGAAGACCTGGCCCGCCAGGCCCTCACCCGTCGCCAAACCTATCTGCAATCGGCCCAGGCCATGGATGCCCAGCTCGACCAGCAGCGGCATGTGGTCAACGGCCTGAAGGACAACATGCGGCGGCTAGAGGCCAAAATCTCTGACGCCCGCACCAAAAAAGATCTCTACATTGCCCGCGCCCGCTCCGCCGAGGCCAGCGCCCGCATTCAAGACATGCTGGGCCAGACGGGCACCGGGGGCTCGATCGCCGCCTTTGAGCAGATGGAGCAGCGAGTGATGGATCTCGAAGCCCAGTCTGAAGCCCTGGAAGAACTCAGCGGCGACCCGCTGGAGCGCCAGTTTGCCGCCCTGGAAGGGGGCTCCACCACGGTGGATAACGAGCTGGAGGCGATGAAGCATCGTCTGGCCGGTCAGGACAAAACCCCAGATAGCCTGCCGCCATCGGCCTAGCGGTTCGTCAGGCCTAAATTTTTGTAGGGTGTATCATCGCTTGGCGTGACGCATCGAGCCTAGACCTGGCGGTGCGTTGGGCTTTGCCACAACACCCCCTACGGCATCGTTTAATTAGAGCTACCTGCTGACAACTATCTACCGACCAAGAGCTTGAACAACCCCTGGGGAGACAGTCTGCACTATCTGTACCACAGGGCCAGGCGGGAACAAGGGCTGCCTCTTTAGGGCTAGTGTTTTGTGGAATACTTTTTGTGCGTTGGCCTATCCTTACAGTGAATTTCAACGCGCAATGGGTATGCCATGACGACGACCACAGAAACTCCTACCGACAAACAGGGCCGCGGCTCAGAAGACTACCCCCTAGGCCCGGTACCACAGACGGCGCGGCGATCGTTTATTTCGCTGGCGCCTATTTTGGCTGGGTTTACCCTGTATTCGGGGACGCTGTTTGCCGGGGGCATTGTGGGCCCGTCGTTTCAGTTTTGGCCTAACCTGGTGGCGCTGATTGTAGTCGGCAACCTGATTTTGGGTCTGTACGCGGCGCTGCTGGGCTACATTGCGGGGGAAACCGGGCTGACCACGGTGCTGATGGCGCGGTTTAGCTTTGGCAATGTGGGTTCTCGCTGGGTGGATTTTATTCTGGGCTTTACGCAGATTGGCTGGTACGCCTGGGGGTCGGCGCTGATGGCGCAGCTGCTCAACAGCTTGGCCGGGGTGCCGGAGTCGTGGAACTGGTTGATCATTTTATTTTTTACCTACGCCTTTTGCTCGACGGCTTACTTCGGCTATACGGCGATGGACTGGCTGAGCCGGGTGGCGGTGCCTGCCATGGTGCTGCTGATGGCCATGAGCCTAACGGTGGCCTCGCGGGATGTGGGCGGGTTTGCGGGGTTGCAGGCGGCTGCGATCGCAGATCCTCTCCCCCTCAGCGCCGCGATCACCATCATCGTGGGCACCTTTGTGTCGGGGGGTACCCAGGCCACCAACTGGAGCCGGTTTGCCAAGACCGGCCAGGTGGGCTTTATTGCCACGCTGATTGCCTTCTTTTTGGGCAACGGCTTTTTGATCTTTTCGGGGGCGTTTTGCGCCAAGGTCTACGGCGAGCCCGACATTGTGCAGGTGATGGCCCAGCAGGGGCTGCTGGTGGGGGGCCTGGTTTTGTTTTTCCTCAACATGTGGACCACCCAGGACAACACCATCTACGCCTTTTCCATCGCCGGGGCCAATATGTTTCGCAGTAGCCGCCGCACGCTGTTTGTGCTGGGCGGGGCGACCATTGCGCTGTTTATGGCCTGGGGCGGCATCTACGAGGGGCTGGTGCAGTACCTGATTTTGCTGGGCACCTTTATTCCCCCCATCGGCGGCATCATCATGGCCGACTACTGGTTTTACCGACGGCGGCAGTTTCCCGACCTGGCGGAGCCCCAGCCTGCGTTTAACTGGGCCGGGGTGATTGCCTACGTGGTAGCCTCTGCCATTGCCTACTTCACTGGCCAAGCGAGCCTGGGCATTGTGCCCGTCAACGGCATTGTGGCGGCCCTGGTGATCTACCTGGTGCTGAGCCGGGCGCTGTCCCCAGGGCGGGCGGCCTAGCCGGTCTCGAACCTTAGGTTCAATTCTAGGCCCAACCTCTGGGCCCAATATCTGGCTTTCGGAGTAGAGCCCTGGGGGGGTTATCAGCGCTACTCTAAGGTCTACTGTTTTTCGGTATCCCCCGCCATGCCTACGTCTTCTGCAACCTCAGACGATGACTCGGAGCCTCCGCCTGTGCTCTGGTGGCTGGGGGGGGCGGCGCTGCTACTGCTGGGGCTGGCAATTGGCTATGCCTACCTGAGCGGAGCTTTTCGGGCCGCCCCCGACTATGCGATCGCAAATATTCCCCCCCTGAACGACCCCCGCTTTGCCCTCAGCCTGGAGGGGCTGGCCAACTCCGCCGATAGCACCGGCCGCATGGTGGGCTTTTGGCCCGAGGTGGATGCCATCTACGCCGCCCGCGCCGCCGCCGTTGCCCAGGCCCAGCACCTGATTCAGTACGAAACCTACTTTATGACCCCCGGTCGCCGGGCCAACGCCTTTGCCGAGGAGATTACCGACCGCGCCCTGGCGGGGGTCAAAATTCAGCTTTTGCTCGACCACCAGGGCACCAGCAAAATGCCCCAAAACTACTGGCGGCGGCTGCGCAACCTGGGGGTAGAAATCCAGTTTTTTCGGAAGCCCAGCTGGCAGGCCCCGCTAGAATACAACGCGCGATCGCACCGCAAACTGCTGATCATCGACGGCGAGCAGGTCTTCATCGGCGGCGCGGGCGTCTCCGACCACTGGGATGGCACCGCCTTTGAGCACGACAAAGCCCCCTGGCTCGACTTCGAGGTGGCCTACGAAGGCGAAGTCGTCAACCTGCTCCAGGGCAAATTTCTGCAAAACTGGGCCTGCGCCGGTGGCTCCATCAACCTCAAAGAGGGCCTGCATTCGGTGCAAAACGACGGTGCTGTTCCCCTATTCATCACCGACAACTCCTCCACCCTGAGCGCATCCTCCATTCGGCTGCTGATGCAGATGCACATGCTTACCGCCCAGCGGCGGCTGTGGATTGGCAGCCCCTACTTTGTGCCCGACGCCAACACCACCAACTGCCTGATTCAGGCCCGCCAAAAAGGCGTCGATGTGCGCATTTTGACCATGGGGGCCGCCACCGACAAAACCATGGTGCACCTGGCCAGCCGCGAGCTCTACGGCCCCCTGCTGCGGGCCGGGGTCAAACTCTGCGAGCACCAGCCCAGCATGATGCACGCCAAATTTGTGCTGGTCGATGACGACTGGGTCAGCACCGGCAGCGCCAACTTCGACCCCCGCAGCTACTTCCACAACGACGAGCTGAATAT
>DATIVG010000200.1:0-3514 GCA_035466075.1 Nodosilinea sp. | reverse complement strand
TGGGGGGAGTTTTAGTAAGGGGGTAAGGGGGTGGGGGAGATGGGGGAGGTGGGGGTGGTGGGGGTGGTGGGGGTGGAGTAGGGGGGATGGGGGAGGGTTAGAGGGTGGCGGGGAGGTGGGCGATGAGGGCTGAGCTGGTGGAATGGGTTTGCAGGGCGGTGATGACTTTGGGGTGGGGCTGGGGGTAGAGGGTGGGATAGTCGATTTCGCCACGGTGGGGGCGAATGGGGAAGGCGAGCTGTTCGCGCGGGGCAAAGCCTGCGCCTGGGGAGCCCACGCGGCAAAACTCGGCCTGCACGCCGGGTTTATTGCCTCGGGCATCTAGCCGCACCCAGCGGTGTAGCTCTGGCAGGTAGACGGCGTTGAGGCCGTGGAGGGTAAATCGACCGGGCTGGGCATCGTCGAACACCAGGCGCTGGTAGCAAAAGCCGGTGGGAATGCCGCAACTGCGCAGCAGCGCCGCCAGCAGGTGGGCCTTGGCAAAGCAAAACCCGTGGCCCTGGCGCAGCACTGCGGAGGCGGTGCAGGTGACATGAGGGTCGCCAATGTCGCAGGTGTGGGAGATGCGATCGCGCACCCACTCGTACACCACCCTGACCTGCTCCGGAACGGAGGACATGCCCTGGGTCAGCGATTTCGCCAGGGGCGGAATGGTCGGATGTGGCCAGTCAATCACCGCTGAGGGGGCGAGATAGTCTGCCAAGGAGGTGGAGTCTGGAATCAGAGAAAGCGTCATGGAAGTTGGGTTGAATTTGGAGTGGTAAGCCGTTTGGTTAGGACATGCCAGATCAATAAATCCCTTGCTTGATCAGCCGTTTATTCATCCTTCTGCCTTCATTCTTTTCTCGTTACATCGAGTTCCATCAAATTGCTGTCGCCAAAGCCCAGGCGCTGGTAGAGGGGGCGGGCCTTGGGGGCGGCATTCAGCACCACTTTGGTGCAGCCGATGCCCTGCAAATGCTCCACAATGAGCTGGGTTAGCCGGGTGGCGATGCCCCGATGGCGGTACTCAGGCTCCACATAGACGCCCCAGATGTAGCCGTACTGGCGATCGCTGGGGGAAAAAACCCACGGGTACAGCCCGGCAAAGCGCTGGCCACTGACCGAACCCACAATTGCGCCCTCAGCTACGGCCACAAAGGCCTGGTAGTCGAGGTCATGCCGAGCTGTTTGTACAAAATCTAAGAAGATGTTTAACCAGTTGGGTTGAATATTGTCTTCAGAAACTCCTAGATCGCGCCACATGTGGTAAAAATGCTCGGCGATTACCGCATCTTCCGTAGGATTGCTAACTCGTATCGTGATAGGGCTTGGCATTGGCTGGGGATGGTTAGGAGATCGGTCAGTTTGAGAGGTTAGCTTAAAGACTTGTAAAGAGCTCTGCAATGGCACCCAACAAGTTTTTGTCAAAGGGAAAAGCCTTGCTCAGCTCAGCGACAATGTGTAGTGATAGAATGCCTCATCTCGACGGTAGCCTCGCGATTCATAGAGAGACTGAGCTGGGGTATTGGAGGTTTGTGTCGCTAGAATAATACGGGCGGCATCAGTCGTTTTCACAAATTCTTCTGCTGTATCCAGCAACAAACCTGCCACGCCCTGATTTCTATAAGCTTCCTCTACGAACAAGTCATTTAGAATCCAAACACGTTTCATAGATACGGAAGAAAATGTGGGGAAAAGCTGCACAAACCCAACAGCTTTATTGTCACAGCAGACGATGAATATCGTGGAGCTATTTTCCTGAAGACGCTTGCTGATGAATAGTTTTGCTGCCTCGAAATCTGACGGGGCTTGGTAAAAAACTCGATATTGGTCGAATAGCTTTGCCACTGCCCCAAGATGCTCAAACCCGGCTTGAAAAACGTCCATCTTTTCTCTTCTGAGAGCTTTGCTTAGAATAAGGGTGGAATTGGAGAGCCACAAGGGCCAATTTTGATGCAACCCACCAGTCCACTTTGGCCCGATGGAATTTACCCTGCTGCTTGACCCCCACAGCCCGGTGCCCTGCTACCAGCAGATCTACGCCGCCCTGCGCCAAAAAATTCTCACGGGCCAGCTCGCCCCCCGCCAGCGCCTGCCCTCGACCCGCGCCCTGGCCCAGCGCCTGGGGGTGTCTCGGGCCACCGTCACCCAGAGCTATGACCAGTTGCTCAGCGAGGGCTATCTGCAAACCGTGGTCGGCTCCGGCACCTACGTGGGCGACCAACTGCCCGAAACCCTGCTCCATGCGCCGGGAGCTGAGCCAGTTTACTCTGCCTCGTCCCCCGCCCCGGTGCTCTCGGCCTACGGTCAGCGCCTGGCTGCGGTTGCCGTCGGGCCCAGCCCGGAACCCAACACCCCCATCAGCTTTCGCTATGGTCGCCCCGCCCTCGACCAGGTGCCCCTGGGGATTTGGCGGCAATTGCTGTCGCGCCACTGTCGGCGGGCCGACTGGCTCGACTACGCCACCGACCCCATGGGCCACGGGCCGCTGCGGGCTGCGATCGCAGCTTACCTGACCCAGGCCCGCGCCGTGCAGTGCCACCCCGACCAGATCTTGATCACCAACGGCACCCAGCAGGCTCTCAGTTTGGCCACCCAACTGCTGGTCTCCCCCGGCGATACCGTGGCCCTAGAAGAGCCCAGCTACCTCAGCGCCCGCCGCATTTTCGCCAGCCAGGGGGCCAACCTGCATCCCATTGCGGTGGATGCTGACGGCATGGCGGTAGACACCCTGGCCCGGTTAAATGGCACAGTTCGGCTGGTCTACGTCACGCCGTCGCACCAGTTCCCCACCGGGGCGGTGCTGTCACTGCCCCGGCGGCTGGCGCTGCTGGCCTGGGCGCACCAGCAGGGCGCTCTAATTCTCGAAGACGACTACGACAGCGAGTATCGCTACGGCGGGCGACCCATTCCGGCTTTGCAGGGGTTGGGCAGCGGGCAGTCGGTGCTGTATCTGGGCACGTTTTCAAAGGTGCTGTTTCCGGCGCTGCGGATTGGCTACATGGTGCTGCCTCCGGCGCTGGTGCCGATGTTTGGCCGGGCTAAGTGGCTGGCCGATCGCCAGGTGCCCACTCTAGAGCAGGCGGTGCTGGCGGATTTTATCGCTGAGGGGCATCTGGAGCGTCACATTCGCAAGATGCGATCGCACTACGACCAGCGACGGCAGGCCCTGGTGACGGCGCTAGAGACTCACTTCGGGACCCGCGCCACCATCCTGGGCGAAAATGCCGGTTTGCACATGATGGTGCGGTTTCAAACCGAGCTGTCGGATGCAGAGCTGATCGCTCGGGCAGCGCAGGTCGGCGTCGGGCTGATCTCAGCGGCTCCCCAGTATCTGGGGGAGAGCCCCGGCCACGAGTTTATCTTTAGCTACACCGAGCTAGATGACGCTGCGATCGCCACTGGAATTCAGCGCCTCGCCACAATAAACCTTTAGGGTGCAGTAAGGGTGAAAACAAAAGTTCCCCTACTTAAAGGGAATTAAAGGGAATTGGGATAATTTCAGCCTTTTGATGTAGAAGAAAATTCGGTC
>DATIVG010000199.1:0-2763 GCA_035466075.1 Nodosilinea sp. | reverse complement strand
TGGGCAGCGACAGAATAAACAGCACCGGTTTGATGATGCCGTTGACGATGCCGATGGCCACCGCCGCCACCATGGCCGCCGGGAAGTTGGCCAGCACCACACCGGCAAAGATGGCGTCTACCACCAGCAGTGACAGCGCCGTTGCCAAAATACTGAGGACGTAGAGCAGCATGGGTAAATCTCCTGGGGGGCTTTTGGGGTAGTTTTGGGTGTGGTTTCTGGGCGGCTTTTGGCAGGACAGTGGATGCAGCAGAGCCCTAGCCGGTGAAGCGGCGGTAAAGGCAGTGGGGTGTGGGGCCAGATCAGCAAGGACATTTTGCCACGGGAGTTCTGAGGGCAAAAGTCTCTGCTGCGGCCAGGGGGCCAAACTGAGGTATTTCTTAATAAAAGCTCGACAATACGGGCTCTGCTGGCGATCGGGGCCGTTGAGACCTGCTTGGATCGAGGCGGTGGAATGTTAAAGTTCTAGGCCGAATGCTCTAGGCCGAACGGGTTGAGTCGGTATGGGTTTTTCTTCTTTACCAGCGTCTCCAAATATGGCCCCAGCTATGCCAAACGCCGTGCCACAGGCCATGGTGGTGTGCCCCCACTACCTGGCCTCTACCGCCGGGCTGAATCTGCTCAGCCGGGGGGGCAACGCGGTGGATGCCGCGATCGCAACTCAGGCGGCCCTCTCGGTGGTCTACCCCCACATGACCGGGCTGGGCGGCGATGGCTTTTGGCTGGGCTACCACGGGCCGTCGCAGCAGCTCTACGGCCTCAACGGCTCGGGCCGAGCGGGGGAACGCTGCACCATCACGGGCGGGGACGGCGCCGGTCGGCCCCAGTTCTACGGTCTCGACGCCATTCCCCAGCGCGGCCCCCAGGCGGTGATCACCGTGCCGGGGGGCGTGTCGGCCTGGGGGGAGATGCACCGGCGGTTTGGCACCCTGCCCTGGGCCGACCTGCTGCAACCGGCCATTGCCCTGGCTGAGCAGGGCTACCCCATCTCGGCCTCCCAGGCCCACTGGACGCGGCTCAATGCCGAACACCTGCGGGCCTACGGCGGCGGGGCCAACCCCTTTTTGCCCGGTGGGGTGCTGCCCCAGGCGGGGCAACGGGTGACCAATTTGCCCCTGGCCGCCACCCTGCGGCGGCTGGCCCGCCTGGGAACCGAGGATTTTTATGGGGGTGCGATCGCAGCTGACATCATCGCCCACCTCGATCGCCTGGGCGGCCTGCTCACCCGGGCCGACCTGGCCCGCCACACCGCCACCTGGGTCGACCCCATTCGCACCACCTACCGGGGCTACCAGGTCTGCCAGCTGCCCCCCAACAGCCAGGGCTTCACGGTGCTGCAAATGCTGAACGTGCTGGAGGGATTTAACCTGCACACCGTGGGCCACGGCACCGCCGACTACTACCACCTGCTAGTGGAGGCCACCAAGCTGGCCTTTGCCGACCGCGATCGCTGGCTGGGCGACCCCGATTTCACCGAGATGCCCCTGGCGGAGCTGATATCGAAGCCCTACGGCCACCGCCGCCGGGCCCGGCTGAGCATGGCCGTGGCCCAGGGCGGCCCGGCGGCGGCGATCGGCGGCGACACCGCCTACACCGCCGTGGTCGATGGCCAGGGCAACGCCGTGTCGATTATTCAAAGCCTGTACTTTGACTTTGGCGCGGCGGTGGTGCCGCCGGAGCTGGGCTTTGCCCTGCAAAACCGGGGGGCGCTGTTTGCCCTCGACCCCGACCATCCCAACGCCCTGGCACCGGGCAAACGCCCCTTTCACACCCTGATGCCGGGGCTGGTGCTCACCGGCGAGGGCCGTCCCCACCTGGTGTTGGGCACCATGGGCGGCGAGGGCCAGCCCCAAACCCAGCTGGCCCTGCTCACCCGCCTGCTCGACTTTGGCTTTGCCCCCCAGGCCGCCATCGACCTGCCCCGCTGGGTGTGGGGCCGCACCTGGGGCGAGGCCTCCACCCAGCTGACTATGGAAAACCGGATTCCGGAAGCGGTGCGCCAAACCCTCACCCAGCGCGGCCACCAGATCGCCCTGGCCCCCGCCTGGGCCGACCAGGTGGGCCACGCCCACGCTATTTTGCTGGGGGCCAGCGGCTTGCAGGGGGGGTGCGATCGCAGAAGCGACGGCGCCATCGCCTGCCTGTAGGTCCTCAGCCAGCCGCCCCTACCGCCCCAGCACCGCCGCCCCCTCGTAGAAAAAGATGCCCGCCACGCAGCCGGTCATCAGCGTAGCCAGGGTGCCCGCCCACAGCGCCTTCCAGGCGATTTCGCTGATGTCTTTGCGGCGCGAGGGCACCAGGGTGGAGAGCCCGCCGACAAAAATTCCCACCGAGGGCAGGTGGGCAAAGCCGCACAGCGCATAGCTGACAATCACCAGGGCCCGGTCGCTGAGGGTGCCCTCGGCGGCGGCATTGGCCAGCCCAATGTAGGGCGGAATCGCCGTCTCTAAAAACCGCCGCCCAATCAGCTGCGACGACAGCCACAGCTCTGGCCAGTCGAGGGAAACCCCGGTGAGAAAAGTGAGCGGCAAAAACAGCGCCCCCATGATGTTTTGCAGCGTAATCACGCTAAACACCTGGCCAATGCCCCGCCACAGGCCAAACTCGCTGGTAGCCAGGCTGGCCAGCTGGGCAAATGCCAGGTCGAGCAGGGCACTCAGCCCCAGAATGGCGATCAGCGCCGCCACGATGCCCACCGCCATTTTGACCCCGTCGAGGGCACCCAAAATCAGGCTGTCCATAGGGCTCTGGTGCTCCTCGTCA
>DATIVG010000198.1:0-5402 GCA_035466075.1 Nodosilinea sp. | reverse complement strand
AGACGGCATCAAGAGCCTCCAGCGGATCATCGCCGAGAGCATTGGCCGCGATATTGACGATATCTATGGGAACAGCGATCGCGGTCACCTCGCCGATGTGCAGCTGCTCTACGACATCAACCAGGGGGTTCGGGCCGCGATCGCTGCCCTCGTCCACGAGCAGATCGATGCCGAAGGGCGGGTTTCCATGGTGTCGCGACTCAACTTCTTCAACCTTGGCCGCAAAGAACCCTGGATCAAAGCCCTCCACGAGGCGGGCTACCCCAAGGTAGATACCGACGCCATCAAACCCCTGATGGAGTACCTGGAGTTTTGCCTGGAGCAGGTCTGCGCCGACAACGAGCTGGGCGGGCTGCTGCAAGCCCTCGAAGGGGAGTACATTCTCCCCGGCCCCGGCGGCGACCCGATTCGCAACCCCGATGTGCTGCCCACCGGCAAAAACATCCACGCCCTCGATCCCCAGTCGATTCCGACCACCGCGGCGGTGCAGTCGGCCAAGATTGTGGTGGATAGGTTACTGGAGCGCCAGCGGCAGGAAAACGGCGGTGCCTACCCCGAAACCATTGCTACCGTGCTGTGGGGCACCGACAACATCAAGACCTACGGCGAGTCTCTGGCTCAGATGATGTGGTTTGTGGGGGTCAAGCCCGTGCCCGACTCCCTGGGCCGGGTGAACAAGCTGGAGCTGCTCTCCCTCGAAGAGCTGGGGCGCCCCCGGGTAGATATCGTGGTCAACTGCTCTGGGGTGTTCCGGGATCTGTTCATCAACCAGATGGCGCTGCTCGATCGCGCCGTGAAAATGGCGGCTGAGGCCGACGAGCCCCTGGAGATGAACTTCGTGCGCAAGCACGCCCTGGAGCAGGCGGCGGAAATGGGCCTGTCGGTACGCGAAGCGGCTACCCGGATCTTTTCCAACGCCTCGGGTTCCTATTCGTCGAACATCAACCTGGCGGTGGAAAACAGCACCTGGGAGAACGAGGCTGAGCTTCAGGAAATGTACCTGAAGCGCAAGTCCTTTGCCTTCAACTCTGACAACCCCGGTGTGATGGACAGCAACCGCGGCCTGTTTGAGTCGGCCCTTAAAACCGCCGAGGCCACTTTCCAAAACCTGGATTCCTCGGAGATTTCGCTCACCGACGTGTCGCACTACTTCGACTCTGACCCCACCAAGCTGGTGGCCAGTCTGCGCGAAGACGGCAAGGCACCGGCCTCTTACATTGCCGACACCACCACCGCCAACGCCCAGGTGCGCACCCTGTCGGAGACCGTGCGCCTGGATGCCCGCACCAAGATGCTCAATCCCAAGTGGTACGAGGGCATGCTCTCCCACGGCTATGAGGGGGTCCGCGAGCTGTCGAAGCGCCTGGTGAACACCATGGGCTGGTCGGCCACGGCGGGCGCAGTGGACAACTGGGTCTATGAAGATGTCAACACCACCTTCATTCAAGACCCGGAGATGTGCAAGCGCCTGATGGATCTCAACCCCAACTCCTTCCGCCGCATGGTTTCGACCCTGCTGGAGGTGAACGGGCGAGGCTACTGGGAAACCAGCGACGAAAACCTGGAGAAGCTGCAGGAGCTTTACCAGGAAGTCGAAGACCGGATTGAAGGGGTGGAGTAAATCCCAGCGATAGACTAACTAAAAGGGGTGGGCATCAGCCCACCCCTTTTCGCTATAGTTGACCCACAATGATGAAGCCGCTGTTGTGGAATGCTGATAAAAACAAACAACTCAGAGCAGAGAGAGGGATCGATTTTGACGCCGTTGCTTTAGCCGTTAAGCAGGGGCAAGTATTAGATGTCATTGAGCATCCCAACCAGGAAAAATATCCTTCTCAAAAAATATTTGTTATTGCTATCAATCAGTACGTTTACTTGATTCCTTTCATAGAAGATGAACATGCTATTTTTCTGAAAACTATCATTCCAAGCCGCAAGATGAAGAGAAAATATCTAGGAGGATAGATGGACGATATAAAACTAACCCTGGAAGAACAAGAGCTGCTGACATCTGTAGAAAACGATGAATGGCTTTCGGTTCCTAATCTCCAACAGGAGATTAAACGCTACCAAAGCTATGCCCAAGCCCAGGCCGGGGAACTACAGGAAATCAAAATTGAGCTTCCTGCTCAAGATCTTCAGCTTTTACAGGCTCTAGCCAATCAGACCGAAACACCTCTGCAAACTATGATTGCTAACGTGCTACACCAGTTTGTTGTTCACAATCTTTAGAGAATAAATAGAGGGCGTCTGCTAAACCCGACGTTTGAGCACTACCAGGGTGATGTCGTCGTAGATGGTGTGGCTGCCAATGTGAGCCTGGAGGTCGGCGATGATGGCGGCGCGGATTGCCTCGGCTGACTGGCTGGCGTGGTGCTGCGCCACCTGAATCAGGCGATCGAGGCCGTAGAAGGCGCGATCGCAGCTTTCTGCCTCGGTAATGCCGTCGGTGTAGAGCACCACGGTATCGCCCACCGCCAGCTCAATCTGCTGCTGGGCCATAAACGCCGAGATATCTGCCACCAGACCCACCGGGTAGCCCAGATCCAGGGTGTCAATGCGCTCGACGGCCCCGGTGGCGCGCACCACAATCACCTCCTCGTGCTGGCCGCTAATCGAGAGCTGCCCGTCGCGGTAGTCGATCAGCGCCAGGGAGAGATTGCGAAAGGAGCCCATGCGCAGCCGATTTTGGTAGACCACCGCATTCAGCGCATTGAAGGCCCGGCGCGGGTCGGTCACCCCCAGGGCTCGCAGCAGGCGCACCGCCGTCTGGGCCATGATCATCATCACGCCGCTCTCCAGGCCGTGGCCCGTGACATCGCCAATGCCAATGGTGACCAGCGGGCTGCCGTCGGCCGACCGGTTGGGCAGCACATCGTAGTAGTCGCCGCCCACCTCGGCGGCGGCCTCCATAAACCCGGCGATATCGAGAGGTGCGATCGCGGCTAGTTCCTCCGGTCTCGGCAATATCATGTGCTGGAGCTGGCGGGCCACAGCCAGCTCAGCACCCATGCGGCTGTTGTCGGTCTCTAGAGCCTGATTGAGGCTGGTAATTTCGGCATTGGCCGCAGTCAGGGCCGCCTCAGCCTCGCGGCGCTGCGCCATCTCCTGGGGCAGCGCCGCCATGGTCTGCTCCAGCCGCCGCGACTGCTGCTCCAGCTCCCAGCTGTACTGCACGCAGCGCGACACCTCCCCCAGCATGCCCACCACCACTCCCGCCGCCGGAAACGACTCCGCCTCTACCCCCAACCAGGGCAGCGGCTGGAGGCGTTCAGCGCTGGAGTACACAAGGCGAAACTGCCCTCCCGCCAGCCCCTGGCCAATGTGGCATTCCTTTTGCAGGTGCTGGTTTGCCTCACCACACACCTCGCCGCTGGGCGACTGCCAGCACTGCCCAGCGGCGGCCTGGCGCACCGCCTCACCGGCCCAGGTCTGAGCCCGCTCCACCGCCTGCCGCCACAGGTACACCTGGGTGTAGGCCGTCTGAATTGGGTCGCTGGTCACCCGCTCGGCCCCGTAGCGCTGTTTAAACTGCGCCACAAACCGGCGATTGGCGGGGGTATCTAAACTTTGAAAATAGCTCCAGCAGGCGTAGTGCCCCTCGGCGGCGGGGCCAATCCGCTGCAGCTCCGCCTCCGCCACACTCACCGCCATAATTGGCAGCTGGCTGGCGGTCAGCCCCGCCGCCTCAAACTGGCGGTAAAAAGCCACATTGCTGTCGCCGTTGAGGGTGCTAAACACCGCGTCGGCCCGCACCGCCGCCAGCTGGTCGATCACCGCCCCAAACTCGGTCGCCCCCAGGGGTAGATAGGTTTCCCCCACCAGCTCGCCCTGGCCACGGCTGAGCCGCCCCTTGAGAATTTTGTTCGCCACCCGCGGAAAAACGTAGTCCGACCCCAATAGGTAAATGCGGCGATGCCCCTGGGCCAGCAGCCAGTCCAGAGCGGGCTCCACCTGCTGGTTAGGGCAGGGGCCCGAGTAAAACACCCAGGGCGACTGCTCCAGCCCCTCGTACTGCACGGGGTACCACAGCAGCATCCGGTGCCGCTCAAACAGGGGCAACACCGCCTTGCGGCTGAGCGAAGTCCAGCAGCCAAACACCGTCACCACCTGGTCTTGCTCAATCAGGCGGCGGGCCATGGTCACAAACTGGTCTGGGTCAGAGCCGCCGTCGCCGATCACCGGCTCTAGGGGGCGACCCAGCACGCCGCCCGCCTGGTTAATTTCGGCAATCGCCATCAGGGCCGCATCGACCAGGGGCGCTTCGCTGAGGGCCATGGTGCCCGTCAGCGAATGCAGCAGGCCAACCCGCAGGGGGGGCAAATCGGGAGGGGCAGCCATGGCAACCTATCGCGGTGGGTGATCGACGCACTGCCCTAGGATGCCCAGGGCCCGGCCCTAGGCCTGCTGTCACACCTTAGCCCACAAAAAACCGGCTGACGCCGGTATCAAAAACTAAAACAGAGTAGACAGTGCCCTAGAGGTGAGCCTGGTAGGCGCGCCCCATAAAGTGTAGGGTGACTGGCTCGGTAGCGGTAGCAGAGATGGCGGTATTGTGGCGCTTAGCGCTCCACGCCACGCCGCGGTACTTACCCGTCACTTCGCCTTCACGGGTCTCAACGCTGGGCCACTGGCAGTTGTATTCGGCACCAAGAAAACGTAGTCGCATAGGAGTTCCTTAAGGGTTTATCAAAGGGTTTTCAAACACTGGAGATAGCTCATGCACTACAGGGCTAGGTGAATTATGCCGACTCTACGTTAAGACTTCCTGATATAAGAATTAAAATGACAAATTTGTTACAGAAATTTTTCACTATGACTACAAAAAATACAGCTCTCGCCCAGTCCTGGAGGACAGTTCAATAGTCAGCTCCAAAACGGCCAGCCCCAAAACTGAGGTAGCGACCTGTGATTTCTAGCTACTGTCCACCGGCTGATCCAAAGACAGGCGGCTCAAAAGACAGGCGGCTCCGAAGAATGTCTGATACCAAATCCGGATCGCATAACCCCGATTCCAAACAGGCGGATTGCTTAGGGCAAACGGTGTTTGCCCAGCCCAACCGGGGCTAGCCAAGTCGGATTCGGTATGACACCCTGATGCAAAAGATCAGGGCACTGCGGGGGCATTCAAGGGGCAAAACCTAGGGGAGGCTGCGCCCAGAGCGGCCTCTCTGCAATGCATGGCGCTGGGTTGGCGGGGCCTTTCCCAGGGATGCATTCAGACCCTAAAAGCTATGCCTGACGCTGCCCAGGGCCGCAGGCCAATCCTGGGGTACCGTCTAGTAGATCTGGGTAGCAGCAAGGAGTGTCACGGGTGCCCAGCCGATCATCCGTCTTTTGAACCGACTACCGACTCAACTTTGGCCTCTGCCTCAACCGCCGTATCTGGGGTAGCAGCGGGG
>DATIVG010000197.1:0-15190 GCA_035466075.1 Nodosilinea sp. | reverse complement strand
ACCTGGGATCGCGGCTGTAACCAGTGGATGCAGGTTCAAACCGATCGCGGCCGCTTCTGGATGCACGGCGATACCTTGGTCAACAATCCCTTAGTCAACGATCCCTCTGGTCTTTCAGATCTTGCACTGCTGTCGAGCGGCACTGGCAATGTCGGTGTCGCCGAGGTCTGTACAGGCATTACCTGGGCGGGAGAGGCGCTGATTGATGAACTCATTCCCCTGGCACCTACCCAGTACAAGCGGGCGGTAGTCACCAGCGATGGCGTCAACGTGCGCGAGCGCCACGGGCTAGACTCCAAAGCACCTTTTACCCTCAATCGAGGGGCGCAGGTTGAAATCATGGGCGAAACCTTTGATAGCAACTGCGAACAGTGGGTGCAGGTGACCACCGATCGTGAACTCGGCATTTTCTGGATTAACGGCAAATTTCTCGCCGAGCCCGCAGCTACGGCTACTGGGCCTGGCGATGACGATCCAGTCCCCATAGTCGAGCTCAATACTCCTCCAGAGCAGACCTTAATCACTGCGGTGTGCCCGGATGCTCCCTGGACGACAGGTTTCTATTTCTTTGAGCTAATTGCCCTGGCCGAGGAGGATTATCGACCCTCAAAGGTCATGGGTGATGATGTGCGCCTGCGCAGCGGGGTCGGGTTTGACGCGGCCGAGGTGGGGCGACTGAGTAAGGGCACGCCCCTGATTGTTACGGGCGAAGCCTGGGACAGCGGCTGTAACCAGTGGATGCAGGTGCAGGTCAACGGCAGCCGCAGCTGGGTGAGTGGCAAGCTGATTGAGTAAAGCGGCCAGGGCCCGGCGGTTGGGCCACCAAATTTGGTGGCCTAACCGCCCCAATACTCCACAGCCCCGCTGAAGTGAAGGCTTCAGCGGGGCTGTGGGGTCGCTCGGGCGACGGGTGATAAAGATGTGGTGCTAACGCCTGGGCGGTGGCCTAAAACCCCTGGCGGGAGACAATCTTCTCGATGTCGGCCTGGGTTTGGTGCAGCAGGTCGTGGCGGCTATCGCCAGAGCTGCTGAGGGAGGGCACCAAGTTGCGGGCCTGGAGCGCCATGTGCAGTTGCAGATGAGCGACGTACTGGGAGAAGTCTTCGCGGGTTTCGGTCAGGGCTGGAGCAAACTTTTCTGACAGGGCCACGGTCTCAACCTCGTTATTGAACATCGGTGGGCTATGCAACGATATTGAAACTAACACAGGCCCTGGACGGCTTACGGGCTGTGCAAAGAAGCTTAATGGTGCGTAACATTTGACACATTCCTAGCCAGGCGCTGGGGGCGATAGGCGTTTCCCTGACGACTGCTCCGGCCTGCGCTCCTACTTGGCCCGCGTCTATGTCAACGGCTAAGCGTTAACTGCTAAGCCACAGCCTGTCAAAAGGCAGCAGAGAGCCCGCAGTAGGAATGCCGCCGTGACTTACTGCGGATGCTCAATCTTCCTGAAGGCGGTGATAATGGATGAGGTAACCCTGTTGAGACAGCCTTTGGAGAGACGGAGAGAGTAGCTATGACTGAGTTACTTGAGCGCGCGATCGCTAGGTTACAAACGTTGACCGAAAGTGAGCAGAATGCGATTGCCGCTATGATTCTGGAGGAAATTGAAGATGAGCGTCGCTGGGATGAGGCGTTTTCCCATTCTCCAGACGGGTTGGCGAAACTTGCAGCCGTCGCCATGGCTGAGTACCAGGCTGGTAAAACCCAAGAGCTGAACCTAGAAACCTTGTGAAGTCACGCACTACGGGCGAGTTCCGCCGACGTTTTGCCAATTTGCCTCCACAGGTTCAACAGCAAGCTCGCACAGCCTATCGACAGTTCCAGCAAGACCCCAGCTATCCGGGGCTACGCTTCAAGAAAGTGCATCCGGAGCTGCCGATTTACTCTGCCCGCGTCAGTAGAAATTATCGGGCAGTGGGCCAGGTCGATGGCGATACAGTGATATGGTTCTGGGTCGGCTCCCATGCAGAGTATGACCAGCTGCTACAGCAAATGTAGCTGTGCTACGTAGCCCCTCGAACCTACTGAAGCGGCAAGAACTGGGATTGCTAACCCGTTGATGGCACTCAACCCAATATATAAACGCTAAGCGAATAGGCAACAATATCAACGGCTAGCGAACTCAATAGCCCCCCATTAGCCCCCATTTCTTACCGCTGTGCAACAATGCTGAACGCTAGCCTCTAACGCCATCTATGTCTGGTTCTTTTCCTTCCGCTGACGCTCAGCCGCCCATTCCTGAACGGTTGGCGAAGCACACGGTGCGCTACGCTGACCACCGCTCGGTGAACTGGGATGACCTGACGCCGATGATGCGCCACTACGTGGAGATGAAGGAGCAGTACCCCCACGCCCTGGTGCTGTACCGGGTGGGGGATTTTTTTGAGACGTTTTTTCAAGATGCGATCGCAATTGCCCGCGAGCTCGAGCTGGTGCTGACCAGCAAAGATGCGGGCAAGGCGATTGGGCGGGTGCCGCTGGCGGGCATTCCCCACCACGCCCTCGATCGCTACTGCACCCTGCTGGTGGAAAAGGGGTTTGCGATCGCGATTTGCGACCAGGTGGAAGACCCCGCCGTGGCGCAGGGGTTGGTCAAGCGCGAGGTCACCCGCGTGATCACCCCCGGCACGGTGATCGAAGAGGGTATGCTGAGCGCCAGCCAGAACAACTTTTTGGCCTCGGTGGTGGTGGCGGGGCACCACTGGGGCCTCTCCTACGCCGATGTATCGACCGGAGAATTTCTCACCACCCAGGGCGAAGACCTCGACCAGCTGGCCCAGGAGCTGCTGCGGCTGCAGCCCGCCGAGGTGCTGTTTCCGGTGGATGCGCCAAATTTGGGGGCGATGCTGAGGCCGGGGGATCACTCCGACCAGCTGCCCGACTGTCTGCCGCGCCAGTTTTGCTACACGCTGCGGCCCCAGGGCCCCTACAGCCAGAGCGAGGCGCGGCAGCGCTTGTTGCAGCGGTTTCGGCTGCGGTCGCTGGAGGGCCTGGGCTGCGACCACCTGCCCCTGGCGGTGCGGGCGGCGGGGGGCCTGCTGCACTACGTGGAAGAAACCCAAAAGACCGTGCAGGCCCCGCTTCAGCCCCTCTGCACCTACACCCTGGCCGCCTACCTGGTGATCGACCACCAGACCCGCCGCAATTTGGAGATCACGCAAACGGCGCGGGATGGCACCTACAATGGCTCGCTGCTGTGGGCGCTGGACCGCACGGTGACGGCCATGGGCGGGCGCACCCTGCGCCGCTGGCTGCTGCAACCGCTGCTGGATGTCAGGGGCATTCAGTCGCGGCAGGCAACTATTACTGAGCTGTTGCAGGACGGCAACCTGCGGCAGATGCTTCAGCACAAGCTAAAGCAAATCTACGACCTGGAGCGGCTGGCGGGAAGAGCGGGTTCTGGCACCGCCAATGCAAGGGATCTGGTGGCTCTGGCGGATTCATTCTTGCGGTTGCCGGACCTGGCGGCGTTGACGGAAAAGGCGAAATCTCCCTATCTGCAAGCGCTCCAGTACGTGCCGCCGGAGCTGGAGCAGCTGGGGCAAACCCTGCGATCGCACCTGGTTGAGACCCCGCCCCTCTACCTCACCGAGGGCCACCTGATCCGCGATGGGGTCAATGCCCAGCTCGACGACCTGCGCCAGCAGGCGGTGGATGACCAAAAATGGATCGCCCAGCTGGAGCCCGCCGAGCGCCAGCGCACCGGCATTTCCACGCTCAAAGTGGGCTTTAACAAGGCCTTTGGCTACTACATCAGCGTCTCCCGCGCCCGGGCCGACCAGGCCCCCGACGACTACATCCGCAAGCAGACCCTGACCAACGAAGAGCGCTACATCACCCCCGAACTCAAGGAGCGCGAGGCGCGGGTGTTCAATATAGAGTCAGAAATCAACGCTCTGGAATACGAGATCTTCAACCAGCTGCGCGACCAGGTGGGCCAGCAGGTGGAGCTGATTCGCAAGGTGGCCGCCGCCGTCGCTGCCGCCGATGTGCTCTGCGGCCTGGCGGAGGTCGCCATCTTTCAGGGCTACTGCTGCCCCGAGATAGACGAGTCGCGGGCGATTGCCGTCACCGAGGGCCGCCACCCCGTGGTCGAACAGCTGCTCCCCGCCGGGTTCTTTGTGCCCAACTCCAACTTTATGGGCACGATCCCCACCGATCGCGAGGCCACCCATCCCCAGGATCTGATCATTCTCACCGGCCCCAACGCCAGCGGCAAGAGCTGCTACCTGCGCCAGGTGGGGCTGATTCAGCTGATGGCGCAGATGGGCAGCTTTGTGCCCGCCAGGGGGGCGCGGCTGGGGGTGTGCGATCGCATCTTTACCCGCGTCGGTGCCGTAGACGACCTGGCCACCGGTCAATCGACCTTCATGGTGGAGATGAACGAAACCGCCAATATTCTCAACCACGCCACCCCCCGCTCCCTGGTGCTGCTCGACGAAATTGGTCGGGGCACCGCCACCTTCGACGGTCTCTCCATCGCCTGGGCCGTGGCCGAGCACCTGGCCGTCGAAATCCAGGCTCGCACCATTTTCGCCACCCACTACCACGAGCTCAACGAGCTGGCGGCGCTGATCCCCAACGTGGCCAACTACCAGGTCACCGTCAAAGAAATGCCCGACCAAATCATCTTTTTGCACCAGGTGCAGCCCGGCGGAGCCGACAAATCCTACGGTATCGAGGCGGGTCGCCTGGCCGGTCTGCCGCCCTCGGTGATCCAGCGCGCCCGCGACGTAATGCGCGAAATCGAACGCCACAGCACCATTGCCGTGGGCCTGCGAGGGGAGGTGCCCCAGCCCAAACCCCGCCGCCGCCCAAAAGACTGCCCAGGCACCTACGACCCCTCCGAACAGCTCGACCTGTTCGGGCAGCCCTCTGGGAAACCCTGACGGATTCCTGCGTTGTCATCTCAATTGCGCCCAGAGAGCCCCTGGGCTGATATCTTTTCGACCGTCCCCAGCGGTATCATGCCCCTAGGGCTAAGCTGCTCTCCACAGAGAAATCGATGCGACTGGCAGACTTCATTCTCGGGAACATCGAGCTGATCCTCTCGGAATGGGAAGCGTTTGCGCGCAACCTCGCGCCGGGGGCGACGATGACCAGGCTGGCCCTGCGCGACGACGCCGAGGCCATGCTGCTGGCCGCCGCGCGGGATATGCAGACCCGCCAGAGCACCGCCCAGCATGCGAGCAAGTCCCAAGGCCACGGCGGTGCTGGCGGCGAAGAGAGCGACCGGCTCGACAACGCCTCAGTGCTGCACGGCGCGGCCCGCATGGGTTCGGGCTTTGATATCGTGGAGGTCGTCTCCGAATACCGCGCCCTGCGCGCCAGCGTGCTGCGCCTGTGGCGCGAGAGCCGCTCGCAGATGGATATCGATGACATCGACGACATCACCCGCTTCAACGAGTCGCTCGATCAATCGCTGGCCGAGGCGGTGGGCAGTTACACCAGTCGCGTCGAGCAGTCGCGCCGCATGTTTCTGGCGATTCTCGGCCACGACCTGCGCAGCCCGCTGAACTGCATTAGCATGGCCGCCCAACTCATCTCGCGCACCGCCAGCCAAGAGCCAAGCTCTGCCAAGGCGCTGTCGATCATCGAAACAAATATGGAGGCGGTCACGCGGTTGATCAGCGACCTGATCGACTTCGCCTCAACGGGGCTGGGCGGCTCGATGCCGCTGACGCGCGGGCCGGTCGATCTGGAAAAACTCTGCCGCAAAATCTTTGAGGGATTGAGCCTGGCCTACCCCCAGCGCACCCTGCGCTTTCACCCCGACGGCGACCTCATGGGCGACTGGGATGCGGCCCGCCTCCGCCAGGTCGTCTCCAATCTGATGGGCAACGCCCTGCAACACGGGGCAACCGAGGGGCCGGTTGAACTCTCGGTCGCAGCCAACGGATCAACCGCAGTCTTGACCGTACACAATGAAGGGCCGCCAATTCCGCCCGAGATGCTGACGACGATTTTCGACCCGCTCACCCGCCACGCCATGCCGGCATCAACCGCGCGGCGGGTGTCGGGCAGCATTGGGCTGGGGCTGTACATCGTCCGCGAGATTGTTGTGGCCCACGGCGGCACAGTAGAGGTCGCCTCGACGGCCCAGGCAGGCACGACCTTCACCGTTTGCCTGCCGCGATCGCACCCCTTTGAAGTCGCTCGCCCGTAAGCGTAGGAGGCAAGGAGTGACGGTCCAGAGGCAATGGGCTAGGGCTCGGGCATTTGCCAGTGGGAGTTGATCAGGCTGGTCATTACGTGGTCTTGCCACTGGCCATTGATAAATAGGTAGTTGCGGGCCATGCCTTCGATCTGAAAGCCCAGGCGCTTGAGCACGTTGGCGCTGCGGTGGTTGTGGGGCATGTAGTTGGCCATCAGCCGGTGCAGGTTGAGGTCGTCAAAGGCGTAGGCAATCAGCCGCTGGCCCGCTTCGGTCATGTAGCCTTGGCCCTGGTGCTCGGCCGAGAGCCCGTAGCCCAGGGTGGCCCCGTGCAAGGCCCCCCGCACAATGGTGTTGAGGTTGATGCTGCCAATCACCTGACTGGGCTCAGCCTGGAGAAAAATCAGCAGCTTGACGGCGTAGCCGGTATGGAAGTCGCTGGCCCGAGCGGCCAGAACATTTTGCCAAAACTCGCGGGTGTAGAAGCTGTCGGGGCGCTGGGGTTCAAAGGGCTCTAAGTAGGCGCGGTTGGTGCGGTAGTAGTGGAGTATGGCCGGAATGTCGTCGGTGGTGCCCAGGCGCAGCAGTAGCCGCTGGGTCTTGAGCTCGGGTCGTTTGGTCACTATCGCCGCCCATAGGAGTGGCCCACCGAGGCTGGAGTTGATCACCTGAAGGCATCCTGCGGTGAGGGGAGCATTGCTATGGTGCCACAGGTGGGGGGTGGGGGGGAGTGATGGGGTGATGGAGGAGCAATCTTGAATGGGGGCGGTGGGGGAGGGGATGCGGGCTTTTCGGTATAGTGGGGGTCTGCAAAATCAAGGACTAAAGAGCTATGGCGCGCCTGGCACTGTTGAGCGTATCGGATAAAACTGGGCTGGTGGAATTGGCCAGGGCCCTGGTGGAGGAGTTTGGCTTTGACCTGATTAGCAGCGGCGGTACGGCTAAGGCGATCGCGGGGGCGGGGCTGCCGGTGACGAAGGTATCTGACTACACGGGCTCGCCGGAGATTCTCGGCGGTCGGGTCAAGACGCTGCACCCGAAGATTCACGGGGGGATTTTGGCGCGGCAGGATTTGGCGGCCGACCAACAGGACCTGGCGGATAACGGCATGCGCCCGCTGGATCTGGTGGTGGTGAATCTCTACCCCTTTGAGCAGACCATTGCCAAGGCCGGTGTGACCATGGCTGAGGCGATTGAGAATATTGATATTGGCGGGCCAGCGATGCTGCGGGCGGCGGCGAAAAACCACGCCCATCTGACGGTGCTGTGCAGTGCGGAGCAGTACGGGCCCTATGTGGAGGCGCTGCGATCGCACCCCGACCAAGACCAGGTGCCCCTGGAGTTTCGCCAGGCCTGCGCGCGGGCGGCCTTTTGGCACACCGCCAGCTACGACCAGGCCATCGCCACCTACCTCACCCAGGCGACCGAGACGGCTGAGGCCACCGAGACCCTGCCCCAGCAGTGGGCGCTGACCGGCCACCAGCAGGCCACCCTGCGCTACGGCGAAAATCCTCACCAGGCGGCGGCCTGGTACCGCACCGGCTCGACCCCCACCGGCTGGGCCGGTGCCGAGCAGATCCAGGGCAAAGAGCTGAGCTACAACAACCTGGTCGATCTCGAAGCAGCCCGGCGGATCATCGCCGAGTTCCCCGCCGACCGCCCGGCGGCGGCGGTGCTCAAGCACACCAACCCCTGCGGGGTGGCCATGGGCGACAGCCTGGCGATCGCCTATCGCCGCGCCTACGATGCCGACGATGTCTCCGCCTTTGGCGGCATTGTGGTGCTCAACCGCGCCATTGATGCCGACACCGCCCAGCAGCTGACCGGCACGTTTTTAGAATGCATTGTGGCGCCGGGGTGCGATGGGGCGGCCCGGGAGATCTTGGCCAAAAAGCAAAACCTGCGGGTGCTGCTGCTGGAGGATCTGCTGACGGGGCCAGCCCAGGGGGTAACTGCGATCGCAGGGGGTTTTCTCCTCCAAGCCCCCGACACCTATCGCGACGACCCCGCCACCTGGCAAATCGTCACCGAGGCCCAGCCCACCCCGGCTGAACTCACCGAAATGCTGTTTGCCTGGCGAGTCGTCAAGCATGTCAAATCCAACGCCATTGTCGTCACCGATCAGCAGCAAACCCTCGGCATCGGGGCCGGGCAAATGAACCGCGTCGGCTCCGTCACCATTGCCCTGGCCCAGGCGGGGGCCAAGGCCCAGGGCGCAGTGCTGGCCAGCGACGGCTTTTTCCCCTTCGACGACTCTGTGCGCACCGCCGCCGCCGCTGGCATTCGCGCCCTGGTACAGCCCGGCGGCAGCCGCCGCGACGCCGACTCCATCAAAGCCGCCAACGAGCTGGGTCTGATCATGGCCATGACCGGCGTGCGGCATTTCCTGCATTAAACAGGCGCTGATCAAAAACCCGGTTTCTTCTGTGGTGAATCAGCCTCTTAGCTGGCCCGCAGAAAAAACCAGGTTTCTGTAGCTCTCGTCGGTGGGGTGAAACCCAGGCTCACCCAACGCCAGAGCTAGTTGGGTTGGGTTCTGCTATAGCTGTAGCCAGTCCGGTTAAGACACTTTCCCCCAGAACGTTTGAACGTTCGAACGTTTCTAAGGTTTCTCGATGTCCTAACCCAGGTGTCTACGGCTATATCGCGCTACCCAACCGACAACTTGAGGCTTGCCAGAGCACTAGGGACGCCCGCTCAAGGGGCGCTCGTAGAGATCGAGGCGATAGTCTTTGGTGCGGCTGTCGTGGCGGTGGTGGAGCCGGGTGGCAGCAAAGTCGTGAAACCCGTTGTGCACATCGTCGCCCCGCAGGGGATAGCTGGGGGCCTCGTGCACCCAGTGCACCAGCAGCAGCTGCCCGCCGGGCCGCAGGGAGTTGTAGATGCGATCCTGGGCCTGGTGCAGGTCGGCCCAGCACCAGTAGTAGCCCACCTCCGACAGCAAAATCAGGTCAAAGGTCTGGCTGGGGTAGTCGTGGGGCACATTCATGATTGCAAAGCTCACCTGGGGCAGGTGCTGGCAGCGCTGGATGGCCTGGGCCTGGGCCACGGTGGAGAGATCGACCGACAGCAGCGCGTCGCAGCGGGTCGCCAAATGCTGGGTCAGCACCCCAATCGAGCCTCCGATTTCAAAGGCGGAGGCGTAGCGGGGCCGGGGCAGAGCGGCCAGGGTGGCCTCGTATTTGGCGGCCTCGTAGGCGCTGGTGGCAAACTGCCAGGGGTCGGGGTCGGCCTGGTAGAGCTGGTCAAAAAAGTCGGCACCGAGGGAGGGTTGGGTCATGGCAGGGGCTCCAAAAAGATTTCCCAGGGGTGGAGAAAGTTGGCGATCAGCGCCGGCGACAGGCGAAAGCCGGTGGGGTCGTCGGCGATCAGGTCGGTGGTTTGGGAGCGGTAGCAGTGGATGGCCTGGCGCTTGAGGGCCAGGTAGGGGGTGATATCCAACCGCCAGGGTTGGTAGCGGGCCGCCAGGGGCTGGCGCTGGTCAGGGTCCCAGTCCCAGATGGGGTATTCGATCAGGCGGGGGGGCTGGGGCAGCCCGGCGACCGCCCCCTGGATCAGGCTCCAGGTGGCCCGGTGGTCGCGGTGGGGGTCGTAGCGGTAGGGCAAAAAAATGGTGCGGGGGGCGATCTGGGCCAGATATTGCTGGCCCCAAGCCAGGGCGGCCTCGGCCGCGGGCGGGGCGGGCGAGGTCGCCAGGGCGGGCACCGAGCCGTCGGGCAGGCCCCAAAAGGTGACCTGAGCCGCCGCCACCCCCAGCAGCGCCAGGGCGGCCAGGGTTTCAGCCGCGCGGATCTGGCGCAGGCGCGGGGCGGGATACAGCTGCGATCGCGGGTGTGAACCGGCCCCATCGCTGACCACCAGCACAGCCACCGGCTGGCCCTGGGCACAGAGGGAGGCAATCGTGCCGCCGCAGCCCAGGGTTTCGTCGTCGGGGTGGGGGGCCACCACCAGCACCGGCGCGTCGAGGGGGTGCGATCGCAGCGGCACCGCCAGCGGGTCGCCCCAGGGGCAAAACCTGGCCTCTACCATGGCTTCTACCATAGGTCGTGGGCCGGGGCGGTTTGGGCCAGCACGTAGGCCCCCACCCCTGCGATCGCGGCATCGTAGGCGGGCTGCCTGAGGTAGAGGGTCAAATCGCGCAGCACTCGCTCCATGGCGTGGCCGGGCAGCAGCCCGCGGGTGCCCACCGAGCGCTGACAAAACTGGAGGGTCTCCATGCAAATTTGCTCGATGGCGGTGCGCATCATGTTGCTGTAGGCCAGCAGCCGCCCCCGCTGGGGGTGGTCAACCTGGGGGTCGCCGCCAAACTGCGCGTCGTAGGCGACGAGCTGATCCGCCGCCCCGCGCAGCCACAGGTGGCCGCTCTCCAGGGCGATCGCCATCTGCCCCAGGCGCTCCTGCTGGTAGGGGTGCTCGGTGCGCTGCTCCCCTTGCAGGTACTGCCGGGTCAGGTCAAACAGGGCCGCGGCCCCACCCAGCTGCACCGCCGCAAACCGCACCACCCCGGCGGTCAGCCAGGGCTGGCGCAGGTAGTCCCCCGGCTGGCCAATCAGGTCGCTCGCCTCCAGCTCTACGCCGGTAAAGTCAATTTTGTAGCTGGCGGTGGCCCGCATGCCCATGGGCTGCCACCAGTCGCGATCCCACTGGGTGCTCACCCGCTCCATGGGCACAATGGCCATTTGCCAGGTGCCATCGGGCAGCTTGCCGTTGACAAAGGGGCGACAGACGTAGCCCGCCCCCGAGCAAAAGGTCTTGGCACCCTCCAGCCGGTAGCGCCCGCCCCCCAGGGGGACAAGGCTCAGGCCCTCGGCATCTTCGGCATTCCACACCCCAAACAGCAGGTTGCGATCGCACACCTCCTGGCCGTAGCGCTCAATTTGCTCCGCCGTGCCAAAGGGTTGAACCAGCTGTAGCGCATTGACGTGGCCCTCATACACCCGACCCACCGCCAGATTGCCCCGGCCAATGTGTTGCAGCAGCAGCAACAGCTCGTAGGTCGAGGCCGCGTCAATGCCCAGGCCGCACCCCCCCAAACGACGGCGCAGCGGGGCCACCAAAAACCCCGCCGCCGCCAACCGCTCAAAGGCCTCCACCGGAAACGCCCCCGGCTGGTCAACCTCAGCCGCCTGCTGGGCAAACGCCGCCGCCATCTCGGCAGCCTGCCCCACCAGGGTCGCCGCCGCGGGCCATCCAGCGGTGGGCGGCACCGGCGCGGTCGCCCTGGGCAAAGCAGTCGAGAAGGAATGGTTCATCAGCTCAGGATCACGGCTTTAACATTTCGACTGGGGCATCGCGGTTCGGGCCTTGCGGTTTTGAAATGGCAGTTTGCCATTACGACTCTGGCGTTACGACTCTGGCATTACGACTCTGGCATCACGATTCTGGGACTGGCACCCACACCGACACCGAGCCCGCCTGGCAGCTAAACTCAGCCCAGCCTTCGTCGTTGGTGGTGACGGTCTCCTCAATGTGCTCGGTGATGTCGTAGTAGGTGCAGTTGGGCTGGCCCACCTCCATCCATTTGCGGCCATCGTCGCCGTTGGTCAGCACCACCGCCATGCCGCCGGGGTTTTCTTCGTTGCCCAGGCGCGTCCAGCCCAGGGTGCTGGGGTGGTCAAAGTAGTCGTACTGGTCGCCGTAGGCGTAGCGGTGGCGCACCTCCAAAAACTTGTCGATCAGCCAGCGGTGGCTGTCGAGCCAGATTTCGTACTCACCGCCGTCGTTGCCGGTGTCTTTGTAGTGGGCCCCGTAGTAGTCGGCGTAGAAGATGCAGGGGTAGCCATCCTGGCGCAGCAAGATCAGGGCGTAGGCCAGGGGCTTAAACCAGGGCTCCACCACCGACTCCAGCGATTGCAGCGGCTGGGAGTCGTGGTTGTCCACCAGGGTGACGGCCAGGGCGGGCTGCTCTTTGACCAGGGTGTTGTCAAAAATGGTGGTGAGGTCGTAGTCGCCGCCCGCCTTGCTGGCCTCGCTGAAGTTGTAGTGCAGGGGCGCATCAAACAGGTGCACGTCGCCGCCGGTGACGTCAATAAAGTGGTGCAGCGCCTCAATTTCGTAGGACCAGTATTCGCCCACCGCAAACAGCCTGCGCCCGGCGGTTTCGCGGCAGTGTTGCAGCCATTTGGGGAAGAATCCGGCCCGCACATGCTTGACCGCATCAAAGCGGAAGCCATCCACCTGGGTGGTCTCGGTGTACCAGGATCCCCAGGCCTTGAGGGCTTCGCGCACCTCCTCCGACTCCATGTCGAGGTCGCAGCCCATCAGGTAGTCGAAGGCGCCCTTTTCGAGGTCAACGTTTTCGTCAAACTGTTTGCCTTCAAACAGGTAAACGGCGTCGTAGTCGGGGTTATTTTCGTCGTAGTCAACGGCGTCAAAATGCCACCAGTGCCACTCCATGTCAGAGTATTTTCCCTGGCGACCGGGAAAGGTGAAATGGGTCCACACCTTCACGGTGCGCGGTTCGTCAATGGCCTCGTGGCGGTTGTCGTGGCTCATGGGGGTGGCGGTGACGTCTTCGGCCTGATCGCCGCCCATCATGTGGTTAAACACCACGTCGCCGTACACCCGAATGCCCGCCGCCTTAGCCGCTTTGATGGCCTGAATATATTCGTCTTTGGTGCCGTACTTGGTGCGAACGCTGCCTTTTTGGTCAAACTCGCCCAGGTCGTAGAGGTCGTAGACGCTGTAGCCCACGTCGTAGCCGCCCGCGTTGCCCTTGTAGGCGGGGGGCAGCCAGATGGAGGTGATACCGGCGGCGGCCAGGTCTTTGACGTTGGCGGCAAACTCGTTCCACAGGCTGCCATCGGGTTCGTTGTACCAGTGAAAATACTGCATCATGACGCCGTTAGGCTCAGACATAACCCGAAGGCTCCCTAGGTTGAAATAAATAGTTGGCTCCGCGATTATGACAGAGGTTTTTAGAGAATTTGGTCTACCGTTCGGCGTATTTCAGCGACCAGCGGGCTCTACCTACAATATTTCTAAATATGGCGCGGCCCACCCGCGTCTTAACCCAGCCGCCGCTGGCGGTGGGCTTGGGTGGGTGCCATTTTTAGTTCTCTTTGAAAAGGCGCCTCTTAAAAACCACCTCCCCCCGGCAATTTTGATCGGGCCCTAGGCATCGGGGTCGGCGGCGGGTTCGCCATCGAGGCGGCGGGGGGTGCGATCGCACCCCTCCAATGTTTCAATCACCTCGCCCCCGGCCGCCCCCAGCTCCTTAAACTTGCGGGTGGTCACCAGCACCCGGCTCTCCAGACAGCCCGCCGTCTGGTTAAAGGCCTTCACCGAGGCGTCGAGCCCCCGGCGCAGCTTCACCATGTGGTTGGTGAGAATGGCCATGCGGTCGTACAGCTCGCGGCCCAGGCTGCTCACCATCTGGGCATTGGCGGCCATTTTTTCATGCCGCCAGCCGTAGGCAATCGCCTTCAGCAGGGCAATCAGCGTGGTGGGGGTGGCCAAAATCACACTCTGGCTGACGCCGTACTCGATCAGCTGGGGATCGTGCTCCAGCGCCGCGCTAAAGAAGGTCTCGCCGGGCAAAAACAGCACCGCAAACTCCGGCGAATTCTCAAACTGGTCCCAGTAGGCCTTGGCCCCCAGCTGGGTGAGGTGGGTGCGCACCTGGCGGGCGTGGGCCCCCAGGCAGTCGCGCCGAGTCGCCTCATCCGGGGCCTCCAGCGACTCCAAATACCCCTGCAACGGTGCCTTTGAGTCCACAATAATCTGCCGCCCGTTGGGCAGTTTGATCACCATGTCGGGGCGCAGCCGCCCGCCCTCGGCCTCCACCGTGGGCTGCTCCACAAAGTCGCAGTACTCGATCATGCCCGCCATTTCGACCACGCGGCGCAGCTGCATCTCGCCCCAGCGGCCCCGCACCTGGGGGGCCCGCAGCGCCTTCACCAGGTTGGCGGTCTCCCCCTGGAGCTGGTTTTGGCTGATGGCCAGCGACTTGACCTGCTCGGTGAGGCTGGCGTAGGCCGAGATGCGATCGCGCTCCAGCGCTTGCAGCTTGTGATCCACCTTTTCCAGCGAGTCCCGCAGCGGGCTCACCAGCGAGTCGATTGCCTGCTGGCGCAGATTCAGGCTGCCCTCCGCCTGGGTCTGAAAGCTGGCCAGAGTAGCCTGGGCCAGCTCCAAAAACGACTGATTGTTGCGCTGCAAGGCATCCGCCGAGAGCGCCTGAAAGGTGTGGGTCAGCCGCTGCTGGGCCACATCCAGCAGCGCCACCTTTTCCTGGGCGACAGCCCTGGCGTCCTGGATCGCCGCCTGGGCATGGGTGTACTGGGTGTGCAGCTCCGCCAGCTTGGCCCGCAGCAGCGAATTTTCCTGCTGGCTCTGGGCGAGCTGGGCAGCGCGTTCGCCTAAGGCATGCTCTAGCTCCCCCTGGCGCGCCCCTTGGGCCTGGGCCTGGGCCTCGGCGGTGGCCCGGCGGGCGGCCTCATCGCGCAGCTCGTGGCGGCTGTAGTCGAGCTGGCCCTGCATGTCTCGCAGGGCGGTACGCAGCTCCTCCAGGCGCTGATCCTGCTGGCGCAGGCGCTCCATCAGGCTGGCCCGATCGCCCGCCATATCGGCCTTGGTGCGCTCCCGCACCGTCTGCAGGCGGCTAGCCATCAGCAGGGCCATCAGCCCCGCCCCCAACCCCAGCCCCAGCAAAATGCCCAATCCAACCGCCATCGCCAACCCCAAGACTAGGTACAGGAATACTACTAGATTTTCATCCCCCTGGCGGCAGCGGCCCCAGCCCGCCACCGCTGACGCCGCTCCCCTGGCTCAGGTGCGCCCCGCCCCCGACGGCGACGGCTGGGAATACGCCCCACAACCCTACCTGTTTGTACCCCTGAGCATTCAGTCCACGGTGAATGTCGAGACATTTCCCTGAAACCCTGCAAACTTTCCAACCTTCATTAAAATGCCGCCGCCTGCTATAAATCAGGTTTTGGCTCACTCCTTACCCCCACCCTCTGCCCCATGACCAATTCCCCCGCCCGCCTGGCCCTGGAGATTCACCCCGCCACCGCCGCCGACCTGCCCGCC
>DATIVG010000196.1:0-4802 GCA_035466075.1 Nodosilinea sp. | reverse complement strand
CATCAACGACGCCATCGTCGCCCTGGTATAGGGCCAGCGCGGCATTAACCCCAGAAATTAAGACTTTTGCCGGTTGGGTTCCGCTAGCGCGCCATTCAACCTGCATATTTAGGTTTGACAGATCTTGGCAGGCCACTAGGGACATGGGCAAGCTAGCCCCAACCAACCTACTACAGAAATCTGCTACAGATCCGACTCTTCCGTCAGGTCGCCGTCCATATCTTCGCCCTCTTCTACCATGTTGGGGCTGATCAGCGTGATGTCAAACTCATCGGGGGGCAGGGTCGATTGGCTGTCGCGCTTGAGCTGATAGTAAATCGCCCGCGCCTGGGGGCCAAAGACAATTTCGTCTTCATTTTTGAGGTCGTGGGCCTGTAGCTTGCGGCCGTTGATCAGCATGCCGTTGGCGCTGGGCTTGCCCTTCAAGTTGCCATCTACAATCCGGTAGTAAAACGTATCGTCGTCCTTGGGCAGCTGCACCAGCGTGGCGTGGTGCCGCGACACAAACTGCGAAGACAGCCGAATATCGCACTTGGGATCGCGCCCAATCGAGTACACCGACCCGTCCAGAACGATTTCTCGGCGGCCCTTGCTGTCTTCAACGATCAGAATGTTGCTGAGTTTGGTATGAAGTGGCATGCTCGACACTAGCAAAAACGGAGCTCGGATACAAATGCAGCGGGAGAGCGGGCATCACCCTAGGCAACCCCATACCCCTTTCCCGGTAAACCCTCTCACGGTGATCCATCCTGGCGTTCGGATGGCCCCTTTGAGCCAGTTGTTGACCATCGCCGACCTACGACCCCAGGCCTAAGCCCACTGTTGCCCGCCCACGGGGTCTGGCAAGGCAGGGCCCAGGAGATGCACCATGGGATGCCCTACAGTGTACCCCCAGTTGCCGTTGCCTGAATGGTAGCAGAATCCTTTGGGGGTGGCGGCTGACCGCAGCATTTTGGGCCGCCTAATCGGTGGCGTCATCGTCAATATCTTCCCAGGGGTTAGAGTTTACATCCCGCATTCGTTTTAACATCCAGTCGAAGCGAATGCCGCCCATGGAGAGCATGTCGTTCATTTCGTCGAGGCCGTCTTCGTTGAGGCTGGTGACGGGTCGCCAGTGCTCGCCCTGGAGGTGTTTGACGGTGCTGCGCAGCCGACTCGACAGCAAAATGGCCAGGGCCCGGTAAAACCGCGAGGCAAACCAAATATCTTGCTGGAGCTTGTGGCGCAGCTGCTGGCAGGAGATGGCCAGCACAATGCTGGGCTCCACCGCCGCCACCGTTGCCGAGGGGGGCTGGCCGTCTACAAACGACATTTCGCCCACGACTTCCCCGGTGGCGAGCTGGGCAATGGGCTGGCTGCTGAGGGCGGCGACCGAAACCTCCAGGCTGCCGTTGAGTAAAAGAAAAAGATCGTCGCAGGGGGCACCCTCGCGAATCAGCACATCTCCGGGTTGCAGTTCCCGACGCTGCCCAGCTTCAATCAGCCAGTCTACGTCTTCGTCTTCGAGAACTCCGAGGATAAACACCACGCGCTTCATGGCTGCGGCCCTACTCCAAAATAATCAAACCGCCCCGAGCAGGGCCGATCGAACAGAACCATGATGGGTTGGCTGTAGGCGGTTAGCGGGGGCTGGGTTGGCGGCCCGATCGCACAGCTACCTAACTATAAACGCATGCCAGCTTTCTAACATAACCTACGATGGGATAGGCGCAACGTTGTTTTCGCCAGGGCGTTCCGCAACAGATCTCAACACGAGCTACCCCGCTGCGGCGGCGGCTAGGCGGTTATTTTCTCAACAATCACCTGATATTTTCCATGACCAGCGTAAATCACCCGGCTATGGCGGCCCCATCGGACACCACCGATGTCACGGTGCGGGCCTATTTTTTGGGCCAGAGCATTGATTTGGCGGGCCTGGCTCCGGCCCTGGGGGCGGCGGCGGTGCCGACCTCGCCCCTCATGGTGCCGATTGGTGACCGGGGGCAGGGGGTGCTGTTTAGCTATGGGGCTGTGGTGCTGTTTGGCCTGTCGGCAGGGGACGAGCGGGGGTTTATGGACACCCTGCGGCCCCACATTTTGACCCCCTTTGAGCAGCCCGAAACCGAGGCGGCGACCATTTGCCTGGCCCCCCACAGCAGCGGCAAGGTGCAGGACGGGCTGATTTGGATGGCGGCCCTGGACGGGCCGCGTCAGCAGATTGTGGCGGATGTGATGGCCAAGAGCGTGGTGCTAGCCCACTACGAAATTGGAGCGGCGGCGGTGTTTGACCGCATTGAGCCCTACGCGGCGGAGCTACAGCACCAGCGCCGCAGCCGCGTGCAGGGCCACCAGTTGCTAAAGCAGATCGGTCAGACGCTGATGATTCAGCACAAGATTGTGGGGCGGGTCGAAATTGTCGATAAGCCGGAGCTGCTGTGGGAATACCCGGAGCTGGATGCGCTCTACCACCGCCTGGAGGACGAGTACGAAATTCGCGATCGCCACTCGGCGCTGGAGCGCAAGCTCGATCTGGTCAGCCGCACCGCCGAGACGGTGCTCGACTTGCAGCGCCAGCAGACCGGCCTGCGCCTGGAGTGGTACGTGGTGCTGCTGATTGTGTTAGAAGTGCTGCTGTCGCTCTACGACCTGTTTTTAAGCCCCCGCTGAGGTACCGATGGGACAATCTATTGTGGTGAACCAGGCTGAATTTGAACAGGCGGTGCTGCAACCGTCGTTTGAGCAGCCGGTGCTGGTCGATTTTTTTGCCACCTGGTGCGGCCCCTGCCAGCTGCTGAAGCCGATGCTGGAAAAGCTGGCCCAGGAGTATGATTTCACGCTGGCTAAGGTCGATATTGACCAAAACCCGGAGCTGGCTAAGGCCTTTCGGGTGGAGGGGGTGCCCGATGTGCGCATTGTCAGCCAGGGGGAGGTGCTGGAGGGGTTTGTGGGGGTGCTGCCGGAGCCGGAGCTGCGCGAGCTGTTGAACGGTCTGGGGTTGCAGTCGAGCTTGGAGCAGGATCTGGCGGTGCTGGCGGCGGCCCAGGCGGCGGGGGATTTGGCGGCGGTGCTGCCCGCGCTGACGACGCTGCTGACCCGCTACCCCAATAATGGCCAGATTTTGCTGAAGGCGGCCCAGGTGTACCTGGCCCAGGGGGATGGGGCACTGGCGGCTCAATACCTGGATCTGATTGACCCCGGCGATCGCGCCAGCCTCGACCAGGCCGATGGGGTGCGGGGTCTGTTGGCGCTGCACCAGGGGCTGGCGGAGCTGGGCGACAGTGAGCTAGACCAGCGGTTTAGGGCGGCGACGCAGGCGGCGCTGGCGGGGGATGCGGCGGCGGCGCTGGCGGGGTTTTTGGCGGTGGTGGAGTGCGATCGCACCTACCGCAACGACGGGGCGCGCAAGGCCATGCTCAGTGTGTTTAAGCTGCTGGGCGATACCGACCCGCTCACGCTCACCTACCGAAAACGGCTCATGCAGGCCCTTTACTGAGGACAATCTGAAGAATTCTGGGCCGGGCACTTTTGGTTAAGGCTATGACAGTTATTCTGGAGGTAGTTCCTTAATCTAGATGCCTAGCACCCTGGCCAACGCTACCGACAGGCACCCCTATGTCACTTTTGGCACGCTGGCTTCAGTTTTTACGGTTCCTTGAGGGCCTGATCGAATTTTGGTACTTTTTGACGACTCCCCTGGGCCTGGTGGCCACCCTGGGCCTGGGGCTCTATAGCCTGCTGGTATTCATGGGGGCCGATGCCTCTACTGCGGCCACCCTGGCCGGGTCGGTTGCCCTGGGCCTCAGCTGTCTGATGACCCGGCCTGACTTCTAGCTCCGGCAGTTGGCTCAGCTGTCTCCTGCTTGCCCTCGGTTCTCCTCAATTTTCTGTTTCCATGCTCCCCGTCGCCGAGGCCGCCGCCAAAATTCTCGCCCTGGTGCCGCCGCCGACCGCCGTGGAACAGGTGCCCCTAGACCAGGCCCTGGGGCGCATTTTGGCCGCCGCCATTCCCAGCCCGCTCGACTTTCCCCACTGGGATAACTCGGCCATGGATGGCTACGCCGTGCGCTACGCCGATGTGCAGGCGGCCTCTGGCGAGCAGCCCCAGGCCCTGACCCTGACCGAAACCATTCCCGCCGGAAAATCGCCGACGCTGCCGGTGGGGCCGGGCCAGGCGGCCCGCATTTTGACGGGCTCGATGCTGCCGGTCGGGGCCGATACCATCGTCATTCAAGAGGTGACCCAGCGCCAGGGCGATCGGGTGGTGGTGTTGGCGGCCCCAGAGCCGCAGCAGTTTGTGCGCCATCGGGGCAGCTTTTGCCGGGCTGGCGACGGGCTAATGGCCCCGGGGCTAGCCATCGGCGGGCCAGAGCTGGCGGTGCTGGCCTCGGCCCAGTGCACAGCGGTGCCGGTGTTTCGCCAGCCGCGGGTGGCAATTCTCTCCACCGGCGACGAGCTGGTGACGCCCGAGACCCCGCTGCAGCCGGGGCAAATTGTGGACTCCAACCAGTATGCCCTGGCGGCGCTGGTACGCCAGGCGGGGGCCATCCCGATCGCGATGGGCATTGTGCCCGACCAGCCGGAGGCGCTGCGGGCGGCGATCACGGCGGCGCTGGCCCAGGCCGACATGGTGGTGTCGTCGGGTGGGGTGTCGGTGGGGGACTACGACTACGTCGATGAGATCCTGGCGGCCCTGGTGCGGCAGGCGGGGGCAGTTCCTCTACCTCTGGGCATTGTGCCTGACCAGCCCCAGTCGCTGAGGGCTGCGATTCAGTTGGCGTTGACCCAGGCAGATGTGATTGTGTCGTCTGGCGGTGTCTCTGTCG
>DATIVG010000195.1:0-4896 GCA_035466075.1 Nodosilinea sp. | reverse complement strand
ATAATTTCTGCTTATATTGCATTGACAGGCCCAGGTTTCTAGTGAGATACACTTAGACACCTACACCGCAGAGCCTTCCACGGGGCCCCCAGAGCAATACCAGAGAGATAGGCCGCCTGGTCTGGGCCCTGCCTGGGGCGCTGCGGCGTGGGTATCGCAAAGCATTTTGGGTCAGGTCAGGTTTAGTCGTTAGGTTTGCTGGTCGTTCTGCAGACTGCCGCCTCGGTTTGCGGGGTTGTGTTCCCGATTTAGGTAGAGCGTCGTTCCACATCGAGCCACATCGAGTTTGAAGTTCTTGAGCATTGGGGATGCGCCAATGGTGAGTTTTTCGCAGCTGGGCAACAGTTTGAGGTCGTCTGGTCAGGGGCGGCAGGAGGTTGAGACCGCCGGTGGCGCTGCGCCCCTGCCGAGCGCCGAATCTATTGCGGTGTGCGATCGCGCCGACCGCCCCCTGGTGTCGCTGGTGGTGCCCGCCTTCAACGAGGCCGCCCTGCTCTCGCAGAACCTCGCTCGGCTCTGTGCCTACATGGCCGGGCTGGAGTCGGCCTACCGGTGGGAGCTGATTGTGGTCAACGACGGTAGCATTGATGCCACCGCCGAGGTGGCAGAGCAGTTTGCCCAGGGGCGGCCCCAGGTGCAGGTGGTGCATCACCTGGTAAATGGCGGCCTGGGGCGAGCGCTGCAAACCGGGGTGCAAGCCAGTCAGGGCCGCTACGTGGTGACCTTAGATCTCGATCTGTCCTACGCGCCAGAGCATGTGGAGCGGCTGCTGGCTCACCTGCGCCGCACCCACGCCAAGGTGGTAGTCGCCTCTCCCTACATGCCCGGTGGTCAGGTTTCCAACGTGCCGTGGCTGCGCCTCAAGCTCAGCCGGTGGGCCAATCGCTTTCTTTCGCTGACCGCCAAGCGCCAGGTCGCCACCCTGACCGGGCTGGTGCGGGCCTACGACGGAGAGTTTATTCGGTCGCTAAATTTGCTGTCGCCGGGCATGGAGGTCAACCCTGAAGTGCTGCACAAGGCCATGCTGCTCCACGAGCGCATCGAAGAGGTGCCCGCCCATCTGTGCTGGAGTGCCGAGCCCCAGCCGCAGCCCGACAGAAAGCCCCAGCGCCGCTCCAGCATGAGGATTTTGCGGCACACCTGGTCGATGTTTTTCTTTGGATTTTTGTTTCGACCGGCGATCTTCTTTGTGCTGCCCAGCCTGGCCTTTTTGGGGCTGGCCCTGGGGCTGGCCCTGCACAGCCTGACGGTGTACTTCGGCCATTTGCAGGTTCTCTGGGCCGGGGGGGCTGCCTGGGGTGCCTGGGGTGAGGCGCTCAGCGCCACCGTGGCGGGGCTGCCCCACAGCTATTTGCTGATGGGCATGGCGCTGATTTTGGCCATTCAGCTGTTTGGCATGGGCCTGCTGGCGGTGCAAAACAAGCGCTATTTCGAGGAAATGTTTTACCTCGGTATGCGCGCTCGCCAGGGGCCGCCGCCTCGCCCCGACGACTGGGGCGACCGCTCGGGGCCGTAGGTCAACAAGTGTTGTGTTTCCCTTTTTGCCTAACTTTTTTGTTTAACGGTCTGCCCCTGGTGGGCAGGCGCTCAATTTTCACACTTTTAATACCGCATTTAAGGAGCCATCGTCCATGGTTAATACGCTTCCGGCTAAGCCCGTTCGCCTGCAGCTACCCAACGACCAAGAGGCCAGCGGGCGCACCCTGGGTGCTGAGGAAATTTTGCTGCTGAGTGAGGCGATTCAGAGCGGCACCCTGACCAGCACCAAGGGCAACTTTGTCAAATCGCTGGAAACTCAGTTTGCCGAAAAAATTGGTGCGGGCTACGCCTACGCCTGCTCCTCGGGGTCGGCGGCGATCCACACGGCGGTGGCGGCCATTAATCCCTGCCCCGGCGACGAAATCATCACCACCTCGATCACCGACATGGGGGCGCTGAGCAGCATTCTCTACCAGAGCGCGGTGCCGGTGTTTGCCGATGTGGACCCCCGCACCTGGAATGTGACCGCCGAAACCATTGCCCCCTGCATTAGCGATCGCACCCGCGCCATCATCGTCACCCACCTGTTTGGCAACCCCTGCGAAATGGACGAGATCATGGCGCTGGCCCGCGCCCACGGCATTCCGGTGATTGAGGACGCGGCCCAGTCGTTTATGGCCACCTACAAGGGGCGGCCCATCGGCACCCTGGGCGACATTGGCTGCTTTAGCCTTCAGCAGGGCAAGCACATCACCACCGGCGAGGGCGGCCTGGTGGTCACCAGCAACAAGGTGATGGCCCGCAAGATGTGGCTGTTTATCAACAAAGCCTGGGGCTACGGCGACAAACAGCCAGACCACTACTTTTTGGCCCCCAACTACCGCATGACCGAGCTACAAGGGGCGGTGGCCTGTGCCCAGCTGCCCAAGCTCGACGGGGTGGTGGCCCGCCGCCAGACCGGTGCCGCCCAGCTCACCCAAAAACTGAGCGGCCTGGCCGGTGTGGAGCCCCCCTACCACAACCCCGAAGCCACCCACGTGTACTGGAAGTACTGCCTGCGGGTGGATGGCGATGTGATTCAGGGTGGTGCGGTGGGTCTGGCCCAGTGGCTCAAGGCCGAGCGCGGCATTTTCTCGGCCCCCCGCTACATTCAAAAACCCGCCTTCCGCTGTGAGGTGTTTGCCAAGCAGCGCACCTTTGGCAACTCCCGCTTTCCCTTTACCCACGCCCGCCCCGAGGCCCTCGACTACAGCGCCGAGAAGTTTCCCGGCACCTTTGAGGGGCTGGAAAAAGTGCTGGTGCTGCCCTGGAACGAGGCCTACACCGACGAGCACATTGACTACATTGCCGAGGCCATCCACAGCGCCGTGGCCGCCCTTCAGCAGTAGTCCCTAGGCCAGCGGGCACCACCCCAATGCTTTCTGGTTTGGCGGCTTTGCCCATTTTTCCGCCTGTTCCCTGAAGAAGATGCTTGAGAAGCCCTATTTCTGGTCGCAAATGTGACAATCCCCCCTGCCCCCCTTGAAGAGGAGAATTCCTCTTCTGGAGGGCCGTTGGGAGGGTTGGCCGGTGACTCAAGCGACAGCAGATTGCTTCTTCAAACGCTTTCTAACGCCTGCTGAGGCTGACCTAAAGCGCAATTAAATCAGACATTCAATCCGACATTTATCAGGTAAATCACCATGACCCATTCACCACTCAACTTTGGCCTGGTTGGGGCCGGGGGCATTGCCCAGGCCTACGCCCAGGCCTTTGGCCAATCGACGGTGGCCCAGCTGGTAGGGGTTGCCGATGTGCGCCCCGAGGCCGCCGCCGCCATGGCCGAGAGCGCTGGCTGCCAGAGTTTTGCCACCTACCAGGCGATGGCCGAGGCCCTCGACCTCGATGCTGTGATCATCTGCACGCCGCCGGTGACCCACCGGGAGATCGGCGTTTACTTTTTGGAGCGGCAGATTCCGGTGCTGTGCGAAAAACCCCTCAGCATCAAGGCGGACGATGCGCGGGCCATGCAGGCCGTGGCCGCCGAGGCCGGGGTGATTTTGACGATGGCCTCTAAGTTTCGCTACGTGGAGGATGTGATCAAGGCCAAGAGCATTCTTGAGTCGGGCATTTTGGGCGAAATTGTGCTGTTTGAAAACGCCTTTACCGCCCGGGTCGATATGACCAACCGCTGGAATGCCAACCCCGCCATCAGCGGCGGCGGCGTGCTGATCGACAACGGCACCCACTCGCTGGACATCATGCGCTACTTTTTGGGCCCCCTGGCCGAGGTGCAGGTGGTGGAGGGCAAGCGCATTCAGGGGCTGCCGGTGGAGGATACGGTGCGAATTTTTGCCAAAAACTACCAGGGCATCATGGGCAACATTGACCTGTCCTGGAGCATCAACAAGGAGCTGGATTACTACATTCGCATCTACGGCTCCCAGGGCACGATTTCGGTGGGCTGGAAGGAGTCGAAGTACCGCCAGGCCTCAAGCTCCGACTGGATCGTGTTTGGCCAGGGCTACAACAAAGTGCAGGCCTTTTTGAGCCAGATCGACAACTTCTCGCGGGCCATTTTGGGCCAGGAGGCGCTGCTGATTACCGCCGCCGACGGGGTGGCCTCGGTAGAGGCGGTGGAGGCGGCCTACCAGGCTCTCTACCAGAGCCGCTGGACCGAGATTGTCTCCAGCAACGGCGTTGCCGCCGAGCTGGCCCTGGTGTAGGCGGTGGCTATGGGAGTACGCATTCACCCGACCGCCCAGGTGGAGGCGGGGGTTGTGCTGGGGGAGGGCACGTCGGTGTGGGACAACGCCCATATTCGCCACTCGACCCGGCTGGGCGACCAGTGCATTGTGGGGGGCAAGAGCTACATTGCCTACGGGGTTGAGATTGGCCACCGGGTCAAGATCAACGCCATGGTCTACATCTGCAACGGGGTCACCCTGGAGGACGGCGTGATGGTGAGCGCGGGCACGATCTTCACCAACGATCGCTTTCCCCGGGCCACCACGGTGGATCTCCAGCATCCCTACCCCTCGGCCCCTGACGAGCACACGCGGCTGACGCGGGTGCGGGAGGGGGCTACCATTGGCGCCCACTGCACCATTGGCAATGACCTCACCATTGGGCGCTTTGCCATGGTGGGCATGGGCTCGGTGGTGACTCGCTCGGTGCCTGACTTCCATTTGGTCTACGGGGTACCGGCGCGATCGCAGGGTTGTGTGTGTCGCTGCGGTCAGCCACTGATGCGCTTTGCTGAAGCCGACCCAGGGGCTGAGGCGGTGACGGTGACCTGCTCGGCCTGCGGGCTGGAATACCGGGTGAAAGACCAGGTGGTGGTGGAGCTGACTCCACCCAGTTAAGTCAACCGGCGGCAGTGGATCTAGGTGGCTCAACCATCTCTTGATTGGCTGCCGCAAACGGTGATGGATTGGA
>DATIVG010000194.1:0-3203 GCA_035466075.1 Nodosilinea sp. | reverse complement strand
AATTTCCGTGTCGTCTGGTTTTGGTAGGGTTTGGAGATGAGTTATGGATGGGGGAGATTTGTGTGGCTTCTTCTCTCGCACTGAGACTTGTAAACTGTAGCAAATAAGCACTCCAGCCCGATCTAAACAAATATTTCAGAGCCTCCTCTCCATGAAAAATCAGGTAGTTCGGAGACCTGTTACCTGGCACCCGTGGTCACGTCATATCGGGAAATTGCAGGGCGGCAATTGACTCAGCTTTATAGCCTTAGTTTCGCTCGCCCAAAAGTTGATCGCGCTCGCAGCTAGGCCGCAGAGCGGGACTGAAGCAGCTCGATGAAGCGATCGCTGACCGTATGATCTTTGGTCTTGGCGGCGTGGGTGATCAGCTGTTCTCGCAGCACCATGGCCTGGTCGAGGGGCAGGGCAGTGGCGAGGAGAAAATAGACGCCGCGAAAGCGAGGGTCGCCCAGGTGCTGGGCGGGGCGATCATTGCCCTTGCCCCAGAAGGTTTGGACGATAAAAAAGTCCTGGATTTTTTCGTGGCGAAAGCGCCACTCGGTGACGGTGCCGCCGGTAGCATTATCGAGCTGACGGCTGAGCACCATGCGGTAATCTTCCATGCAGTTGAGCTCTTTGAACCAGGGGTCGGCGGGAATGGTGAACTGATCGCCCAGGCGCATTTCGTAGGCCATCTCGGCAAAGGCCGCCAGGGGAAAGGGCTGGCTGAGGTTGATGTGCTGGTAGCGGCTGGCCATGGCGTCGTACTGCTGCTGTTGCAGATTGAGCAGGTCGGGCTGTTTGCCAGCGGCGAGCATCTGGGCAACCAGGGTGAGCTCCATGGGGTTGGAGAGGGTCTTGGCCATTACCTCGTGGCCCAGGTGGTCGGGGTTGAGGCCGTCGAGAAAGGTCTGGCAGGCCTGCTCGTAGGCCGCCCCTTGCCGGGGAGCGGTGGGGGGTAAGGTGGTGACGCGCGATCGCAGAAATGCCCCAATCTGATCGGCGGTTAGGGGCTGTAGTTCGTAGACCGTGGCGTTGGTTGGCGGCTCCCAATCCATCGGCTGGGTGGTAATCACCAGGTTGCCCTTAAAGTAGGTGTCGGCAAAGAGGCTAATCTTGGCGCGGGTGTCGGGGGTGACCTCGTTGAGGCCATCGATGCAGATGTCGATGGCGCCGCTGTAGATCAGGCTTTGCAGAAACTCGGTATCTTGGGTGGGGCCTTGCAGCCGTTCTTGAATGGCCTCAATCACGCCGCCAGCGCATTTACGGGCGGGCAGATAGACGGCCAGACGCCGGGTGCGGTTGACCAGTTGTTTGACGGCCATGGTTTTACCCAGGCCCGATTCACCCTCTAGCACGACCTGGCCCTTGAGTTCAGGCACCGCCTGCACCAGCGGCTGCGGCTGACTCTGCCCCCGCTGTAGAACGTCGGACCCGGCGAAGTAGAAGGCTTCGCCAATTTCACCCAGGTCAGCTTCGGCCAGCAGATTGGTGCGAAAGGGGGCAAACAGTTTGGCTCGCAGCCAGGGCACCCAGGTGAGGGCGACCTCGACGTAGTACAGGCCAAATATCTTGCGCACCCTGGGGTTCCAAAAGAAGATGGCCTGCACCTGGGGTGAGGTGGGGTACAGGGCGACCAGCCCCAGCCAAAACAGGCTGTGGAACAGCAGCGTGGTGGCCCCGGTGCGCATTACCTCGGCCACCAGGCGGTCGAGGGCGGGGTTGCCGCCCTCCAGGGCCCCAATCGCCTGGCCCAGGGGGAGCTGGAGGGCGTCGGTTCGGGGGTGGGTTCGCAGGGTTTGCAGGCCCCGTTTGAGGGTTTTGAGGTGGGCGGCCCGCTGCTCGGCAGACAGGTCGGCCCTGGCGATCGCCGCGCTGGCGATCACTAAAATATCGACGGTGTTGGCCAGGTCGGTGGGCCCCGACCGTTGCAGATTGGCCACCAGGGTCTCCAGGTGGGGCAGCAGCAGGGGGCCGGTTGCCTGGGGTGAGTCGGCCACCAAGGCCCGCAGGGTGGTGGCGGCCTCGCTAGCCAGCTCGCCGTGGTCGGATTGGAGCGTGGCGACCAGGGCGGCCGCCGCCGCTGGGGTGAGGGCTGGGAGCGGTCTCAACCCAGCCGCGATCGCAGGTTTGAGATCGTCGCTGTAGGTGTTGTTTTGCAGGTTGGCCACCAGGGCATCCACCTGGTTGAGCTGGGTCAGGGTGCTGGCGGCGGCCCGCCGTAGCTCCGGGCCTTCGGCGGGGTCGGCCAGGCAGGCCAGCAGCACCGGGGCAATGCTCTCAGCCTGGCTGGGAATCTGGGCCAGGGCATGGACGACCGCAAGACGGACAGCCAGAGGGTTAGGGTCGGGATCGCGATCGAGGGCGGTCAGCAGGGCCTGGGCGATGGTCTGCTGGCGGTCGGCGACCTGGGAGAGGCTGGCAACGGTGCCCAGGGCGGCTGCGGCGGCCTGGCGCAGCTCAAAGTAGTCGTCGGTTTGCAGGCGGTCGATCAGGGCGGGGGCCAGGGTCGGGGATTGGTCAACCCAGGCGGGCTGGGCGGTGGGGAGTTGAAGGACGGTGTGCAGGGCTGCGATCGCAGCTGAGCGCGTCACGTTATCACTATCGGCCAGGGCCGCCACCAGGCCGGGAATCGCCTGGTCGCCGCAGGCATTGAGGGCATTGATGGCATCGGGCTGGGCCGCATCGAGGATGATGGCTTCCAGGTGCGCTCGAATGGCGACCTCAGCGCAGGCCTGGGCCAGCGCCGGGGTGGGTACGGCCCCAGCCCCGACCAGCAGAGCCAGCGGCAGCGCCGATCTGGCCCACCCCAGCCGCCTGAATCTGGGGCCGCTGCGGGCTGGGCCAGTGAACTTCAAAGCCCGGCGGTCTACGCCGCCGCCGATGTTGAGCAACGTCACCTTAGCCTCGCTGGGGGTCAAAAATGCCCGGCTGCTCGAAGATCTGCCGCCAGATCTGCAAGATTTCATCAAAGGTTGGCTGCGGCTCAACCGGAATGCTGGTGTCCTGGGGAGCTGGCTCTGTTCCTTTCAACAGCTCCTCCCGGTAGCGCTGGTAGGAGCCGAGCAGGGGGGCCATCTCCGGCGACCAGCTGTTGGGGTCTATAAATCGCATCACCTCGGGGGAGTTGGCCAGGGCAACGCGCTCGTCGGCAGACAGGGAAACGACCTGCCCCATGTACCCGTCCGCCCCATCGCCAATCAAAATATAGCGCTGCGCCGCAA
>DATIVG010000193.1:0-19406 GCA_035466075.1 Nodosilinea sp. | reverse complement strand
GCCTGGGATGACGCGGTGATTCCCAATGCCATTGTGGAGGGGCTGCGATCGCACCTCGCCAACTAGCCCCCGATGCCCCCTGGGCCGATAGCCTTAAAAAGCTTTGGTTTTGCTTAAAACTCCTCCCTCGGCGGGCCGGGTGTGATTTACTGACATCCAACTCGCCGATCAACTGGCCCCTTGGCACTGACCCATTGATGGAGCAAATTGACCCATGCTGCTACCCCCTGACCCCGAACTCAAGTTGTCTCCCCGCACCCGGCGACTGGTGCAGCGAGTTGCCATGCTGACGGCGGCGGGGTGCCTGCTGGGGCTGGTCGCCCTGCGGCTGGGGGGCACCACCGCGCTGTTTTAGGCCGACGGCGAGACCCTGGTCGCTGGGGCCGGGGCCCAGGTGAGGATATCCGCTGGGGGATGGCGTAGAACCCAACTCAATCCCACGTTAAACTGTTAAAAACCCGTATTTGGGCGTCTTCGGTCTATGAGTTTAGAGATTAAAGCCGTGCAGGCACCCTATGGCGACGCGATGTACCGCACGCCGCCCCCAGATCTGCCCTCCCTGCTGCTCAAGGAGCGCATCGTCTATCTGGGTCTGCCCCTGTTCTCGGGGGATGACGTCAAACAGCAGGTCGGCATTGACGTCACCGAGCTGATCATCGCTCAGCTGCTGTTTTTGCAGTTTGACGACCCCGACAAACCCATCTATTTCTACATCAACTCCACCGGCACCTCCTGGTACGACGGCAACATGATTGGCTACGACACCGAAGCCTTTGCCATCTGCGACACCATGAACTACATCAAGCCCCCGGTGCACACCATTTGCCTGGGTCAGGCGATGGGGTCGGCGGCGGTGATTTTGGCGGCGGGTACCAAGGGCTATCGGGCCAGTCTGCCCCACGCCCGCATTGTGCTCAACCAGCCCCGCAGCGGGGCCCAGGGCCAGGCCACCGACATCGAGATCCGCGCCAAAGAAGTGCTGGATAACAAGCGCTCGATGATGGAGATTTTGGCCAAGAGCACCGGCAAGTCCCTAGACCAGGTGCTGCGCGACTCTGACCGCATGTTCTACATGAACCCAGAGGAAGCCAAGGAATACGGCATTATTGACCGAGTGCTGGCCAGCCGCAAAGAGCTGCCCCAGGTACCCGCTGGAGCCGGGGTGTAGCGGTCCACCTGCGATCGCACCCCCTCCGGGGTCGGGCTGAGACACCGTAGTTTGTTGTTTTATTTTTAGGTTGAAAGAGCACTATGCCCATCGGCACTCCCAAGGTTCCCTATCGTTTGCCCGGTAGCCAGTACTCCCAGTGGGTCGACATCTACACCCGCCTCAACCAAGAGCGGATTATCTTCCTCGGGCAAGAGGTCACCGACACCCTGGCCAACTCCATCGTGGCCGCCATGCTGTACCTCGACTCCGACGACAACACCAAGCCCATCTACCTCTACATCAACTCCCCCGGCGGGTCGGTGACGGCGGGCATGGCTATCTACGACACCATGCAGTACATCAAGTCTGACGTGGTCACCATTTGCCTGGGTCTGGCCGCCTCCATGGGGGCGTTTTTGCTGGCGGCGGGCAGCCACGGCAAGCGGGTCGCCCTGCCCCACTCCCGCATCATGATCCACCAGCCCATGGGCGGCACCGGGCGGCAGCGGCTCCAGGCCAGCGACATTGCCATCGAGGCCAAAGAAATTCTGCGGGTTCGTCAAGAACTCAACGAAATGATGGCCCGCCACACCGGTCGCTCCATTGAGCAAATTCAAAAAGACACCGACCGCGACTACTTCATGTCGGCGGAAGAGGCGGTGGCCTACGGCCTGATCGACCGGGTCATCGAAGACCGTACCCAGGAGTTAGTGACTCCTGTACCCGCCACGGTGTAATTGGCTGCGCCATTTTTGCGTAGACTTGGCAGAATAAGGGCAGCACACGACCCTCCGCTGAAGAGTTCGCGACTATGGCGCTGGCACACCACTACCGCATACTGGGGCTAAGAACCGGGGCCAGCTTTGGCGATGTCAAGCTGGCCTATCGCAATTTGGCCCGGCTCTACCACCCCGACGTCAACCCCGGCGACCAGCTCGCCAAGGAAAAATTTATTCAGGTCACCCAGGCCTACCAGGCCCTGGTCAATGCCCTGCCCGCCGAGACCATCAACGCCCAGCGCACCGCCGCTCCGGCCCCTGCGGCCCAGGCTCCTGCCGCTCGCTCTACCGCCCCGGCTCGCCCGCCCCAGGCCCCTTCTCCTACCGCCCCTCCAGCCGCTCCGGTGGCAGCGCCGGAGCCCACCCTGAGCCCCACCCCCGGTGGCTCCGAGGCCGACCAGTTGCTCAAGGTCAACAGCTTTAAGCAGCTGCGCGAGCTGTTTCGCGGCCAGCGGTTTCCCCGCGCCGTGGCCCTGGTGGAGGGGCTGGCCCAGCGCTTCCCCGAGGACCCAGAAATTCAGCAGTGGCACGCGCTCACCTACTACCGCTGGGGCCACGACCTGCTCAACAACGGCAACCCCGCCAAGGCCGAGGCCTGCCTGAAAAAGGCCCGCCGGGTGGACCCCCACAACAAATCGCTGCGCCAGGCGTTGCAGCATGATTTTCAGCGGCTAGAGCAGCTGCGCCAGCGCCCCATGGCCCAGGCCCAGTAAAACCAGTCAATAAATTAATCGGTGCCGCAGCGGCGATGGCGGCTCAGGCGGCCAGCATGGCGGCAAACCACTGCTCAAACCGCAGCGCCAGGGCCTCTAAAGAATAGTCGGTTTCGGCCTGGTGGCGGCAGGCCTGGCGGTCGAGCTGGTCGATGGCTGCGATCGCACCCACCAGCCCCGCCACATCGTCAGGCTCCACCAGCCAGCCGGTCTGGCCCGGCTGCACAATTTCCGCTGGGCCGCCCCGCCGGTAGGCGATCACCGGCACGCCGCAGGCCAGGGCCTCAATGGCGACATTGCCAAAGGCCTCCACCCAGCGCGGGGTCATCACCAGGGCGCGGCACTGGCGCAGCACCTGCTGCAGCGCGTCGGTGGGCAAAAAGCCCAGGTAGCTCTGGGGGGCCTGGGGGTAGCGATCGCAGAGCTGCTGCCAGTAGGCCTCATCCTCCAGCTTGCCGAGAATTTTCAGCGGCACCTGGGCCTGGGCCGTCGCCGCCAGGGCATCTTCGAGCCCCTTCTCCGGCGAGATGCGCCCCAGCCAGGCCAGCGCCTCGCCGGGCACCGCGCAAAATTGGTATCGCTCCAGGTCAATGGCGCTGCTGAGCATGGTAAACGCATCGGCCACCCCAAAGGTCTCGGCCTGGGTGCGGGTGTAGGCCCCCAGCCGCTGGGGAAACTGCCGCGCCACCCGCTGAATGGCCCCATCCATGGCGTCGCTGAGCGAGCCCATGGTGACAAAATGGGCCACCGGCGTGCTAAAAAACTCCGTCAGGTAAAAGGGCAGCCAGTCGTAGGCAAAGTTGACGATCAGGTCAAACTCCCCCTGCCGCTGCCGGGCGTAGCGCCACATCGCTGCCAGCACGCTGTCGTCCGGCAGCACCACCGGTGTCTGGCGTCCCTGGGTGTGGGCCGTGGGTTGCAGCGCCCCCGACACTTCCACCACCGCCACATCCCCCAGGCTAGAGCCCATCGGGGCCAGCACCGTAATCTGGTGACCCCGCGATCGCAGCCCCTGGGCCAGATTGAGCAGGGTGAGCTCGACCCCACCGCCCAGCCCAGACCCCAGCGGGCCCACCGGGGTTGAAACAAACAGCAGACGAAGAGCAGCGACCATAGCTGATGGGGTAGGAGAATACGAAAGAACAAGAGACCGGGCTGGAAGTTGCGGGAGCCTGGGGCCGGTCTGTGACCCTTGCGCCCCCGGCAACCTTCGAAATCGCCCCTTCACAACAACTTGACCGCCTCACCACGGCGGTAGCCGCTCGCTGTCGGTGGCAGCATCCAGCCCCGGCGGCTCACCGGTATAGGGCGCCGCCGGAATGCGGTTGAGCTGGCTGAGCGCCCACTGGGCGGTTTCCTGCACGCCGGGGTCGGGGTCCTGGCTGGCGTGGGCCAGCATGTGGCTGAGCTGCACCACCGTATCGTAAACCCGGCTGAGGTCGCGAATGGCGTTTTTGCGCACCTCGGGGCTGGGGTCTTGCAGCCCCAGGGCCAGCGCCCGGTGCATGGGCTTGAGGTTGCGGCTGCTAATTTCCGCCAGGGCGGCTAAAATCAGGCTTTTTTCCTGGGAATCAGCCAGCAAAAGCCGATCCACCAGCGGCTGAATGGCAACCGAGCTGCCCCGCTGGCCCAGCGCCCAAATGGCATGGCGACGCTCCCCGCCGTCGGGGCTGTCCAGCTCACTCACCAGGGCATCGACCACATCCCCAGGGCTCAGCCGAGTGGTCGCCTCTAGGGGCATAGCTGCCCCGGCTAAACCCACTCCCGCTGGATTCGCCAGTGGGGCCATCTGGGGAGAAACATCCTTAGCCTGCGGCCCAACCGCCTCCAACTCTCCCTCATCCCCTAGGGCTGAGGTGTCCACAGGCGACCCTTCCGTCGCCCCCTTTCGAGGCCGCCAGCGCCGCCACCCGGCCAGCGCCGCCAGCGCCACCCCGCCGCCTAAAATCAACCCCCCGAACCGCCGCACGAAGGAACGCTCTCCCCCATCTTCCCCATCCTCTTCACCTTCTCCATCACCCCCTCCCCCCATCACCCCATCACTCTCCCCCTCTGCCCCCCCATCCGCCAACAGCTGAGGCACATTCATCCGCTCCCAAGTGCCCTGGTCGAGGGTGCCGCTGGCCGGTAGCCCAGCGCTGGTTTGAAACGCTGAGATCGCAGCCTTCGTAGCCTCGCCATAGCGCCCGTCCACCTCCCCCTGGTAGAGGCCCAGCAGCCGCATGTGCCGCTGTAGCGCCATCACCTCATCGCCCTCTGCACCGGGCTGTAGCAGTACTTCATTGCCCCGGGGCGCGGCGGCAGGCGGCGGCTCGGCTACCGCTCCAGGCACCACCGCGCTCGGGCCATAGCCCATCCACAGGACCAGGGCGACGGGGGCAACAATCCACGCCGCGCCGCGCCGATGGCCGGGCCGTGTCTGTCGCAGTGGCAGTCTCAAGTCCATAGTTACCCACCGCCCAGCGGGCGGTAACGGCGCAAGATGTCCCTAAGGTAACTTACCCCGCCGCGTAGGTTCCCAGCCACTGCCGCAGTCTTTGGGTCAGCGCGTCTCGCTGGTTGATCAGGTAAATGCTCACCAACGTAAAGCTCACCCCCACCCACTGCAACCCGCTCAGGGTCTCACCCAAAAACAAATTGCCAAACAGCAGGGCAAACACCGGGGTGAGAAAGGTGAGGGCGCTGAGGCTGGTGAGGTTGCCCTGGGCCGCCAGAAAAAAGAAAATACCGTAGGCCAGGGCGCTGCCAAAGAGGGTGGAATATGCGATCGCACCCCAGTCAAACCCCGTCAGCCCCTGCCAGGGCTGCACCTCCCCCAGGGCAGACAGGCCAAACAGCGGCAGCCCGCCCAGCACCATGTGCCAGCCCGTCGCCACCACCGGGTCCGCATGGCGACACACATAGCGAATCAAAATCGTGCCCGTCGCCATCGACAGCGCCGCCAGCAGCATCAGCCACTCGCCCCCCTCCAGCAGGGTGTTGAGGGCGGTGCCGCCGGTCAGCCAGGCCGTATCGCCGTGGAGCAGCGACAAAATCCACTCGTCCGGCAGACCCAGCAGGCTAATGCCCGCAATCCCCCACAGCAGACCAATCCAGCCCAGCGTGCCAATGTACTCACCAAACAGGCCCCGCGCCATCACCGCCACCGCCAGCGGCTGGGAGTCAATCATCACCGAGCCCAGCCCCGCCCCGGTACGCTGGAGCCCCGCCGCCAAAAATCCCTGAAACAACGCCCCATCCACCAGGGCAAACAGCGCAATCCACAGCCAGCCCTGGCGGCTAATCGCCTGGGGGCGCTTCAGCAGCAGCCCCGCCAGCAGCACCACCGCCCCCGCCGGCACCAGCCGCAGCCCCGCCATAAAAAATGGCGCGGTGTGGGGCATCGCCCCTTTCATCGCCACCATCGCCGTTCCCCACAAAAAGAAAGGGGCAATCAGCACCACGGGGTTGCGAGTAGCGGTCTGGGGGTCAGAAACAGAGTCCATAGAGTAAGCGGGTGCGACGGTGAAAAACCGGCCTCAAAGGCCATCGCCAGCCGGGCCGGGGCCCTAGACTTTCTTTAAGGGATGTTAACGCAGTTTGTGGCGGGGCGCTTTGGCGGGGGCCGGTTAGCCGCGGCACCCTACCATACCCGCCCTTAGCCTGGGCCACCGTTGTTTTAGCGACAGTCGTTTTGGCTACAATAAAGCGCGGCCACAGCGTTCCCAGCGCTCAGGCTACCAACCGTTCACCATCCGCCCCACTGTTCGCCAACACTGTTATTACCCCTATGGTCTGGCCGTTTCCCCGCCGCTCGCGTAAGTCCATCGCCCGCATTGAGGTGACTGGCGTCATTGCCGCCGCCACCCGCAAGCGCCTGCTCGCCGCCCTCAAAGAAATCGAAGAAAGGCGTTTTCCGGCGCTGCTGCTGCGCATCGACAGCCCCGGCGGCACCGTCGGCGACTCCCAGGAAATCTACACCGCCCTCAAACGCCTCAAAGACAAACTCAAAATTGTCGCCAGCTTTGGCAATATCTCCGCCTCGGGCGGCGTCTACATCGGCATGGGAGCCGACCACATCGTGGCCAACCCCGGCACCATCACCGGCAGCATCGGCGTCATTTTGCGGGGCAACAACCTCGAACGCCTGCTCGACCGGGTGGGGGTGTCATTCAAAGTCATCAAGTCCGGCCCCTACAAAGACATCCTCGCCTTCGACCGCGAGCTCACCGACCCTGAGAAGGCCATTCTCCAGGAGCTGATCGACGTCAGCTACGGCCAGTTTGTGCAAACCGTGGCCGAGGCTCGCCACCTCAGCGAAGAAACCGTGCGTCGCTTTGCCGACGGGCGGATCTTCACCGGAGAGCAGGCGCTCGGTCTGGGCGTAGTTGATCGCCTGGGCAGCGAAGAAGACGCCCGCCGCTGGGCCGCCGAGCTGGCCGGGCTCGACCCCGAAAAAGCCCAGTGCATCACCTTCGACGAAAAAAAGCCTCTGCTCCAGCGGCTGGTTCCCGGCAGCAGCCGCAGCCAGCTCAGCGGTACTCCCGGGCTGGCCTACCCCGGCCTCGCCGTGCCCGCCCTCAACGCCACCCTCGACTGGCTTGAGTTTGAGCGCACCACCAGCGGTCTGCCCCTCTGGCTGTATCGTCCCTAGCCTGTTCTGCTGCCTGGCCCTGTTCCCCGCCCTGGTAGGATGAAGCGGTAAAATGCTGTCTATTCTCCGCTTCAGCCGACCGATGTGGCCAGGGCTGGGCGGCGGGAGATTGACGTTTGGAGGTTGCAGCGTGGACTGGCGAGTGTGGGCAATTCGGGGAGCAGTAACGGTTACAGAGAACACAGAGGCCGCCATCCGAGAGGCCGTCACAGAGCTGATCGATACCCTAGAAGCCCGCAACGAGCTTGACCCGGTATGTATCATTAGCGCCACCTTCTCGGTCACCCGTGACCTCGATGCGGTGTTTCCGGCGGCCATTGCGCGGCAGCGCCCCCGCTGGAACGATGTCGCCCTGCTCGACGTGCAGCACATGCATGTGGAAGGCAGCTTGCCCTGCTGCATTCGAGTGCTGATGCATGTGCAGCTGCCCATCGTCCATGGCAAGGTGCAGCATGTCTATCTGCGCGGCGCCCGCGACCTCAGACCCGACCTGGTGGTTACCGGCTAGCGAGTCAGGCGGGTTAACGAGTAGCCAGAAAAAGTCATACACCAGTGCAGCCGGGCAAGCTTGCCCGGCTGCACTGGTATGTGGGCCAACTATAGCTAGCTAGTGACCCTTGAACCGAATGCCCAGCACCAGGTCGTAGAGAAAGCCGAAGAAGTCCTTCATTTGCAGCAGCCCCAAGGACTGGGGTGACCCCTTCTGGTCGAGCAGGGGCTGCATGACCTCGTAGGTGGGCTGGTACTTGTACCAGGGCACCGAGGGCCACAGGTGGTGAACCAGGTGGTAATTTTGACCCATGATCAGCAGGTTGAGAATGGGGCTAGGGTAGACCCGCGCATTCTTCCAGCGATCGCGGTCCTCAAAGGGGCGATGGGGCAGGTAGTCAAAAAACAGCCCCAGGGCAATGCCCACCACCAGCGCGGGCGAAAACCAGTAGTTGAAGATGTAGCCCAAAAAGTCGAACTTCCAGGCGGCAAACACCAGCAGCCCCACCACCAGCCGACCCAGGAACCACTCCAGCAGCTCCCAGTGACGCCAGAGGCGACGTTTAAAGAAGTAGATCTCGTGGTAGAAAAATCGGGCGGCAATCAGCCAAAGCGGCCCCCCGGTGGATACGAAGTGGTCGGGGTCGTTTTCGGGGTCGTTGACGTGGGCGTGGTGCTGTAGGTGCACCCGCGTAAACACCGGGAACGAAAAGCCCAGGATCAGGGCGCTGCCGTGGCCCAGCAGCGCATTGACCACCCGGTTGCGGTGGGCGGAGTTGTGGCTGGCATCGTGAATAACGGTCCCCGACAGATGTAGAGACAGCACATTCATCAAAAACACACACCAGCCAGGCCAGTGCCACCAAAAATAGCCCACCGTAGACAGACTGATCAGGCCTACGGAGGCTACAAACATGAGTAAGTTAAGGCTCAAGCCGCCCTCAGTTTTGAGTAACTCGGGGGGAACCGTTTTTCGAATCGTCAGGGCTTCAGCTGCCACCGACATGATGCATCGCTCCTACACCAGTATTTTCGGTAGTATACGTTACGACGCATGAATAATAAAGTTTTGTGACACAGGCTTAGCGGGTCTGGCCCCGTGGAATCACCAGGGGGGGAACCGAAACATGGCTGAGCCAGGGGGCGATTTTTTCGTCAGCGCCTGGTTTATTGAAGCTTTGAGGCCGAAGCGTAAAGCCCATCGGCATTCGTGATACTATCCCTGTGCTTTATTGCTGCCGCCCAGCGGGCCTGGTCAAGCCGCTGATTGGGCAGCATTTTATTCCCAGTAGAGGTCGTTGTATGCGCCTGCGCAGTTCCCTCCGTCGCACCAAAATTGTTGCCACCATTGGCCCAGCCACCCAGGATGCCGACGTGCTGCGGGCTCTGATCGAGGCCGGGGCCACTACCCTGCGGCTCAACTTTTCCCACGGCAGCCACGACGATCACCAGCGCAGCATTCGGCTGATTCGGCAGATCTCCTTTGAGCTCAACCAGCCGGTGGGCATTCTCCAGGACTTGCAGGGGCCCAAAATTCGCCTGGGCAAGTTTGAGCAGGGCTCGATTGTGCTGGCCAAGGGCGACCCCTTTGTGCTGACCAGCGAGATCATTGTGGGCAACCAGCAGCGGGCCTGCGTGACCTACGACAAGCTGGCCCCGGAGGTGCCCGCCGGGGCGACCATTTTGCTCGATGACGGCAAGGTGGAAATGCAGGTGGAGGCGGTTGACCTGGAGACCCAGGAGCTGCACTGCCGCGTGGTGGTGGGCGGCACCCTGTCGAACAACAAGGGGGTCAACTTTCCGGGGGTGTATCTGTCGGTGAAGGCGCTGACCGAAAAAGACCGGGAAGACCTGATGTTTGGCCTCAACCAGGGGGTCGATTGGGTGGCGCTGAGCTTTGTGCGCAACCCCCAGGACGTGCTGGAGATCAAGGAGATCATCAGTGCGGCGGGCAAGAATGTGCCGGTGATCGTCAAGATTGAAAAGCACGAGGCCATTGAGCAGATGGAGGCGATTTTGTCGCTGTCTGACGGGGTGATGGTGGCCCGGGGCGACCTGGGGGTGGAACTGCCCGCCGAGGAGGTGCCGATTTTGCAGAAGCGGCTGATCGCGATGTCGAACTCCCTGGGCATTCCGGTGATTACGGCCACCCAGATGCTGGACAGCATGGTGTCGAACCCGCGCCCGACCCGGGCCGAGGTGTCTGACATTGCCAACGCCATTCTTGACGGCACCGATGCGGTGATGCTCTCCAATGAAACTGCGGTGGGCAAGTTTCCGGTGGAGGCGGTGGCCACCATGGCCAAGGTGGCGGTCTGCACTGAGCAGGAGGGGCTGAGCCTGCGCGATCGCAAGGGCAGCGGGGCGCGCTCGATTCCCAATGCGATTAGCCAGGCGGTGGGCAATATTGCCAGCCAGCTCAACGCGGCGGCGATCATGACGCTGACTAAGTCGGGGGCCACCGCCCGCAACGTGTCGAAGTACCGGCCCGAGACGCCGATTTTGGCGGTGACGCCCCACGTGCATGTGGCTCGCCAGCTCCAGCTGGTGTGGGGGGTGCGGCCACTGCTGGTGCTCGATCTGCCCTCTACCACCCAGACCTTTCAGGCGGCGATGGGGGTAGCCCAGGAGAAGCTTTTGCTCAACGACGGCGATCTGGTGGTGATGACGGCGGGCACCCTGCAAGGGGTGTCGGGATCCACCGACTTGATCAAGGTGGATGTGGTGACGGCGGTACTGGGGCGGGGCACGGGCATTGGCGAAGCCTCGGTGAGTGGGCGGGCGCGGGTGGCCCACAACAGCCTGGAGGTCAACGACTTCAATGACGGGGAGATTTTGGTGGTGCCCCACACCAGCGCCGACTTTGTCGATGCCATTCGCCGGGCGGGGGGCATTGTCACCGAGGATGACAGCCCCACCAGCCATGCGGCGGTGATCGGCCTGCGCCTGGGGGTGCCGGTGATTGTGGGGGTGAAGAACGCCACGGAAATCATTCGGGACGGCAGCATTCTCACCCTCGATACCCGCCGGGGGCTGATCTACTCGGGGGCGCTGGGCCCGGTCAAAAATGAGCCGGCCATGAGCCTGTAGGACGATAAATTCACGGCTTCATGACAATAGGCCCCGACAGCAGCTGCCGGGGCCTATTGTTTTCATAGATTTGGGCCTGGAGCGCTAGGGCGCGGGCGGTCTTAACCTATTTATAAAGCTCAGTGGACAGACGAAATGCCAGAATACCAGGCAATAGAGCCAGGGCCAGGGCGACAAAAATCTGGGTGTCTGAAAGGGGCATAAAAATACTCCTCAAAACGGGGTGAATATTGCTCAACAAAACACGACACGAAGTCTAGGTTGATTTTTCACTAAGATGGGAATCTTCGCGAGGCCGATGGCTCTAACTGTTACAGAGCTTAACGGGAATCGGATGGCGGCGGCGGCCAGGTTTTGATCGGGTTTTGATTTTAAACTCCTGCCGAGGGCTGCTAGGCTAAAGGGCCACGGTTTGGGCTCTGTTGTTTGGGTGTGTATGGGCGATGCTTGATGTGGATACAACTCAGCCGGTACGGGGCGACTTTGAGCGGCAGATTTTGCGGGTGCAGCGCGACCTGCTGCGGATGGGGGCGCTGGTGGAAAACTCCTGCGTGCTAGCCCGGGAGGCGCTGTGCGATCGCAACCTCGACGCCGCCCAGCGCCTGCACGCCCACGACAAGCAGATCGACCAGTTTTACCGCCAGATTGAAGTCGACTGCATGCACCTGTTTACCCTGCCCTCGCCGGGGCCCGAAGAACTGCGCCGGGTGGGTGCCTTCATGCAGATGGTGCGCGACCTGGAGCGCATTGGCGACTACGCTGAAGACATCGGCGAAGTCGCCATCAAACTCTTTCCCTACCCCGTGCACCCCCACATTGGCCGGGTGCAGACCATGCTCGACCGCTGCCGATCGATGGTGGCCATGTGCCTGCTCTCGGTCTCCAACCTCGACGCCGCCAGCGGCCTGGAGATCAAACAAAAAGACGACGCCGTCGATACCGACTACGCCGACCTCTACGCCCTGCTGGCCCACCAGCGCGATATCGTCGGCTCGGTCGAGCCCACCGTGCTGATGGTGCTGGCCATTCGCTACATGGAGCGCATCGCCGACCACGCCACCAACATCGGCAAGCGAGTCGCCTACATTGTCACCGGCGAACGAACCTGACCCCGGCCCCGCCCCACCCTTCGCCGTCGGCGCGGGCTCACCATTTACAGCTCACTATTTACAAAACGTTGCACGGCATTGACAAAAAAAATTGACAGCGCCCCATTTCCTGAGAAACTGTAGGGGACAACGTGCCCCTGCCGTTAAAGCGGTCTAGCCTTGGCTGTCGGTTATGCTTTGGCCTGGGGCGGCGGTTGCCACCACAGCCGGGTTCATCTACGGCCGTAGCCGTTACACTTGGGCGTTGGCTTGCCTTGCCGCGGCTCTTTGGACTAGGCCGGGGGCTGGTTGAGCTGCCGCTTGAGTCCCCGGGTTGGCCAGCGCTTTGCACCGCTGCCCCAGGCAGAGCCCCGATCGTACCCCCTGGCCATCGCGTCGGTTGACCCCTGACCTGGCCTGGGGCCTCCCAGTCATGAATAGTTTTAGGAATCAGTCGCTACATGGAACTCTCGATCGCGGCCCTACTGGCCAGCTTCACCAAAGACAAGACCCACACCCTAAAGTCTCTTGAGAAAAAGCTGCACTGCAACGACGAGGCCAGCCAGCGCGACCTCCAAATCGCCGTCGATGCCCTGGAGCGCATTGGGGTGTTGGTAAAAGAGCGGGGCAAATACCACCGCAACCCCGCCGAAGACATTGTGGAAGGTAAGCTGCGCTGCTCCAGCAAGGGGTTTTGCTTCGCCATTCAAGACGAGGAGGGGGCCGACGACATCTACGTGCGCGAAAGCCAGCTCAACACTGCCTGGAACGGCGATCGGGTGCTGGTCAAGGTGACCAAGGAAGGCAGTCGCCGCCGCAGCCCCGAAGGGGAGGTGCAGGTGATCCTGGAGCGGGCCAACGCCTCGGTGCTGGCGCGGGTAAAGCAGGAGGCCGACGACTACCGGGCGGTGCCCCTCGACGACCGGCTGCTGTTTGAGCTGTCGCTGATTGCCAACGGTGCCGATCTGGCCGAGGCGGTCGATCAGCTGGCCCACGTAGAAATCGTGCGCTACCCCCTGGGGCAGAACCCGCCCCAGGGCCGGGTGGCCCAAATTTTGGGCAGCGACGCCGAGGCCGCCGCCGACATCGATATTGTCTACTGCAAGCACGACCTGCCGCGCAAATTTTCTGATGCCGTGCTGACCGCCGCCCAGGATTTACCCACGCGGGTGCGCAAGGCCGACCTCAAGGATCGCGTCGATCTGCGCGAGGTGCTGACGGTGGCCATCGACGGCCCCAATGCCCAGGTGATCGACGATGCCCTCACCCTGGATCGCACCGCCGCCGGGCAGTGGAAGCTCGGCGTTCACATTGCCGATATTGCCCACTACGTGGAGGCCCATTCCCCCATCGACCAGGATGCCGCCAAGCGCGGTACCTCGGTGTACCTGGGCGACGATGTGATTCCGATGCTGCCGCCGCCGCTGTCGGGGCCGCTGGGGTCGCTGCTGGCGGGCAAAGACCGGCTGGCGATTTCGGTGCTGGTCACCCTGGATGACACCGGCGCGGTGCTGGAGTACGAGGTGCAGCCCAGCGTGGTGTGCGTCGATCACCAGATTTCTTACCAGGAAGCCCAGGGCATTTTGGAGCGCGACAACACCGACTTGATCAAGAGCCTGGGCCTGAAGCCCAAGACCCTGAAGGCCCTGGAGCCGGTCTATGACCTGATGGACAACCTGCTCTACCTGAGCCAGGCGATCAAGCGGCAGCGGCAGCACCGGGGCTCCTTTGAGCTCAACCTGCCCGAGTACGACTTCCCCGCCGACGCCGGGGAGCCGCTGGCCCACTACCGTTCACCCAAGTTTCAGTACGACGACGAGGGGCTGCTGGGGGTGATGGTGACCGCCACCAGCCTGCCCTCGCGCCAGATTGTCACCGAGTGCATGCTGCTGACCAACCAGCTGATTGCCCAGCATCTCAAGGCCCTGGGGGTGCCCGCCATCTACCGGCTGCACCGGGCCCCCGACGCCAGCGATGTGCAGGAGCTGGTGAAGCTGGCCGAAAACATGGATATTCAGCTCACCCTGGATGATGAGGCGGCCCCCCAGCCCAAGGACTACCAGCGGTTTGTGGAGCAGTTTGGGGCCTCCGAGGCGGAGAAGATTCTCACCTACCTGCTGCTGGAGACCATTCAGCCCGCTTTCTACAGCCCCAATGCCGACCTGCACTTTGGGCTGGCCCTCACCGATGGCTATACTCACTTCACCTCGCCCTCGCGGCGCTACGCCGATCTGCTGGTGCACCGGATTTTGCGGGCGGTGTTTGAGTCGGGCCGCGATCGCAGGTCTACCCGCTCCAAGGATCAGGTCAACCTGCGCCACAGCTCCTGCCACGGCCAGGTGAACTGGAACGTGCTGCCCCCCGAGATTCAGCACGAGCTGGAGAGCGACATTCCCCGCCTCGCCATTCACCTCACCGAGCGCGAGCGCTTGGCCCAGGAGGCCGAGTCGGATCTAGAGGGGTTGAAGAAGGCTGAATTTATGCGATCGCACACCGGCGAGGTCTTCCACGGCCTGATTACCGGCGTGCAGTCCTACGGGTTCTTTGTGGAGATCGAGGAGCTGCTGGTGGAAGGGCTGGTCCATGTCAGCTCCCTCAAAGACGACTGGTACGAATACCGGGCGCGCCAGCAAAAACTGGTGGGCCGCAAAAACCGCCAGCAGTACCGCCTTGGCGACAAAGTCGATGTACAGGTCAAGAGCGTGGACTACTACCGCCAGCAGATCGACCTGGTGGCGGTCGGCGGCGGTAGCCAGGCCCCCGACGACGACGAGGCCAACGGCTACAGCGAAGACGACAACGGCGACCCGATCAACGGCCAGGATGGCGGGCGGGACGAGAGCGAGTAAGGGCGCACCGGCCCGCCGGTGCGTCGGTGGGGCCGCTAGGTGGAGCCGGGGACCGCTAATGGCTCTGCTAATGGCTCTGATCCGGGGCCGCTGGCCTGGGGATCGTTGCTCCAGGGATCGTTAGGATAGAGGGTAGACGGCCAGGGAATGCCTGCATCCCTCAGTCGGTATCGGCTACCTGCCCCAACGCCTCCATCTCCTCACCTACCTACCCATTTCTCCCATGCCTTCCCTCGAAACACCCGCCCTCGCCCGTCCCCTCATTTTGGGCGTGACCGGGGCCTCGGGTCTGATCTACGCCGTGCGGGCTCTCCGCCACGTGCTCACGGCCGAGGGCGTGGTCGATCTGGTGGCTTCCAAGGCGTCGCAGATGGTGTGGCAGGCGGAGTCGGGCATTCATATGCCCCTCGACCCCGAGAAACAGGAATTGTTTTGGCGCGACCAGGCGGGGGTGCCCACCGCGGGCAAGCTGCGCTGTCACCCCTGGGGTGATGTGGGGGCCACCATTGCCAGCGGCTCGTACCGCACGGCGGGCATGGTGGTGATGCCTTGCAGCATGAGCACCGTGGGCCGCCTGGCGGCGGGGCTCAGCTCCGACCTGCTGGAGCGGGCCGCCGATGTGCAGCTCAAGGAGGGCCGCAAGCTGGTGGTGGTGCCGCGCGAAACCCCCTTTAGCCTCATTCATCTGCGCAACCTGACTACCCTGGCCGAGGCCGGGGCCCGGATTGTGCCCGCTATTCCCGCCTGGTATCACCAGCCCCAGAGCATAGAGGATCTGGTCGATTTTGTGGTGGCCCGCGCCCTCGACCAGGTCGATATCGACTGTGTGCCCCTCCAGCGCTGGCAGGGCCATCTGCCCCAGCCCTAGGCGAGCCTGAGCGCATCCCCAGGATTGGGCGCGGCGGTTTTGGGATGGCGATCTAGAGCGGTGATCGAGACGGCGATCAGGGCCGACCAGGCTCGGCTCAGCGCGCCTTCCCCCAGTCACGATAGGATGGGCAAGATGCCGTTGTAGGGCTAACCATGGCAACCGTACGTCTGATGGTGGTGGTGCTAATCCTGGGGCTGGTGGTGCTGCTGGGGGTGCAGAACTTGGCCCCGGCGCTGCCCCTGGTCTTTTTGGGCGGCAGCACCCCGGCCCTGGGGCTGGGCCTTTGGCTGGTCGGGGCCGTGGGCCTGGGCGCCCTCACCACCCTGGTGTTGACCGCGCTCTTGGGCTCGGTGGGGGGCTCCGCCGAGCGGCGCTCCAACGCCTATAAATACCGGCCCCAGTCATTCTACGAACCGGCGGGCTCGACGGCGGACACCGCGGCCCAGGCCGCCCGCAACACCCCGCCCCCCTACACCCAGCCGGGCAGTGGCCGCGCCGGATCGGGGCGAACGCCTGCGTCGCCGTCTACCGGAGCCCAGCGCGACGATACCGCTGACGATGACCCCAGCTGGCGAGCCTGGACCAACCTGCGATCGCCCGGTCAGTGGCAGGATTGGGAGGCCCTCAGCCGGGCACCCAAACCCGAAACTGAGTTGGGCTCCAGCCCGGCGGCCAACCTGGTGGATGGCGTCACCACCTGGTTTAGCAGCAGCAAGCAGCGGGCCAAGCAGCAGCAGCGGGTCAGCGAGTCGATGCGCGAGCTCGACGACGACTGGGGCGGGCTGGAAAATCAGCCCTACCGGGCCCCCGGCGTCAGCCCGGTGGAGGACAGCCTGGATGAGATTGCCCAGGGCTGGGGCGAGGGCTCGGGGGCCAGCGATCCCCGCCGCGACCCCGACCGCAATTTTGACCGCAATTTTGAAGCCGCCCAGGCTCCCCGCCGGGTCTACCGCGACGGGTCGATCTATTCCTACAGCTACCGCGATGAGGGCGATGGTGCCAGCGGGGGCCAGGTGGACAATATCTACGCCCCGCCGGACGAAAGCTACGGCGATGAGGGCCTTTACGGCGACGACTACCCCGGCCCCCGCTACTCCACCGATGACTACGAGTCGGAGTCAGACTATGGCTCTGATTACCCCCCTGGCCAGGTGGTCTACGACGATGAGGGCGACTACGGCGGGCCGGAGCTGGCCTCGGCCCCTCCCCTGGGGGAGCCCGAAATGGCGGAAGATGGCGTGGTCGATGCCGACTACCGGGTGATTATTCCGCCCTACACGGCGGCGGCTGAAGCGGCGGCCAGCTCGGTAGAGCGCTGGGCCGGCGGTGAGGGCGACCCGGAGCCAGATGCCGATCGCCCCCGCGACGGCGGCAGCCGCGACGAATGGGATGACGCCGACGATGCCCTTACCCCCTGATTTTTCCGTTATCTATTTACTTTTTCCTTGAGCCCATGACTCTGACCGCTCGACTCAACGGCATCAACCTCTACCTGATCGGCATGATGGGGGCTGGCAAAAGCAGCACTGGCGCTGTGCTGGCTGAGGCCCTGGGGTATCAGTTTTTTGATACCGATGCGGTGGTGGAGGCGGCGACGGGGCAGCCCGTTGCTGAGCTGTTTGCCCAGCAGGGGGAGGCGGCCTTTCGCCAGCTGGAAACCGAGGTGTTGGCGGAGCTGTCGGCCTACCGGCGGCTGGTGATTGCCACCGGGGGGGGGATTGTCACCCAGCCGCAAAACTGGAGCTATCTGCACCACGGCATTGTGGTGTGGCTGGATGTGGACCCGGCGGTGCTGCAAGCGCGGCTGGCGGGAGACTCGGGCCGACCGCTATTGCAGGGGCAGGACTGGGCAACTAATCTCACTACTCTGCTGGCGGAGCGGCAGGCCCTCTATGCCCAGGCCGATGTGCGGGTGACGGTGGAGGCCGAGGCGGGGGTGGGTGCGATCGCAGCCCGCATTCTCGATCGGGTGGCGGAAAGAATCCGCCCGGAGACTGATTCTCCGGTGCTCAATTGATACACTACTGGCAGCTCAATTTCTGCCCCCTCTATCGGTAGCGCCATGGTTCAGTCCCCTGCTTCGCAAGTCGGCAACGTCAACGAAACCGAGGCCACGCGGGTGCGCATTCTCAGCGAGGCGCTGCCCTACATTCAGCAGTTTCGGGGCCGCACGGTGGTGGTCAAGTACGGCGGTGCCGCCATGAAAGACGGCAGCCTGAAAGCGGGGGTGATCCGCGACATTGTATTCATGTCCTGCGTGGGCATTCGCCCGGTGGTGGTGCACGGCGGCGGGCCTGAGATCAACATTTGGCTGGGCAAGCTGGGCATTGAGCCCCAGTTTAAAGACGGCCTTCGGGTCACCGATGCCCCCACCATGGACGTGGTGGAAATGGTGCTGGTGGGCCGGGTCAACAAAGAACTGGTCTCACTGATCAACCGGGAGGGGGGCAAGGCCGTGGGCCTCTGCGGCAAAGACGGCAACCTGATCACCGCCCGCCCCCAGGGCTCGGCGGACGTGGGGTTTGTGGGCGAGGTCAGCGGCATCGACTCCGGCATTTTGAAGTCGCTGGTGGAGGCGGGCTACATTCCCATTGTGTCGAGCGTGGCCAGCGATGAAACGGGCCAGGCCTACAACATCAACGCCGACACCGTGGCCGGGGAAATTGCCGCCGCCCTGGGGGCCGAAAAGCTGATTTTGCTCACCGACACCAAGGGCATTTTAGAAGACTACAAAGACCCTTCTACCCTGCTGCCCAAGCTCGACATCCAGCAGGCCCGGCAGCTAATTGAGAGCGGCGTGGTGTCGGGGGGAATGATCCCGAAGGTGAACTGCTGCGTGCGATCGCTGGCCCAGGGGGTGGGGGCCGCCCACATTCTCGATGGCCGGGTGCCCCACGCCCTGCTGCTGGAGATCTTCAGCGACCTGGGCATTGGCTCGATGATCGTGGCCTCTGAGTTTCGCGGGTAGGCCCCAGGGAACCGGATTGGGGCGCAGCAGGCGGCGCCCCAATCCACCGTTTCTAAAGCAATGCCACCCTAGGAAATCACCGCCAGGAAGCTGGGCCGCTGGCTCTGGGTAGCCCACCAGGCGTTGAGCTGGGGAATGTCGCTGGTGACGGCGGCAAATTCTGGCGTCTTCGACAGATAGAGCATCACCGGCAGGAGGTAGAAGTCAGCCAGGGTAATGGTGGGGCCGAGCAGATAGGGATGGCAAGAGGCGATCGCCTCGATTGCTTTTAGGGCCGTGTTGACCTTGGGCGCTGCCTCGGCCACGGCGGCCTCGTCGGGCTGCCCCCCCCGGCTGGGCACAATCAACCGCTGAATGGTGATCGTGCTGATGGCGGGGCCGTAGAGGTAGCTATCGACAATCGCCATGATCTGGCGCATGCGGGCCTGGCCCATGGGGTCGGCGGGGGTGAAGGCGCGGTTGCCCACCACCGTATCGAGGTATTCCACAATGGCGCAGGTTTCGTAGAGGGTTTCGCCATCGACCTCCAGGGTGGGCACCTTGCCAAAGGGGTTTTTGGCCAGGTAGTCAGAGGTGCGATCGCTAAAAATATCGACCCCCTTGAGCTCGTAGGGGGTGTTGGTCTCCGCCAAGATCATGCGAACGGTGCGCACGTAGGTGCTCAGGGTGGGGCCGTAGAGAGTAAATTGGGTCATTGCAGTTCGTCAAATGGGTATCGGTGCCGTCAGCGGCTTCTTCAAGCTACCCTGAGATGCCGTTCAGGTGGTGCAGACCCG
>DATIVG010000192.1:0-8126 GCA_035466075.1 Nodosilinea sp. | reverse complement strand
CGGGGTTGTCGTCTAGGGCCATCAGGTAATTCACCAAGTCGGCCTGCTCCTGGGCGGTGTAGCCCGCCGCCGCGTCAACGTAGAATTCATGGCCGGTGCCGTCGAGGTTGCTGCTTACCAGCCCGGGGTCGGCCTGGTTGGCGGCAATCACCTGGGCGCGCAGGGTGCGGTCCACCATGGCCCGCAGACTGCTGGCGGCATCGGGCAAAATGCCCACCGATAGGGTAGGCGCTAGCCCCAGCCGGGCCGGGTTGATGACTTCAAAGGAACCATCTGCCGCCACCGCCAGGGCCCCGGGGCCCACGGCCACCCCGCCATCGTGCAGGTAGGGCGGGCTAAAGGCCAGGCCCCGCAGCGAGAGGGTTTTGTAGCCGCCGTCGGGCAGCAGGCCATCGGGCAGAGTGGTGGGGGTTTGGGCAATGCCCTCGGTGGGCACATCGAGCACCGTGGCGCTGGCCGGGGGTGGCACCGGGGTGTCAAAGCTGTAGAGCTGGGGCGGCACCAAAAACTGGGGCAGGCCCAGACCCGACTTGCCCCGCGCCGGGTTGGTGCCAATCTCAGGAATTGGGTGAATGACGTTGTCGGTGTAGAAGGGGGGAATGTGGCAGGTGGCGCAGTTGGCCTGCTCAAACACCCGCGCCCCCCGGCTCACCGAGCCACTGGCCAGGGCCTGCTGGTTGGCGGCGGTGCGGTTGGGGGGCGGCACCAGGCTGCTCTGCCAGGCGGCCATGGCGTTGTTGGCAAACAAAAAGGGGCCGCTGGCGATATCGTTTTTTTGGTTGGTGTTGGGGGTAAACACCAGGCCGTTGAAGGTAAACAGGCTGGGCCGCAAAAACGGGTAGGTGCCGGTGCCGGGGGCGGGAATTTGATCCTCCAGCTCGGCCTGGGTGAGCTCGGGGGCGATCTGGCGCAGCCACACCGAGGGGGTGACTGGGTCGCCGGGGGGCAGGCGCAGCCGTTTGTCGAAGGCGTTTTGCAGGGCGATGCCCAGGTAGACTTCGGGGTCGATGCCGAGGCGCAGGTCGCTCTCTTGGGCGGCGGCCAGCAGGTTGACCTCGGAGGAGTGTACGGCGTTGTTGATGGCGCTCAGGCCGCCCCAGGGGCCAACGGCAAAGTTGCCGCCAAAGCCAAAGGGCTGGTTTTGAAAGGTAAAGACGCTGGGAATTTGGGTGGTGTTGTTGACCCGGTCGGGGTTGCTCTCAAAGTTGCCCTGGGGCACCCGCATGACGGCGCTGTCGAAGGCAAACTCTAGCTTGCGGGGGTCGGGCAGGGTGACGGGGCGGCCCTGGCTATCGAGAATGGTTTTGCCGTTGCCCTGGAGCTCGGGGGCTAGGGGGTCGAGGGCAATGCGGGCAAACCCAGAGGCCCCGTTGGGGGCGAGGGCGATTAGCAGGCGCACGTTGAGGTCGCCATTGGGAATGCCATCGACTACAGAGCCCCGGCTGTCTAGGCTGGCGTGGCAAACGGCGCAGGTGATGTTGCCCGAGAGCTTGAGGCCGATGGGCAAAAAGCTCTGCACAAGGTCGCCCAGGGAGCGAAAGCTGAGGCCGTGGCGGGTGAGATCGAGCCCGGTGCTGACCGGGATACCGGGTCGCAGGGCCTGATCGCCTAGGCGAATGGTGCGCAGGGGGTAGATGGTGAGGTTGGTGGTGGGGCGAAACCCCTGGCGCAGCACGGCGAGAATGTATTCGGGCAGCAGGCTAAACACGCCGCTTTTGAAGCCAAACACCTGCTGGAGGCCAAACATATCGCCCACCCCCCGGTTGAAGAAGATGTCGCGGCCCTGGCCCACCAGGTCTGGGGTGATCTCGACCGCGCCAATGCGGAGAAACGAGGCGGGGTCGGCGGGGTTGAGGCCAGCGGCGACGACCCGGTCGCGGGCAACCTCGGGGGTGAGCAACTCGCCAAAGTGGTCGTAGTAGCCCAGGGGCTGAGTGGGGGCGGGCTGGAGCAGGGGATCAGCGGTTGCGCTAGCCGTTGCAGCAGCCGGGGCCGGGGCGGCCAGGGCAAGGCCGACGGGTAGCCCCAGCAGCGATGACAGCAGCAGACCTAGTGCGATCGCACCTCCCACAACCGGCAGGATACCTCGGCGACCCATGGCGTGACCTATCAGATAGACAGCAGCATTCGGAACCTTCGGGCTGGATGCTTAACGGACTAACCTAAGGAGCTGATTTTCAGGCAGCTATTTCAGCAAAAGGCTGTTTTCAAGATTTAGGGGCAGTTTAGCCCGGCCAGAGGGAGAGGGCAGCAAAAGTTCATCAGATGTTGTATTCGCAGGCTCAAAACTGTATTCGCAGGCCCCCAACCGCCCGCCATTGCCCGCGCCCAAAAACCTGAAGACATCATTAACGGTGCGTTGTTACGAAACGTTAAACGCTTACAGTGTGTTCTGTCGTTTAGCTGAGCAGAAATACTCAGGCTCCAGGCCTGATACCGACAACAATGGATCGACTTACTAAGGAGGCCCTGCTGGGGGCCTATGCAACGGGTCAACGGTGCTTTGCAGCCGTAGATTTAGCGGGTATTCAATTGTTTGAAGTAGATTTGCGCCAAATCGACCTCCAGGAGAGCTGTCTCGACGACAGCTACATTCCCTACAGCAACCTCAGCCAGGCCAACCTGCGCGGGGCCAGTCTGGTCAAGGCCCAGCTGGCCGACAGCAATCTCTACGGTGCCGACCTCAGCGCCGCCAACCTGGCCGGGGCCGACCTCGGTCGGGCCGACCTGCGGGGCGGCACCCTGGTCGGGGCCGACCTGGCCGGGGCCAACCTGGCCGGGGCCGACCTGCGTCAGGCCAACCTCACCACCGCCAACCTGGAGGGGGCCAACCTCAGCGGGGCCAAGCTCGACGGAGCCACCCTCACCGAGGCCAACCTGCGCCGCTGCAACCTGTTTCGGGCCGTCGGCGTCGATCTGGCCCACACCCACTGCGATGGCTCCACCATTCTGCCCAACGGCTACAACTATGGCCGCTGAGGGCGGCTAAACCCCAGCGCGAATGTTGCCTGCCGCCGCCCTAACCCTTTGAAGTATCAGGTATCCTAGTCCTATTCCATTAGGAAAGTCCTGATGAGGCAGCCCATGCGTTCCCTGGCCGAAGTTCCCCGCCCCCTGCTGCTGCTGGTGCTAATGTTGCTCAGCGGCGGCTGGGGGGTACGGCCAGGGCAGGCCCAGGTGAGCACACCGGCTGCCCCTCTCGTTGCCCAGGCCGCCACCGCCGCCGAGCTAGAGCGGCTCAGCAGCGAGGCCGATCTGGCCTTTCGCCGCGCCACCACGCTGTTTTTTGTCATGCTGGGCACCCTGCTGCTGCTGCTGGGCCTGGGGGTGGTAATGCTGTGGCTGATGCGGCGCTCGGTAATCCAAGAAGTGTCGGTGGTGGTGCGCAAACAAATTAATGAGATCACCGATTTAGAAAGCCGCATTCAAACCGCCACCCGCGACCTCGACTACATTCTCGCCCAGGCCAAGGAGCGCGCCGCCGAGCTCGACAGCCGCACCGACCGTTTTCAGGAAGAGGCCGTCACCAAAAAGCAGGTGCTCAGCCGCCTGGTCGACGACCTCGCGGAGTTCAAAGCCCGCACCATCAACGACTGGCAGTCTACCCTCAGCGACCTCCAGGTCAAGCTGGAGAGCACCGAGGCCAACTTTGTCGGCCACCTCACCGGGCTGCGGGCCACAGCCGATGACGAGATCACCACCCTGCGCAAGGACACCCAGCTCCAGCGCGACGTGGTGTTTCGCACCCTGGAAGAAAACCAGACCGGCTTTTTGCGCGACGTCAATCGCCTGCGCAGCGACGTGGAAGTGCATCAGGATGCGGTGCTGCAAAAGATTGGCAACGCCGAAACCAGCTTTGCCGACCAGATGGGCACCATGACCCAGGCCCTGCAAGAGGAGCGCGATCGCGCCCTGGCCGCCCTGGCCGATCTGCGCCAGCAGCTCACCACCCAGGCCAGCGACCAGGTGGAGCGCCAGGCGGCCACCATTGCCGAGGCCCTGGAGGGTCTGCGCCACAGCAGCCTCACCCGCCTGCAAACCCAAACCGACGAGATCAGCCGCCAGCTGGGCGACTTGCAGGTCAGCGCCCTGGGCGAACGCGACCTGGCGCTGCAGACCATTCAGCGCTCCATCGACGAATTTACCCAGCGCTTCGCCAATCTGCGCTCCGAGGTGGATGGCCAGCGCAGCCGCATTTTGGCCGACCTGCGCCGCCAGGCCGACGAGTTTTTGGCCCAGTTTGGCGGCCTCAAGCTCGATATTGAGAAGCAGCAGGACATGCTGCTGGGCGACCTGCGCCAGGCCGCCGATGACTCCCTGACCCGGTTTGCGGCGGCGCGCGCCGAGGTCGATGCCCGCCAGCAAAACACCCTCGACGACTTTCAGCGCCTTGCCCAAGCCCTCCAGAGCCAGCTCAGCCAGATGGCCACCGAGGCCGAGATTCAGCGCTCGACCCTGCTGAGCGACGGGGAGGCCACCGCCAGCGCCTTTCGCCAGCAGGTGCGGGTGCTGCAGGAGGCGGCGGGCGAGCAGCAAATTCAAATCGTCGACAGTCTGCGGGCCATGGAGGCGGCCTTTACCGAGCAGCTCAACCAGGTGCGCGAGATGATCTTTACCCGCCGCGATCGCGTGCTCGACAAGATCGACAGCTTTGACGCCCGCCTCAGTGAAGACCTGGCCAATCTGGGCACCACCACCGCCGAGCGCGAGGCGGCGGCCCGGGCCCAGCTCGACGGGCTGATGGCCGATATGACCAATCGCTTTGCCCAGCTGGAGGCCGATATTGAGGCCGGGCGCGAGGTCACCCTGGGTCGGCTAGAAGATTTGCAGCAGACCTACCGGGTGCGACTGGAGGCGATTGCCGCCGAGGCCACCCACCAAAAGGCCGAGATCATGCAGCGCCTGGGCGAGGTGTCGCCCCAGTACCTGGCCGACTCATTTATGAGCGAGGCCCGCCAGCAGTTTGAGACCCTCACCGACAAGCTGGGGCGGCTGGAGACCAACCGGCCCCAGCTGTTTCTCACCGCCGACGAATACATTGGCCGGGGCGACCGCTACCTGGCGGCGGGCGACTACGCCCTGGCGGTGGCCGAGTACGACAAGGCCCTGGAGATTCAGCCGGTCAACACCCAGGTGTGGCTCAACCGGGCCCAGGCCCAGCAGGCCCTGGAGCAGCTGGAAGCCGCCGTCGATTCCCTCGACCAGGCCCTGGGGCTGGAGCCCAAACACACCGGGGCGCTGATGCAGAAGGGGCTGATTTTGCGGGAGCTGCGCCGCCATGAGGAGGCCCTGACGGTGTTTGACCAGCTGACCGAAATCACCCCCGCCGATGCCAAGGCCTGGCTCAACCGGGGCATGGTGCTGAGCCGTCTGAAGCGACGCGAGGAGGCAATTACCGCCTTTGACCGAGCCCTGGAGATTCACCCTGAGTACCACGAGGCCTGGGTCAACCGGGGGGTGTCCTACGGGATTTTGCAGCAGCATGAGGAGGCGTTTAACTCCTTTGACAAGGCGGTGGAGTACCAGGCCAACGATGCGATCGCATGGTTGAACCGAGGCCTGTCGCTGATCGAGCTAGAGCGCTACGACGACGCCCTGGAGAGCTTTGATCGGGCCACCCGCTTCAACCCCGACGCCCCCAAGGCCTGGGACAACCGGGGCCTGGCCCTGGTCAAGCTGGGCCGCGACGACGACGCCATCAAGAGTTTCGACCGCGCCATTGCCCTCGACCCCGACTACCCCAAGGCCCACTACCACAAGGCCCTCTGCTACGGGCTCCAGCGCCAGTTTGACAACGCCATGGAGGCGCTGCAACAGGCGGTGCGCCTCGACCCCGACTACCGCGAGGAGGCCCGCACCGAGCCCGCCTTTGACGAACTGTGGAGCGACAACTGGTTCCGCGAGCTGGTGGAGAAATAGCCTGGTTTAGCTGGCGCTGGGGCGGCCCCATCGGCCCGGCTATTTCACTCCCTGCAATGAAATAGCTCTGTCTTGAACCGGAGGTCAAAAATCCCCCCGAAAGTAATCCCAGTTCTTAAATCTGGGCTAAGCTAATTGGCGATGTTTGCTGCTCCCACATCGCGATCGCACCCATGACTTGGCATCTCCGCAACGCGCTCTGGCTGCCTTCGGCGGCTAACTTTGGCAAAGGCTGGCTCAGGAGCCTGACCCGCGGGTTTAGACGTCGGCTCTGGCTCAGTGGTTTACTGGGGCTGGCCACCGCAGTGGCCCTCGCCGCCGCCTTGCCCACCGCCCTGTCGTCGGCCTCAGCCCAGGAGCTGACCGCCGTGCTCTGGACCCGGGCCTCCTTCCCGGTGGAAAATTTTCAAACCTACACCTCGCCCTTTGGCTACCGCAGCGACCCCTACAGCAACAGCCCCCGCTTTCACTACGGTCTCGACCTGGCGGCCCCCAACGGCAGCTACATTCGCAACTGGTGGGCAGGGGAAGTACTCTGGGTAGAAGACGGCGGGGCCTGCGGCACCTCCGTCGCCATTCGCTCCGGCGAGTGGACCCACATCTATTGCCACATGCAGGGCCACGTGGAAGGCAGCGGTCAGGCCCTGGTGGACCGCGATGGCGGTATTCAGCTGCGGCCCGGCCAGACGGTGCCCGCCGGAGCCCGCATTGGCCGGGTGGGCATGACCGGTCGCACCACCGGCCCTCACCTGCACTGGGGCCTCAAATACCAGGACAACTGGGTTGACCCAGCCCTGGTGCTGCGGGCCATGTATGCCGGTCAGCAGGCGGCGCTGTAGCATTGCGTGAGTTTGCCCTCGGGCCGCTTGAGCCCGCCGAGCTGGTGCTCACCCAGGGCAGCAGGGGTAGGGTTTGCCCGCCCGTCGCCTGGGCCCGGTGGCTGAGCCGGGTGGGATGGGTCGTACTGCTGGTGAGCCTGGTGATGGCTCTACCCGCCCCCGCCTGGGCCGCCGACAGCCATCCGCCCCTCACCCTGGAGCTGCTGCGTCAGCGGCTGGCGGCCCCGGTGCAGCGGGAGGGCCACCCCACCATTGACCTGCGCTACTACAGCCTCGACCTGCGGCCCGAGAGCCCGCTGACCGACAGCTTTTATCGCCTGCTGAGCAGCGGCCTCCAGCGGCCCGCCACCGCCCCCACCCTCGATCTCAGCTACGCCATCGTGCAGGGCGATCTCGACCTCCAGCGCCTGGGCCAGCGAGAACCCCTCTACGGCGACACCCTCTCGCCCCTGCTGAGCGAGGCGGGGCAGGCACAGCTGAAGCGCGATCGCACCCGCCTGTTACAGCTCAATCGCCTCTCCCAATCGCTGCTGATCCAGGGCCAGGGCGGCAGCCAGCAGATCTATCTCTTCAAAGCGCCGCTGGTGGCGGTGCAGACCCGCTTTGGCGGCCAGGTGCTGGGCGGCGACACCTTCTTTTTGGGCCGGGTGCTGGCCAGCGGCGCCGTCTTTGAGCAGGGGCTGTCGGTGGGGGGGGCTCGGTTTAACCGATCGGTGAATATCTCCGGGGCCGACTTTCGCCAGGGGGTGCAGGCCAAGGGCAGCCTGTTTTTTGAGGCCGCCCGCTTCGACCAGAGCCAGTTTCGCGCCGGGGCCAGCTTCCAGGGGGCTGAGTTTAAGGCCGACGCCAACTTTAGCCGGGCGGTGCTGGCGGGCGAGCTCAACTTTAGCCGGGTGCAGTGGCAGGGGGTTGCCGACTTTGCCCGCACCACCTGGCTGGGCACCGCTTTTTTTGTGCGTAGCTACTTTGCCAAGGCGCTGTTTTTTACCGAGGCCCGCTTCGACGCGCCCCTGGTGCTGCGCCAGGCCCGCTTTGGAGAGCCGGTCAACCTGCGCAATGCCATGGTCGGCAGCGAGGTCGATCTGGGGGATGCGCTGTTTCTCCCCCAGGTCTACCTCAACGTGGCGGGCCTCGAGTTTAGCCTGGAGCAAACTCAGATCTTGGGCACCCCCGGCAAAATTGGCCGGGTATTTTCGGTGCCCCAGCTGGCGGGCAACGAAACCCTATTGCGCAACCTGGAGCGCAACTTTCGCCGCCTGGAGCAGATCAGCGACGCCAACTACATTGCCTACACCGCCGAGCGCCTGCGCCTCAAGACCTGGGGCCAGCTGCTGCTGGGCACCAACCTCAACACGGCCTCGGTGGCGG
>DATIVG010000191.1:0-31273 GCA_035466075.1 Nodosilinea sp. | reverse complement strand
TAGGTAAAATTCTGAATATTAAGCTCATAAACGTAGGCTTAAAGCGGGTGATCGGACTCGAACCGACGACATTCAGCTTGGGAAGCTGACGTTCTACCACTGAACTACACCCGCAGAGGTGCCGTTGGGCAAACTCATCGCCAACGGATAACCATTATACGGCTATTTGCTCAAGGTATATTCCTTGGTTGAAGTTTCTAGGGTAGAGGGTGGGGTAGGGCCGCCGTCGTTGCCTCGGAGGCGGGCGACTAATGCCGCGATCGCACCATTTACCTGGTCGATATAGGTAAACAGCACCGGCACCACCACCAGGGTTAGCAGGGTAGAGGTGGTAAAGCCGCCGATGACCGCAATCGCCATGGGGCTGCGGGTTTCGCCCCCGGCACCGAGCTCCAGGGCGATGGGCACCATGCCGGCCATCGTTGAGATCGAGGTCATGAGAATGGGGCGCAGACGAGTTATCCCGGCTTCGACCACCGCCACCTTGCGAGACTTGCCCTGCTGGAGCGCCATCAGGGCATAGTCCACCAGCAAGATGGCGTTTTTGGTCACCAGGCCCATCAGCAGCACAATGCCGATCAGGGCAAACAGCCCCAGGGGTTTTTGGGCAATGAGCAGGCCCATCAGCGCCCCGCCCACCGACAGCGGCAGTGCGGCCATCACGGCCACGGGGTACAGAAAGCTGTTGTAGAGCAGCACCAGCACCGCAAAGATCATCAGCACCGCCGTCGCCAGGGCCAGGCCAAAGCGGGTAAACACCTCACGCATAATTTCGGCATCGCCGGCGGGCTGCTGGGTCACCCCCGCCGGTAGATTTTGCATGGTGGGCAGCTGATCGACCAGAGCCAGGGCCTGGCCCAGGGTCAGGCCCTGGAGGTTGCCCCCAATGGTGACCTGCCGGGCCCGGTCGAAGCGGTCGATCTGGGCGGGGCCACTGCCAAAGCGCACCTCAGCCACCGCCGCCAGGGGCACCAGGCCACCGGTTTGGCTGGGCACTTGCAGGGTCTGCAAAATCTCCGGGTTGTCGCGAAAGGCGGGGTCTATTTGCACGCGAATGGGAATCTGCCGGTCGCCCAGGTTAAAGTCGGCCAGGTTGGCGTCGGTATCGCCCAGGGTGGCCAGGGAGGCGGTGCTGGCAATGGCCTGCACCGTCACCCCCAGGTCAGCGGCGCGGTCGAGAGCGGGAATGATCTGCACCTCGGGCCGCACCAGACTGGCGCTGGAGTTGACATCGACCAGACCCGCAACGCCCCGCATTTCGCGGGTCAGGGCGTCTGAGGCCTGACGCAGGGCGATGGGGTCTTCGCTCTTAAACACCACGGTCAGCTCTTTGCCGTCTCCCGAGGCCCCGCTGCTCTGGAAGCTCACCCGCGCCCCCGGCACCTGCTGAAACCGCTGGCGGGCCTGATCTTCAAACTGCCGCTGGGAGACCTCGCGCTCGGCCTTGGGCAGCAGCCGAGCGTAGAGGGTGGCCTGGTTGATGCCGCTATCTCCGCCTTCGGCGGCCAGCACCGCCGATACCGCTGGATCGCTCAGCAGCCCCTCGGTGATCTGGGTGGTGGCCCGCTGGGTGTCGGCCAGGGTAGAGCCCGGCGGCAGTTCTACTGAAATCGTTGACAGCCCCGAGTCGCTGCTGTCGAACAAGTTGGTGGGAATGTAGGGCACCAGTCGCAGGCTGCCGACAAAGAAAATAAGTGCGATCGCAAGGGTCAGCCCCCGGTGCCGCAGCGCCCAGCCCAGCAGTCGGCGGTAGGGCCCGGGCCGATCGCCGTAGGCCTCCATGGTCTCTTCGCCAAAAATGGTCTGGGGCTTAGATTTCAGCAGGTAGGCCGCCATCATCGGCGTTACCAGCCGCGCCACAATGGTCGAAAAAACCGTCGCCGTGGCCACTGTCACCCCAAAGGGCTGGAAAAACTGCCCCGGAATGCCCCCCATAAACGCCACCGGCAAAAACACCGCCACAATCGTGGCCGTGGTGGTCAGCACCGCCAGCCCCACCTCAGCGGTCGAGTCGAGGGCCGCCCGCAGCGGCGGCTTGCCCATGCGAATGTGGCGCTCCACGTTCTCAATTTCAACGATGGCGTCGTCCACCAGGTTGCCCACCGCCAGAGTTAGCGCCAGCAGAGTCATGCTGTTGAGGGTGTAGTCAAACCACTGCAACACCAAAAACGTCGGAATAATCGACAGCGGCAGCGCCGTGGCGGTCACCAGGGTCGCCCGCCAATCGCGCAAAAACGCACCCACTACCACCACCGCCAGTAGGCAGCCCAAAATCAGCGCGTCAATCGAGGCCTGGTACGAGTCGCGAATCTCGTCAGCGCGGGTAAAAATCAGCTCGATCGCCACATCCTCAGGCAGGGTTTCCCCTAGCCGGGCCACCACCGCCCGCACCCCGTCTTCCACCGACACCAAGACACTGCCCGTGCTGCGCAGCACCGAAAACGCCACCACCGGCTGATTGCTCAGCTGCGCCGACTGGCGGGCATCTCGATAGCCGCTCTCCACCCGGCCCAGGCTGCTGAGGGGCACCGTTGTGCCATCGGGCAAGAAAATCCGGCTCGCCCGGAGGGTCTCCACCGTGGGGGCACTGCCCAAGGTGCGAAAGCTCTGCTCCTGGCCGCCCAGGGTGGCCCGCCCGCTGGGCAGGTTGATGTTCAGCGCCCGAATCTGATCGTTCACCTGGGTGGCGGTAATGCCCAGGGCATCGAGCTGGGCCGGATCGAGATCAATGCGAACTTCTGGATCGACCCCGCCGATGCGGTCTACCCGCGCCACCCCTGCCACGGTGAGAATTTCCTGGCTAATGGTGCGATCGACCAGATCACTCAGCTCTTCCACCGAGCGCTGGGTCGAATTGACGGCGTAGGTCATCACCACGCCGCCGCTAAAGTCAAACCGCTGAATCACCGGCTCCTGAATGCCGCCGGGCAAATCCTGGCGAATGCGGGTGACCGCGTCGCGCACGTCGTTGGTGGCCCGATCCACATCGGTGCCCAGCACAAAGGTGATCGACGTGGTCGATGAGCCATCGCGCACCGTGGAGCGAATTTCGTCGATGTCGCCCAGTCCAGCGACGGCATCCTCAATTTTTTTGGTGACCTGGGTTTCCAGTTCCTCCGGCCCCGCCCCGGTCTGGGTCACGGTGACACTGACGGCGGGCAGGTCAATGTTGGGGTTTTCGTCGATGCCCAACTGCCCAAAGGCCAGCATGCCCCCCAGGGTCAGCACCAGGAAGAGCACAATCACAGGAATAGGGCGGCGAATGGACCAGCCGGAGAGATTCATGGCGGGAAGGGGTAGTTTGGATGAGTGCGAAAGGGAGAGGCCTGAATATTTAGGGTTGAGTTTTGAAGGGTGAAGACGGCTTTAGCTCAAAACTCAAAATTCAAAACTAAACATTCAAAACTAAAAACTCGATGCCTCCACCACCGTCACCACATCGCCGTCCTGTAAAAACCCGACGCCAGCGGTGACCACCTGTTCCCCAGATTGCAGCCCCTGGCGAATTTCTACCCGAGCGGTCTCGTCGCCCTGGGCGGGCAGGCGGTTGCCCACCTCCACAGCGCGGGCGGTGACCTGGCTGCCCTCGCCCAGCACAAACACCTGGGTGGTGCCGTCGGGCTGGGGCTGCAGCGCCGCTGCCGGAATGGTCAGCCCCTGGCGGGAGCTGGTGGTAATGTCGCCCCGCAAAAACATGCCGGGCTTGAGCAACTCGCTGGGGGGCAGGGTGACGTTGACAATGGCCACCCGCGTGGCGGCATCCACCACCGGGTCAATGGAGCGCACGGTGCCCTGGAGCTGAATGCGGCTGTCGGCGCTGGAGGTAATGGTGACCGGGGCTCCGATCGCCACGCGGTCGAGCTGGGTCTGGGGCACTTCGGCGGCTAGCTCCAGCTGGTTATTTTCGATCAGAGTCACAATCGGGGTGCCCGCTGCGGAGACATCGCCCACGGTGGCCTGGCGTTCGGCGATGACCCCGGCGACGGGGGCCCGCACGGTGGTCTGGGTGAGCTGGGTTTGCAGACGGTCGATGGCGGCCTGCTGCGATCGCACCCCCGCCTCGGCGCTCTCCACCTCCGCCCGCCCCAGGCTCACCGACTCCTGAGCCGTCAATGCCTGGGTGCGCTGGCCCGTGAGTTCCTGCTGGCTCACCGCCCCCCGATCCGCTAGCGACTGGGTGCGGGCCAAATTTTCCTCCGCCTCCGCCAGGCTGGCCTGGGCCTGGGCGAGAGCCGCCCGCCGCTGGGTCACCTGGGCCTGCGACACCGCCAGCTGGGCCTGGGCCTGGCGCAGATCGGCCTGGAGGGTAGCGTCATCGAGGGTGGCAATCGCCTGCCCGGCACTCACCGCATTGCCCTCGCGCACCAAAATCTGCCGAATCTGCAAGCCGCTAGCCTGGGGCGCAATGGACAGCAAATCCACCGCCTGCACCGTGCCGTTGATGGCCAGGGTGTCCGTCACCGCCGCTGGCACCGCCGGGGCCGCCGTTACCGTCTGGGTCGCCGCCTCAGCCGCATCCGGGGCGGTCGCCGCGGGGTCGTTGGGGGCCGCCTCTCCTCCACCCAAAAGACGGGTGCCCGCCAGGGTCAACAGCACCCCCGCCCCCAGCCCCAGCCACACCCCCGACCAGCGCGAACCCTGCCGCTTCCCCGCCACCCTACGGGGGGGAATAGCAGTCTCCATTGCGGCCTCCAGGGCGGTCTCTGGGGGTGCTGTGCCCTCCAAGGGGTCGCCAGACGAGTAGTTTTGCACAGGCACACCCTCAGAAATCACGGCTCAATAGGTTACGAAATATTTATTTGTCCATTATGGCTCAAAGTCTGTCATCCCTGGGATCGCCCATTTTTCAAGGGTAATCAGCCCTTTGCCACCCCGGCACGGGCCGATCTCATCGGCTTTACTGACTCGAATCACACCTCTGGAGGGGGAAGGTTTGGTGTAATAGCAAGATATCCACTGCGTGAGCTTTCATTTACCCCGTCGTCACTGCTTTACCGCGCTCTCACGCCAACGGCTCGATTTTACAAAGGCAGGTCTTGGGAATGTTTAACGCGACCGAAATCCTCATCAGTGACTTTGTTGAGAAGCTGCGGGCGGGCTATCACCGCACCTACGGCGGCCAAAACCCCGACTACGAAGACATCATTGCCTGGGCCGGCAGCATGGCGCTGGAAAATATCGCCAACAGCGATGCGCTCTACCACAACGTTGAGCACACCGTCCTGGTGGCGCTGGTGGGCCAGGAAATTTTGCGGGGTAAGCATATCCGCGAGGGCGGCGTCACCTGCAAAGACTGGATGCACTTCATTATTTCCCTCGTCTGCCACGACATCGGCTACGTCAAAGGGGTCTGCCGCAACGACCAAGACCGCAACCACCTCTACTCCACCGGCCAGGGCGACGAAATGGTGATGCTACAGCCCGGCGCGTCCGATGCCTCACTCACCCCCTACCACGTCGATCGAGGCAAGCGCTTCATTGAAGAAAGGTTTGGCGGCAACCCCGTGATTGAGGCCAAAATCATTAAGCGCAACATTGAGCTGACCCGCTTTCCGGTGCCCAAGGAAGAAGACCACCAAGACACCCAGCACTTCCCCGGCCTGGTGCGCGCCGCAGACCTGATCGGCCAGCTCAGCGACCCCCGCTACCTCAAAAAAATTGGAGCGCTGTACTACGAGTTTGAGGAAACCGGCCAAAACAAGTACCTCAAATACGAGCACCCCGGCGATCTGCGGGCCAACTATCCCAAGTTTTACTGGAATGTGGTGCATCCCTATATTCAAGACGGGCTGCGCTATCTGTCGCTCACTCAGGAAGGTAAGCAAATTATTGCTAACCTCTATTCAAATGTGTTTATGGTGGAGAACGAGCAAACCGTAATCCACACCTGAGAACCCTATGAACTGGTGGCGCAAGCTTAGAACCAATCGCCTGGCTCAGCTCGGGGCGATACTTTTGATTACGCTGTACGTGGTCGCCCTGGGGGCAGGCTTTTTTGCCCCCTACAGCCCCTACGCCTCCCAGCCCAACGGGTCGCTGCTGCCCCCCACCCAGGTGTACTGGCGCGATGCCGAGACCGGGCGGTTCTTTCCCCACGTCTACCCCACCACCCAGGGGCCGGTGAATATCGACACCGGCGAGCGGGAAATTATCGTTGACCGCACCCAGCCCTCCGCCATTCGCCTGCTGCACCGCAACGAGGAGGGGCGGCTCACCCTGTTTGACACGGCTGGCCCCGGCCAGCTGAATCTGCTGGGCACCGATGAGCAGGCCCGCGATCAGTTTAGTCGGCTCATCCACGGCAGCCGGGTCAGTCTCAGCGTGGGGCTGATTGGCATTGCCATTTCCTTTCCCCTGGGCATGCTGGTGGGGGGCATGGCCGGGTACTTTGGCGGGGCGGTAGACGCGGTGCTGATGCGCTTTGTGGAAGTGCTGATGACCATTCCCAGTATTTACCTGCTGGTGGCCCTGGCGGCGGTGCTGCCCGCCGGGATCTCCAGCACCCAGCGGTTCTTGCTGATTGTGCTGATCACCTCCCTGGTGGGCTGGGCGGGGCTGGCGCGGGTGATTCGCGGCCAGGTGTTGTCGATTAAAGAACAGGAGTTTGTGCAGGCCAGCCGGGTGATGGGGGGGCGGCCGCTGTACATCATTACCCGCCATATTTTGCCCCAGACGGCCACCTACGGTATTATCGCCGCCACCCTGGCGATTCCTGGCTTTATTTTGGCGGAGGCGGTGCTGAGCTTTATCGGCCTGGGCATTCAGCAGCCCGATGCCTCCTGGGGCAACATGCTGACGCTAGCCACCAACGCCTCGATTTTGGTGCTTCAGCCCTGGCTGGTGTGGCCCCCAGCTATCTTGATTGTGGTAACGTCGCTGGCCTTTAACCTGCTGGGCGACGGTCTGCGCGACGCCCTCGACCCCCGCACCCTAAAGCAGTGAGCCCGGCGGCAGTTTAGCGTTGCTACTGAAATTAATCTCTCCTCATAGGTATATCTTGCGCTACATGCCGTGGCGCTAACCACCGGATATGCTTCTGACCGTTGAGGTCAGAGGGTTAGGGCAATGGGGCTGATTGAACTTTTGATATTGGTGGTGGTAGCCGCCATCTGCGGCGGCATTGGCCAGTCGCTAGCGGGCTACACAGCGGGAGGCTGTTTGACGTCGATTGTGGTCGGTTTTATTGGGTCGTACCTGGGGGTGTGGATCGCTCGCAATCTCGGTTTACCGACGTTTTTTGCCCTCCAGATCGGCGGCCAGGCATTTCCGATCATTTGGTCGATCATTGGAGCCACCGTATTCACCCTGATTTTGGCCCTGCTGAACCGCCTGCTGGTCGGACGGCCTAGAATCTAGGAGCCACTGAATCGGTTCTAGCGTCTGCATGGCCACTCTAGGGCGATTCTGGGCGAGACGTTTGGAGGGTGCGATGGTTGAAGGTTTGCTCTGGGGGGCGATCGCACTTTTAGCCGCCATGGGTCTATTTCTCAGCAGCTGGATTGTGATACCGGCTCCGACCTTCTGGCTGTTGCCTCTGGGGGTGGGGGCACCGGAGGTGAGTCCTTTTTTGCTGGTGGGGCATGGGGTTGTGCTGGCTCTGGCGCTGCTGCTGCCTCGATCTAAGCCGGGCCGATCGAGGTTGCGATCGCTAGTGCTGGGGCTAAGTGCAGCGGGCCTGGTGCTCAGTGGCCTGCCCCTGGCGCAGGTGCCGGCTACGGTGCAGCGGGCCGAGGCCCAAATGCAGCAGGCCCTGGGAGCCGACTATGGCGATCAGATTCCGGCGGCGGTGCGAGGGGTGCTGAGATCGCACCCCTTCACCTTGATTGACCTAATCCTGGGGCTGCCCGACCCAGTTCTGGTGCCCCAGCGGCAGATGGTGTTAACTCCCGATGGGGCTGCCCTACCGCTCGACATCTACCAGCCGTCTTTCGAGCCAGACCCGCAGCGCCCCCATCCCACCCTCGTCACCATTTACGGTGGGGCCTGGCGCCACGGCGAACCTGCCGCCACCGCCCGCTTTAGCACCTACATGGCAACCCAGGGTTACACCGTGGTAGCGATTGATTATCGTCACGCCCCTGAGCACCGCTTCCCCACCCAGCTAGAGGATGTGCAAGCCGCCCTGGGCTGGATGGTTGACCATGCCGCCACCTACCGCATCGACCCCAACCGCCTGGCGCTGGTGGGGTGGTCGGCGGGTGCCCATCTGGCCCTGCTGGCCGCCTATCAGCCCGGTGCGCTACCGGTGCAAGCGGTGGTCAACTACTACGGCCCGGTCAACCTGGCCGCGGGCTACTACGACCCGCCAGTACCCGATCCCATCGACACCCGCGCTGTCCTGGAAGCGTTTTTAGGCGGCACTCCTGAGCAGCTGCCCCAGGCCTATCGGCAAGCCTCGCCCATCTCCTATGCCCGGTCGGGGCTGCCGCCCACCCTACTGATCTACGGCCAGCGCGATCATTTGGTCAAACCCAGCTATGGCCAACAGCTCTACGATCAGCTCCAGGCGAACGGTAATCGGGCGGCCTTGATCGCGATTCCCTGGGCTGAGCACGCCTTTGACGCGGTGTTTCGCGGCCCCAGCAACCAGATCGCCCTCTACTACACGGAGCGATTTTTGGCCTGGGCCCTGCGGCCTGATGCCTAGCGTCTGGGCCCAGACGCTGGGCCTAGGCGCTACCCGGCCTGCCGCGAAGGGGCCCGAAGGCAGTAGCCTAAGGAAAGCGGGTTCACCACGGGAAAAGCACATGGGAAAACGGGCGTTCAGGTCTTTGGGCCGATGGGCAGCGATAGCGGTGCTCTGTCTGTCTTTGGTGGGCTGCGGCATGATCAACCCGCGACCACCCCAGGCCGTGGTAGAAGCTGCGATCGCACAAAAGCTCTCCCAAACCCAGCTCGTGCTTTACCGCCAGCTAGACGCCTCCACCCCTCCCACCGACCTGGCCCAGGTCAACCGCATCCGTGTTGCCAACCACCACTGGACAACCATCGCCAACCAGCCAGCGGTTGAAATCGCGGGCACCTACCACCTCAAAGGGGGCGGCCTCTCCGCCGCCCAGCGCCGCCAAACTAGAGAGTTTGACCTCTACCTGCAACGGGGCGCAGAAAAAGGTCAGTGGCTACTCCTTGAGCCAGACCAGGCACTGCCCGGCACCACCCCGCAGTGGCGCACCACGCCCCTAGTCATCCCCACCGACCAGGCCGCCGAGCCCGCCGAGCCCGGCTGAGCAAGTAACCCTAACGCTCACAAGCAGGCCCGTTGCCAACCCAAATTAAGACTCTGAGCCCGCCGCTGGCATCGCCTTGTATTCAATCAGCGTAGCGGGCTGCCGCCGCCACCGCGTTAGCCAGTAGCGGCCCTGGCCCACAGCCTGGGGAAATTTCGACAGCGTACACAAGAAGGCATAGAGGCGGGCATGCCCCGGCACATCCCCCTGGCCCAGGCGGTACCGATAAATCTTCCAGCCCAACAGGGGGTAGCCCAGCAACAGCAGCAGACTCAGCCCCCGCGTCGGCCAGCTCAAGGCAATCGCCATCGCAGGGATGATCGCCCCCCACAGCCAGCCACTTTTCGCTTCCTTCACCATGTACGCCTCAGGCGACTGACCATACAGGGCATTGCCTTCCGCCACCGCCCAGCCACCTCGAATCGAGCGCTTCCACCATTGGCCAAAGCGAGTCATAGCGGCATCGTGAAGCGTCATATCCGCGTCAATTCGCCAAATTTTCCAGCCCTTTTGCCGCAGACGAATACACATTTCTGGCTCTTCCCCGCAGATCAGCTTGGGGTTGTAGCCCCCCACCGCCTGAATCGCCGCCACCCGAGCCAGCATGTCGCCCCCGCAGGCCTTGGCCTCGCCCACCGGGGTATTCCACTCCATGTCCGCCAGGCGGTTATAGATTGAGGCGTCGGGAAATCGCTCTCGCCGCCGACCGCAGACGATGGCCAGATCGCTGTCCTGGGTGAGGGCAGCCACCGCCTGGTCAAGCCAGTCGGCGCACAGCTCGCAGTCGCCATCGACAAACTGCACGTAGGTCAGAGCAGGAAAATGCTCAATCAGGTACCGAAACCCTGTGTTGCGCCCCCGCGCCATGGTAAACGGCACAGACATATCGAGCTCAACCACCTCAACGCCCATCTCCCGGGCCTTGGCCACGCTGCCGTCAGTAGAACCTGAGTCCACGTAGACAATCGGGCTCCCCGCCGGCACACTAGCTTGCAACGACTTGAGGCAGCGCACTAAACGCTCTCCCTCATTGCGGCCGATTGTCACAACACCGATCTGATGCATAGCCAGGACGATAGGTAAGTACGACGAGCTCAAGTTCAAAAATACAAGTTCTGCCCCTAGGGCTTGGAGCAGAACTAGAAGAATTCACCAAGACTTCATCAAGGTTGAAGGTCTAAACCTGAGCGACACAACCGCTTTTGAATAGTTCCCGTACCAGCCTAAATAACTTTTAGAGAACGATTTTGATTTCTCTTTTTTACTAGCTTTTTATCAATCCGGCCTATGTCAAATCAGCCCGGCTGATTTCAACTACAGGACTGGTGCCCATAGGATTCCCCAGCATTAACCCAATAGACCACCGCATGGCTTTTACCTGATCTCAATCAGAGATTTGGCATTCAAAAATATGCCATAAAGCCCGATAATGCATTGCCTTTCATACCTACTGAGCAATACATTACCGGGCTATCAATACACAGCTAATCAGGCTTAGCTTTCGACGGCCAGACCAACTGGGCAGGCCACATTAGTTCCGCCTAGACCGCAGTATCCGCCCGGGTTTTTGGCCAAATACTGCTGGTGGTAGGCCTCAGCGTAGTAAAACTCAGGAGCTTCGAGAATTTCGGTGGTGATGGCACCGTAGCCCGCCGCACTGAGAGAGCTCTGGTAGGCTTTTTTGGAGGCTTCGGCTAGCTGACGCTGGGCCTCAGAATAGACGTAAATACCCGAGCGATACTGGGTGCCGACATCGTTGCCTTGGCGCATGCCTTGGGTGGGGTTGTGGCTTTCCCAAAAGGTTTTTAGAATTTGCTCGTAGCTCACCACCGCCGGGTCAAACACAACGCGAACCACCTCGTTGTGGCCCGTTAGCCCAGAGCACACCTCTTGGTAAGTGGGGTTGGGGGTATAGCCAGCGGCGTAGCCCACCGAGGTGGAGTAAACCCCTTCTAGCTGCCAAAATTTGCGTTCGGCACCCCAAAAACAGCCCATGCCTACCAGCGCTAGCTCCATACCCGCGGGGAAAGGGGGGAGCAAAGGGTTGCCATTGACATGGTGCTTGTCGGGCACGGGCATAGCTGCCGAGCGACCTGGCAGCGCTTCGCTGATCGGAGGCATTTCAGATTTTTTGCCTTTGCCTAGACCAAAAAAAACCATAGGAAATCGGGGTGTATAGAAGAGCAGTAGCTCAACTATAGCGTCATCCACCGGACAACTCCCAAGGGGGATTTCCCCCCTTAAAGCTAGGGTGGCTGGGCCGGTCAACCCTGGTATAACAGGGATTTGGGTAGAGCCATAACGTTGCACTGAGGGGTGCGATCGCACCCCCCTCAGCAGGCTCAGCGATAGTGGCGATCGAGGCGCAGCACTGTCTCTAGCAACACATTGGCACCGTTGGCGCATTCTTCGGGGGTGGTGTACTCCACCTCAGAGTGGCTAAACCCACCCTCGCTGGGCACAAAGATCATGCCCATATCGGTAAAGCGACCCATTTCAAGGGCGTCGTGGCCGGCCCGGCTGGGCATGGGCATGTGGCTGAGGCCCAGATTGCCGCTCACCTCAGCAATCACCGCCTGAATGTGAGCCGCCGCCGGGCTCGGAGCCACGTTGAGCTGCGGCACGATCTCAATTTTGGTGTCGGTATCGCGGGCAATTAACCGTATTTCTTCCCTGAGGTCATCGATAAGGTCATTGATGACCAGCTGGTTTAGATCGCGCACATCGAGGCTGCACTGCACCTGGCCCGGCACGATGTTATCGGCGTTGGGCCACACTTGTAGGGCGCCCACCGTGGCCACCTGCTGGCGGGGGGGGCGATTGCCCAGACGGTTGACCGCCAGCACCAGGTGAGCAGCGGCCACCAGGGCATCCTGGCGTTGGTCCATGGGGGTGGTACCGGCGTGGTTGGGCCGCCCGGTGATGTGAATTTGATAGCGCTGCATGCCCACAATGCCCTGCACAACGCCGATCTGCTTTTGGGCGGCTTCGAGTACCCCGCCCTGTTCCACATGGAGCTCGACAAAAGCGCAAATATCGTTGCGGGTGCGGCGAGACAGGGGCAGTTGTTCCCAGTTGCCGCCCGCCGCATTGACGCACTCATCGATGGGGCGGCCATCTTTGCGGTGGTAGTCAGCGGCATTGAGCGAAGCAGTACCGGCGATGGCTCGGCCGCCAATCATGGTGTCTTCTTCGTCGGCAAACACGATCACCTCAAAGGGGTGGTCGAGGAGGATGTTGTTTTCCTGAAGGGTGCGGGCTACCTCAATACCAGCGAGGACGCCGAGGTTGCCGTCAAATTTCCCCCCGCAGGGCACGGTATCGATGTGCGAGCCGGTGGCAATGGCCGGAGCGTTGGTACGGCCCGGACGGCGGCCAATCAGGTTGCCAGCGGTATCAATGCAGGTGCTCAACCCCGCCTCTACCATCCACCGTCGCACCAGTTCGCGCCCTTGCAGATCGGCTGGGCTAAAGGCCACCCGGCAAATGCCGCCGTTGTCGAGTTGGCCAATTTGAGCCAGGTCATCGATCGTTTGGTTGAGGCGCTTGCCGTTGATGCTGAGGGTTTGTAAGCGGGCCATGGATAACCAGTGGGGGAGTGAGGGAAAAGCAAGAAACGTGAACGTTAAGAAGCGTTACAGTCCATCATAGTCTGCAAGATGAGCCGCCACAGCTCTGTATACAGTTCATTGTATACAGAGCTGTGGCAAGGTTTTGTTTGGAGAGAACTTTCCGCTGGGAGGTCGCCGGAAAATCTAGGGTTGACGCGGCATTGAGAATGCTTCCCAGGCACATTTCCCAGAGCAACTTCCCCAAGACGGCTGCCGCTGGCCAGGGCGACGGCCAGCGACCGCCCCGGGCCATCAAGCCCTACCTCTAACCTAGGGCCAGCCCCAGTACACGACATCCGGAGCTTCCCTGATTTTCTCCGTCGCGCGGCTTAGACAGGTTAAAGAACCGGGTTAAAACTGCCGCAGAAACCGCAGGTCGCTGGTATAAAGGCGGCGAATGTCGTCGATTTGGTGCTGCACCATGGCCAGCCGCTCAACCCCCAGACCGGCGGCAAACCCGCTGTAGATTTCAGGGTCATAGCCCACGGCCTTGAGCACGTTGGGGTCGATCATGCCGCAGCCCAGAACCTCCAGCCACTTACCCTGCCACTCCACATCCACCTCGGCCGAGGGCTCGGTAAAGGGGAAGAAACTGGGGCGAAACCGCACCGGAATCTCGCCATAGAGAGCCTCTAAAAACACCTTAATGGTGCCCCGCAGGTCGGTGAAGGTGATGTCGGTATCGACCGCGAAGAACTCAATCTGGTGAAACACGGCGGCGTGGGTGGCATCGACCGTGTCACGGCGGTAGCAACGACCGATGGCCACCGCCCGCAGGGGAGGCTCATGGCTTTGCATGTAGCGAATCTGGGTGTTGGAGGTGTGGGTGCGCATCAGGCTGCCGTTGGGCAGATACAGGGTGTCCTGCATGTCGCGGGCGGGGTGGTCGGGCAAGAAGTTGAGCGCTTCAAAGTTGTAGTAGTCGGTCTCGATTTCGGGGCCGTCGGCAACGGTGTAGCCCAGACCGACAAAAATATCGACAATGCGGTCGATGATGCTGTTGATCGGGTGAATGTGACCCTGGGGCTGAAAGACACCCGGCATGGAGACATCCAGGGTCTCGGTGGCCAGCTGGGCTTCAATTTTGGCCAGCTCAAGGGCGGTTTTGCCCTGTTCGAGCTGCGACTGAATGAGTTCTTTGACCTGGTTGGCCAGGGCCCCAATGCGGGGGCGCTCCTCGGCGGAAAGCTTGCCCATCCCCCCAAGCACCTGGGAGAGCTGCCCCTTTTTACCCAGGTAGCCAATCCGCAGCTGCTCCAGCTCGTCGAGGGTGGTGGCGGCGGCGATCGCCCCGGCGGCGGCCTCTTTCATGACCATCAGATCGGTCTCTAGCTGGGTGGGTGCGACGGTCATTCTAGGTGTATGGTGCAACAACAATGGAGAAGATTGGCACGGTGGCGGTCAGGGGCTGGGGGTCGCCTCGGTGCCCGGACTGGGATGGTTGACTTTGATTATTTTAGTGTGGCGGGGGAACAGTCATGAATATTCTAGTCAGCAACGACGACGGCATTTTTGCCCTGGGTATGCGCACCTTGGCCACGACCCTGGCCGCCGCTGGGCACCGGGTGACGGTGGTCTGCCCCGATCGGGAGCGTTCGGCCACGGGGCACGGTCTCACCATGGATCGACCGATTCGCGCCGAGATGATTGAGTCGGTGTTTACGGGTGATATTTTGGCCTGGAGCTGCTCGGGGACCCCCGCCGACTGCGTCAAACTGGCCCTGGGGGCATTGATGACCACCCCGCCCGATGTGGTGGTTTCCGGCATCAATCACGGCGCCAACCTGGGGTCTGATGTGGTTTACTCAGGGACGATCTCCGCCGCCATGGAGGGGATGATGGAGGGCATACCTGCGATCGCAGTTAGCCTCACCAGTTTTACCCAAGGTAGCTTTGACCCAGCCGCCGAGTTTATTCGCGACCTGCTGGCCGACCGCGATCGCTTTACCGGCGGCCGCCCGATGCTGCTCAACGTCAACGTGCCAGCGGTGGCGGCCACTGCTATCAAAGGTGCAAAAATCACCCGGCAGGGCATTCGCCGCTACTTCGACCAGTTTGAGAAGCGCCTGGACCCGCGCGGCAAAACCTACTACTGGCTGGCCGGAGAAGCCGTCGAAGAGGTCGAAGATCCGCTCCCCAACCAGGGCTGGCCCGCCGATCTCAAAGCCTCCCTGGCGGCCATTCCCACCGACGTGCAGGCCATCCGCGATCGCTACATCTCGGTTACGCCGCTGCAATACAACCTCACCGCCGTCGGCGACCTGCTCGATTTAAGCCAGGGGCGACGCGCCCTACTGCCAAGCTGAACCCTGAGTCCCCTATCACCCTGGGGATCACCCTGGCCTGACTCAAAACTAAACCCATATCCCCAAAACATGTAAAAACATGGCCCCTAGCAATATCTCGCGACAGTTCGGGGCAAACTAGACCTATGACCACCCCAGGCGGCCTTGACCTGGTGCGGCTATGGAGGTGGTTAGACCACCCTGACCATTTTGATCAGAGTTCACTACTATTAGAGAAATCTCAGGTCAATGCTCTACCCCAAGGCGCATCCCTCCTCTAGCTAAATGTTCATGCTTTCCCCATTTCGAGAGATTCATGGCTGAGCTAACCCAGCAGTTTTTAGTCCGGTTCTGGGGCGTACGCGGTAGCATTGCCTGCCCAGGCCCAACGACGGTGCGCTACGGGGGCAACACCTCCTGCGTAGAAATGCTGGTAGGGGGCCAGCGGCTGATCTTCGACGGGGGTACCGGCCTGCGAGAACTGGGCCTCACCCTGCTCAGCGAGCTGCCGGTCGAGGCCAATCTGTTCTTCACCCACTCCCACTGGGACCACATCCAGGGTTTTCCGTTTTTTGTGCCCGCCTTTGTCAAGGGCAACCGATTCAACATTTACGGAGCCGTCGCCCCCAATGGGTCCACCATTGAGCAGCGGCTCAACGACCAAATGCTCCACCCCAACTTTCCAGTGCCGCTCCAGGTGATGGGAGCCGACCTCAAGTTTTGCGACCTGGAAATTGGCGAAACCCTGCGCATTGGCGATATCACCGTTGAGAATGCCCTCCTCAACCACCCCGGCGAGGCCGTGGGCTACCGGGTAACCTGGCAAAATCGCGTCGCCGCCTACATTACCGACACCGAGCACTACCCCGATCGCCTCGATGACAACGTGCTGTGGCTAGCCCGCGATGCCGACGTCATGATCTACGACTCCACCTACACCGACGCCGAATACCACGACCCCAAATCAAGCAAGGTCAGCTGGGGCCACTCCACCTGGCAGGAAGCGGTTAAGGTCGCCAAGGCCGCTCGGGTCAAAACCCTGGTTATTTTTCACCACGACCCCGCCCACGACGACGCCTTTATGGATGATGTGGCAGCTCAAACCCAGGCCGTTTTCCCCGGAGCGGTGGTGGCCAAGGAAGGCATGGTGATCGACCTCACCGCCTCCCCCGCTCCCCTGCCGTCGCCAGCCGCCGGTGCCTAGGGCCGCTGGGTCAAGCAAACCCTATCCCTAGATCCCCATAGTCCGCCCTAGCCCTAGGAAGACCAACCGGGGCTAGAGCCCACAGTCTGTGTAAAAATGTAAAGCGTGTGGATCACGTCTTCCCTTGCGACAGCTATCACCCCAACGGCAATTGCTCTGGGGAATTTTGACGGTGTGCATTTGGGGCATCAAGCGGTGATTGGTGCAGTGGTGCCACCCCTAGCTCAGCCAGCAGAAACCCCGGCCCGGTCATTGTTCCCCACCCAGGGGCCGCTGCGGGGGCTGAGCTACCGCCAGCGCGCCGAGGCCAGTGGCGATGATCGCCAGGGCCCCCCCCGCGAGGCCGGGGTGGGGACGCCTATCCCCACGGTGATGACCTTTTTGCCCCATCCCCAGGAGTTTTTTTCGGGTCAGGCCCGCCCGCTGCTGACGCCGCTGCCGGAAAAAGCCGCTCTGATCAGTCGGCTGGGGATTGGCCAACTAGTCTTGCTGCCCTTTGACCAGCACCTGGCCGCCCTCTCACCCGAAGATTTTGTGGAGCTGCTGATCAAGCGGCTGCGGGTGCGCCACATCAGCGTGGGCACAGACTTTTGCTTTGGCAAACAGCGGCGGGGCACCGTAGACGATCTGAAGGCGCTGGGAGCCAGCCACGGGGTGGACGTGCAGGTGGCACCGCTGGCCTGCCTGGGCACCGAGCGGATCAGTAGTTCGCGCATTCGCCAGGCCTTAGAAAAAACTGATTTAGAGACGGTGAAACGGTTGTTAGGCCGCCCCTATAGCCTGATTGGGCGGGTGGTGCAGGGGCAGCAGCTGGGACGCACCCTGGGGTTTCCCACCGCCAATCTGCACCTGCCCGCAGAGAAATGTTTGCCGCCCAACGGGGTGTATAGCGGGTGGGTGCAGGGTGCTACCCAGACTCCGTACTCGCTGGTGCCAGCGGTGATGAACCTGGGCCAGCGCCCAACGGTGAACGGGTTGGCCCTGACTGGGGAGGTGCACTTACTCAACTGGGCGGGCGACCTCTACGGCAAAACCTTGGAAATACATTTGCACAATTTTTTGCGGCCCGAGCAAAAATTTGCCTCCCTCGACGATCTGAAGGCGCAGATTCGGCGCGACTGTGACCGGGCCTGGGGCGAACTGACGCGGGCGCCGGTAGGCAATTGGGGAACAATCGGGGCATCATAAGCCTACGTACATTCACCCCAAGGCCAGCGGTAGCGAGTTTTCGGCAGCCCGTGGCGAAACCCGTTTTGGTCTTGGCATAGCAGGGAGTTTAGGCATGCGCGATCGCATTGAAACGCTGGTTCAAAACCTTAACAAGACCATCGTTGGCAAGTCAGACTCCATTCGACTGGTGCTGGTGGCTTTGTTTTCTGGGGGCCACGCCCTGCTGGAAGACGTGCCGGGGGTGGGCAAAACCCTGCTGGCCAAGTCCCTAGCTCGCTGCATTGACGGTAAGTTTCAGCGCATTCAGTGCACCCCCGACCTGCTGCCCACCGATGTTACCGGCACCAACATTTGGAACCCCAGCAGCGGTGAGTTTCAGTTTTTGCCGGGGCCGGTGTTTGCCAATATTTTGCTGGCGGATGAAATTAACCGAGCCACCCCCCGCACCCAGTCGGCCCTGCTGGAGGTGATGGAGGAGCATCAGGTCACCCTTGACGGTCGCTCGCGCCCGGTGCCGGAGCCTTTTTTTGTGATCGCCACCCAAAACCCGGTGGAATACCAGGGCACGTTTCCGCTGCCGGAGGCGCAGATGGATCGCTTTGCGCTGTCGTTTAGCCTGGGCTACCCCACCCAGGATGAGGAACTCAGCATGCTCCAGCGGCTGGGCGGGGGGGGATTTTCTGAGGCGATTCAGCCCTGCATTAGCCTCGATGAGGTGATGGCGCTGCGGGCCGCCTGTGCCCAGGTGACGGTGGAGGAGTCGCTGCAGCGGTACATTCTCGATTTGGTGAGGGCGACTCGCAACCACAGTGATATCACCCTGGGGGTGAGCCCGCGGGGGTCGGTGGCGTTTTACCGGGCGATTCAGGCGCTGGCTTACCTGGAGGGCCGCAGCTATGCCCAGCCTGACGATGCCAAGTACCTGGCCCCCCACGTGCTGGCGCACCGGCTGATTCCGGCGGGGCAGCAGCGCCCCCAACGGCTGGTGGCCGACCTGCTGGGGACGGTGCCGATTCCCTAGGGGACACGGCGGATAGGCACCGGTCTGGGCTTAGAAAAATCCTTGAGGGATGGTAGTTTTTGAGGCCAAACAGCCCATAATAGGGGCGGTGAACTGAAGGAACGCTATCTCCCATGCCAAGAACGCCCAGTGAGTACATCATTCACATGCTGTTTGATGGCGGCCACCACGAAGAGGTGCGCTTTTCCTCCATTCAAGATTTTCAAAAGTGGTATAGCGGCGAGCTGATGCCCAAGGCCACGTCCGAGGAGTTCATTACGGTGCCGCTGCCTAAGGTTAACCCTGGCGAGTACATGGTGATTCGCCCCTCTCGCCTCAGCGCGATTCGGGTGGAGCCGGTGTTTAGCTCCAGTGTTGAACGATTTTAATGGAGCGCTGGGGTCGCCTAAGTGGAATCGTTGTGGCGGCTGGCGTGGCGGCAGCGACCGGGCTGGGCGTACCGGGCTGGGGGCCACTGCTGAGGGCAGAAACTGCCCCTGAACCGGAGCCTCGGCTGGCCCAGCGGCCGCCTGAAGGGGTGGCGGCGGCGCTGCCGCTGCGGTTGCTGACGCCCGAGGCGGGGGCAGCGGTCTGGGCTGAGCTGAATCTGCCCGCCGATCGGCAGGCCTATATAGAGGCGCTGGGCCACAGCCTGAGCTACCTGGCGACGCCCAAGGCGGCGGCGGACTACCGGGTGTACCCGATGGCGGAGATTACCCGCGATCGCACCTGGCGCAGTCTCCAGCGGCTGCGGCAGCTGGTGGCCACTAGCCCCAACAATCAAGCTTTTCAGGCCGCTCTGCGGCGCGAGTTTGTGCTGTACGAGTCGACTGGGGCCGATGGGGCGGGCACCGTGGCCTACACCGGCTACTTTGAGCCCCAGTATCGCGCCAGTGCGGTGCCCACCGCTGAGTATCGCTATCCCCTCTATCGTCGGCCCCCGACTCTAGAAACCTGGCCGCTGCCCCACCCCACCCGGCTGGAGCTGGAGGGTGTCGATGGGCTGGCCGCGAGCCAGGGCCCCCTGGCGGGGCTGGAGCTGGTGTGGCTGGCCAGCCGCCTGGAGGCGTTTTTGGTGCAGGTGCAGGGCTCGGCCAAGCTACAGCTCACCGATGGCCGAGTCATGTCGGTGGGCTACGCCGGGCGCACCGAGTACCCTTACACCAGCATTGGCCGGGCCCTGGTCAACGACGGTAAAATCGCCCCCGAGGCGCTGTCGCTGCCCAATCTGCTGGCCTACTTTGAGCGCCACCCGGAGGATCTCGATCGCTACCTGCCTCAAAACGAGCGGTTTATCTTCTTTCGCGAAGGCGGTGAGGGCCCACCGACGGGCAGCCTCAGCGTGCCGGTGACCGCTGGCTACTCGATTGCCACCGATAAATTGGTCATGCCGCCGGGTGCGATCGCAGCCATTCAGCTGCCCCTACCCCAGCCAACCCCCCAGGGCGACTGGGTGAGCCACCCGACCACCCGCCTGGTCCTCGACCAGGACACCGGTGGGGCCATCCTTGGGCCTGGGCGGGTCGATATTTTTGTGGGTTCCGGGGCCCAGGCCGGCGAACTCGCCGGTCGTATCAACACCACCGGTCGTCTCTACTATCTACTGCTGCGCCCCTAAACAGGCCCCGTAGACCGCTCTGCTGGCGTGGCGATATGCCCCCCGGTCTGCCACAGTAGGGGTGTTACCCTATACGCCTATGGATACTTCCTTTGCCCTCACCATCCAGATTGTGCTCACGGTGTTGGCCGGAGTCACCGCACAGGTCATTGGAGAAATTGCCAGGGTTCCCAGCATTATTTTTCTGCTGCTGTTTGGCATTGGCCTGGGCCCTGACGGCATTGGACTGATCCATCCCCAAGACCTGGGCATCGGGTTAGAAGTCATCGTAGCGCTGAGCGTAGCCCTTATCCTCTTTGAGGGCGGCCTCAGCCTAGAACTGAGCGAGCTAGGCCAAGTCTCAAACAGCCTGCGAAATCTCGTCACCATCGGCATTTTTGTCACCCTGATCGGCGGCGGCATGGCCGCCCACTGGCTGGGCGAATTTCCCTGGTCCCTGGCGTTTCTCTACGCCTCCCTGGTGGTGGTAACCGGCCCCACGGTGATCAGCCCCCTCCTGCGCCAGGTCGATGTCGACCGCAAAGTCGCCACCCTGCTCGAAGGAGAGGGGGTGCTCATTGATCCCGTAGGGGCCATTCTGGCCGTTGTGGTGCTCGATATTATCCTCAACGGCGATGCCGACCCCACCACCGTCGTGGGCGGGCTCATTCTACGCCTTAGCATTGGCATGCTGATCGGCATCGGCGGCGGCGGCCTGATCGGGCTTTTGCTCAAGCGCGCCAGCTTTTTAGGCGAAGATCTCCGCAACCTCGTAGTGCTGGCTGGGCTGTGGGGCCTATTTGGGCTCGCCCAAAGCATCCGTAGCGAGTCAGGGTTGATGGCCACCGTCGTCGCAGGCATGATGGTGCGCTGGCTGTCCGTCCCCGACGAACGGCTGCTGCGCCGCTTCAAAGGACAGCTCACCGTCCTGGCTGTGTCCGTACTGTTCATTTTATTGGCCGCCGACCTCTCCATTGCCAGCGTATTCGCCCTGGGCCGTGGCGCAGTCCTCACAGTCCTGGTGCTCATGGTGGTCGTTCGTCCAGTCAACATCTGGCTTTGCACCCGTTCCAGCGACCTCAACTGGCGCCAAAAATTGTTTTTAGGTTGGGTAGCTCCCCGGGGCATCGTCTCTGCCTCCGTCGCCTCCCTATTCGCCATCTTGCTCACCGAGCGAGGCATCAGTGGCGGCGACGCCATCAAAGCCCTAGTCTTTTTGACCATTATTTTGACCGTGCTCGTGCAGGGGCTGACCGCCCGAGTAGTCGCTGGCTGGCTGGGAATTACCCGCGCCGACGCGGTAGGCACCGTCATCGTGGGATGCAACCCGCTCAGCCTGCTGATCGCCCGCCTGCTCAAAGACTATGGCTACCCAGTGGCGATGATAGACACCAACGAGGCCGCCTGCGAAGCCGCCGAGAAAGAGGGCATCGAGCTGCTGATCAGCAGTGCCCTCGACCGCGCCGCCCTGGAGAAAGCCGGCCTCGATAAGGCCGGTACCTTTCTGGCCATCACCAAAAACGGAGAGGTCAACGCCGTGGTCGCCCAAGGGGCCCTGGAGGTCTTTCAACCCCCTAGGGTGATTGCTGTCGTACCCCAGGATAAAAATTTGGGCGATCTGCCCGACAAAGGCCAGCTCAAAGAAACCCAAATGCCGCGACTCTCCCTCAAGCAGTGGAATACCTACCTGAGTGATGGCGAAGTACGCCTGGGAGAAACCTACCTGCGTGACGGAGACAGCGATCTTCAGCAGGCGCACCTAGCCGCACTGATTCGCAGCGGCGATCTCACCCCTCTGCTGGTCGAACGAGATCAGACACTGCGCATAGCCCTCAGGCAAAATGGCTGGCAAGCAGGCGATCGCATCATCTACCTGCTGCACGATGCCAAACCCACACTCCTCAAGCAGCTCGCCGGGGGCATTCAGCCACCCAAACTTGTCTTAGAAACCCTGCCCGCCGTAGAAGAGCTGCCCCCGACCAACCCCCAAACCGTATCCGCCGCAGCCAGCGACACCATACCCACCCCGCCACCGGCAGATAGCGCCTCACCAACCCGATAAAATCACTCCACCGCCAAAAGTTCTCAGAGCCCACTCCGACTCTATTTCCTTCCCACGGCTGCTGACGCTAAACACCTTAAACCCCTTCATTCTCTATTTGCATTGTCCATGCCCTCGATAACCACCCCTGCGGAACCACCGAACCTAGGCATTCTCACCGGTATCGGCGTTGGCCCAGGCGATCCAGACCTGATTACACTCAAAGCACTCCAATACCTCGAACAGGCCGACGTTGTGGCCTTTCCCGCCGGGCGCAACGGCCAGCCCGGCTTAGCCCAGCGCATCGTCGCTCCACGGCTGGCTCCCCACCAGCAGCAACTCCCCCTGACCTTTCCCTACGTTTTCGACCCGGAGGAACTGTCTACCGCCTGGCAACAGGCGGCCGATCAGGTGTGGCAGTGCCTCAACCAAGGTCACAACGTGGTGTTTGCCTGCGAGGGCGACCTCAGCTTCTACGGCACGTTTAATTATCTGGCCCTCAGTCTCGAGCAGCGGTATCCTGCCGCTACCATTCGGCGAGTACCGGGTATTTGCTCGCCGATGGCGGCGGTGAGTGCCCTGGGGGTGCCCCTGACTGTGCAGTCTGACAAGCTAGTCGTGCTGGCGGCCCTGTATACCCTGGCTGATCTGGATGCCGTCCTGGCCTGGGCCGATGTCGTTGTGCTGCTCAAGGTGGGCTCTGTGTACGAACAGGTTTGGCAATTATTGCAAGAGCGCCAGCTACTCGACCAGAGCTGGGTGATTACCAACGCCACCCAGCCCACCCAGCGCATCTATCAGCCGCTGACCCCTTACCCCAAGCTCGACCTGCCCTACTTTTCGCTGATGTTTATTCGGTCGGGGGCAAATCCGTTACTCTAGAGAAGATAGGAACCTTAACCTGTTTGTCGTAGTCCCTTACACAGACCTCGGCAAAAAAGCCAATCCCTAAAGCGCCAAGGCATGACTCCACTCAACTCACCAAGGCTCAATCAGCTCCTTGCCACTCTGCGTCAACCTCAGTGGGTAGCAGCCGTTTTGTCCTTGGGTTTTCATGGGGTGCTGTTTGCTGCTGGCCCATCTTTTTCCAGCCTAAATATGGCTGCCCTGGGGGGCAATAATCCCGAGACAGCCGAACGCCGGGTTCCCCTCATCGAGCTCACCCCTGAAGAACAGGGTCGGCTACCAGATTTTTCAGCGCCGTCCTATTCTCTATTTCCCGAGAGTGGGGATGACCTGTTTAGCCTTTTTCCACCCTCGGGAGAGAGTCTTCCCCTAGAGCCCCGATCAGATTTTGGGGCCTCGCGACCTCTGCCTAGCCCGAGTTTTCCGGCCAGCCCATTTCCCTCCGGGATTTCGCCCTACACATTTCCGAGACGCTCATCCCTGGTGCTGCCCTCGCAGCGGGCGACGCTCCTCCCTGTACCCAGTGGGAATGCTCCGGCGCAGAGTGGCAACCCTGACAACACCCCCTCTCCAGGCTCCTCTGCCGCCAAGCCAGACCCAGACAGCGCCGACAACCCCGACGCCGATGACCTGGCAATTCAGCCCGGTGAAGGGCAAAGTGGCGGTGATAACCCCGCTGTAGACCCAAACGCTGCCGATCCAGCTGAAGCCCCTGCCACCCAGGACAGTGACTTACTCGCCCGAGTTGAGTACAGCGACGCTCAGACCAACGATGCAGACGTTGAGATTGCCAAGGCGGCCTGGCTGCAAGCCGTTGAGACCAAGCTGGGAACTGGCCTGGCTGAGGCCCCTGAGCCCATCACGCTAAAGGTGCCCTACAGCGGACGCCTCTGTCTTGATCCAGAGCCGGAGGATGGGCTGCTCGGTCTGGTTGGACTGCCGGAGGAAGACAGTGGTGAGCTAGCACTGTGGGTTACGGTGCTAAAGAGTACCGGCTATGCCTTCCTCAACGAGGCGGCTGAGCAAGCGCTGAAGGATCTGGAGAAACAGGCCAGCAGCGCCGAAGAGGGGCTGGCTCCGGACACGTTGTATCAAGTCATTGTCGATATTGAGTACGATGCTGAGGCATGCCTAAGCCGGGAGGCTCTGCTGCAATCGCGTACGGCCGAGGCTGAAGAGCCCAGCGCAGACGATGCGGGTGCAGCAGAGCCAGGCGGCTCTGCTGAGTAACTCAAAAGGCTCAACTCAATTAGCTTAGCTGCAACAGCTGTGCTTGCTGGCCGAGGGGGGCACGTCGTTGGCCGGGTTTTGGTCAAAGAAGTTGAGCGGCTTGAGCATGAAGCCAATGTAGGCCACGGGCATGACCGGCCAGTCTTCGGCGCGGGGCACGTGGCTGTGGGCAAAGGTGTGCCACACCACCAGGTCAGTGTTTTCGACCGGGCGATTGGCCGCCGTCCACTTGGGTAAACCCTCGCCACCGGGGCTCTGGTTGGGGTAGTCGCCCGCCGAGAACATCTCATCGGGGCTGTAGGGGGTGACCCACAGGTGCTTGGTCATGTAGGCGGCGCGCTTCATGACGCTGGCGCTGGGGCGGGCCAGGGGTAGGGTGTTTTCGCCGGGGATGAGTTTGTAGGCGGTGGGGTAGCCCATGGCGTTGGTTTCGTTGGGGTTGACGATTTTCCAGTAGCGGCCCCTCATGGGGTCGATCAGGCGTTGGGCGTTGAGCTCTGTGTCGAGCAGGGTCGATTTGGCGTAGAAGGCGTTGCCGTAGGGGTTGAGTTCGTCGTCTTCGGGCTCAATATCGACTTCGTAGACGGAGTTGTGCAAACCATCGACACACATGTCGAGGCGCACGTTGAAGATGTGCTGGTGGACGGGGGCGTAGAGCTGCGGGGCGACCAGGGTGCCGTACTTGGGCACCTCGCCAGGGGGGAAGGCCGCCGTGCTGATCATGCCGGTGAGCTTGACCTCGTACTGAATGCTGCCGTCTTGGTAGAAGTACCAGTAGAAGCCGTACTCGTAGTTGCCCACGGTGGCGATGAAGGAGACCACCAGGCGGCGCGAGCGGCGCACTTCGGTTTCTTCCGTGCGCCAGTCCACGTGCTTCCACAGAATGCCGAAGTCTTCTTCGTGGAGGCAGACGGCGTTTTTGATCTGGGCTACCTCGCCGCGGGAGTTGGTCATGAAGGCGTCGAAGTAGTAGATTTCGCCCAGGCAGTCGCAGCCCAGGGTGAGGGAGTTGGCCAGGGAGCCAATGCCGTACTCGCCCACATCAAAGGCATTTTTGCGGTAGTGGTGGGGCTGGGGGTCGCCGTAGGGCACGGTCATTTCGGCCAGGGAGGCGCGGTAGAGAATGGGGCGCTCTTCGCCACCGTCGGTGTAGGTGACGGTGTAGAGCACCAGCCCCTCGCGGGGGGTGAAGCCGATGCGCATTTTCCACTTTTGCCAGCGGATCTCGTGGCCGCTGACGGCAAAGCTGGGGCCTTCGGGCTGGACGATTTCGAGGGGTTTGAGGTCGGTGCGGAAGTCTTTGACGTATTCCTGGGAGTAGTTGGCCGATTGGGGCGGCAGGGGCACCACGCCGTGGTCTTCGACCCGGATGACCTCCATTTTGTTGAGGTCAACGACGGGAATGACGCCTTCGATGGGGCGGGCGTAGCCGTTGTCGGTGGGGTTGGCGCGCACCCAGCAGAGGGCGCGGGAGAGGCGCACGCCATCTTCGTCGGCGAGGCCGTAGTGACCGGCAGACCAGGGGTCAACCATGACCAGGCTGGGGTCGGTGATGCCGCGCTTGGCGATTGCCTCTAGGAATTCTGGGCAGGCTTTGACGGCATTTTCGCACTCTAGAAACTCATCGAGCATAATCGGCGGCTGCACGTCGGGGATGTGCTGCCAGGAGATGACGGTGCCCTCGGTGAGGGAGACTACGGCCTCGTAGGTCTGGGCGGTGGCGTTGTCGAGGATGATTGCAAAGGCTTGGCGGGCGATGGCATCTCCCGGCTTAAAGCCGAGCACGGTTTCTTTGGCTGGCTCATGCAGGGTGACGGTGGCAAAGCGGGTGGTGGCCCCGAGGGATTTTTCGTCGCGCAGAATGGCAACGGCGGCGGCGATTTCCTGGGGGGTGAGGGGTTCGAGGGGGTGGCTGGTGGCGATGGCGGTGGGACGTTCTTGGGCGATGGTCATGGTTTGGTTCCTGGGGGTAGTTGAGTGAACGGGTGGGGAAGATGGAGGAGATGGGGAGGTTGAGATCCCGTAGGGTGGGCATTGCCCACCATGGCTCTGGGCCGCAAACCGCTTAGCTTTGGGGCATTCTTCTCGACGTAACGGACTGGGATTGGGCGCGATCGCAGGAATAGCAATGTTGGGTTTCACTTTGTTCCACCCACCCTACGCAGCTACACAACGGCGGGAACGGGGGCAGGCTTTTCCGCTGCGTCTAGATCGGCCAGCAGGGATTCAGCGAGCTTGCGCTTTTCGTCGGGGTCGAGCTTTTTGAGCTCATTGTGGAGCACCCGCTCGTTGACGGACTGGTTCCAGTAGTCGAGGGAGTCGAAGCCGAGCAGGGCCGCTTTGCCGACGAACTGGCGCAGCACTTCGTTGGTGGGGCCCATGACCCAGCCCGCTTTGCCGTCGCGCAGGTAGCGCTCGATTTCCATGTCTTTTTTGAAGCCGGAGCCGCCGCAGGCGTGGAGCATTTTGTCGCAGACGTGGGCCACATTCTTAGCCGCCTCGAACTTGATTTGCCAGTACCAGTGCAGGTGGGCAGAGCGGGGCAGGGCGGCAATGTCGGCGTGGAGGCTCCAGTCGCAGTCGTTGGTGAGCTGATCCATGAGCTGGCCCATGGAAAAGGTGAACAGGCGACAGGCGCTGGTGTCGATGATGGCCTCGCCGAAGTAGTCCTGAATGGTGGGATAGTCGGCGACGCGCATGCCCACATCGACGTGCTTTTTGCGGGTGACGTGGGCCTTGGCGATGTCGATCGCCCCGAGGGCAATGCCATTCCAACAGGCCGACGAGCAGAGCAGGAAGAAGGGATCGACGATTTCGTCGTTGGAGGCGGTGCCGTCGCCCTCGGGGCCGACCATGCGATCGCAGGGTACCGTCACCCCCTCTACCCGCAGCGTGCCCGACTGGTTGCCGCGCAAACCGAGGGCATCCCACTTGTGGGGCTCGGCCTGCACCTCGTCGGCGTAGATGAGAAAGCAGGAGAGATCTGAAAAATCGCCGTCGAAGTGGGGGCTGGTGGTCTGCACGATGTACCAGTCGGCAAAGCCCGCCGAGGTCGTCCAGGAGGCTTTTTTGTGCACCTGCCAGCCGTCGGGGGTGGCCTTGGCCTGGGAGGAGACCGGGTACCAGAAGTGGGAGCCGGTCTCGGGGTCGGAGTAGGAGAGAGTGCCGATCAGCACCTCGCTATCCAGCCGCTTTAACAAGCTCTGCAATTCAGGGCTGTCATGGGCGCGAAACAGGGCCGCCGCCACCGCCCCCAGGTGCATGGTGTAGCACATGGCCGTGCTGGGGCAGCCGTAGCGGGCGATGGTTTCGACCACCATGGCGGCGCACACGTGGTTTTCGCCCAGGCCGCCCCATTCCTTGGGCACAAACAGGCTGAGCAGCCCCAGGGAGGCCAGCGCCTCGAAGTTTTTGCGGGGGTAGATGAGGTTGCGGTCAGAGGTGATGGCGTTGGGCCTGAGCACCTGGGCGCACAGCTCGATCAGCCGGGTTTGCAGGGCTTGCTGGGCGGGGGTGAGCAACCACTGGGGGTCGAAGTCTTCGCTGAGGCCGGTAAAGGGGAGGCCGTTCCAGGTTTTGGTGGGCATGGGGGGAGTAGGGGGTGGGGGAGTTAGGGAGGGTGGGGAGGTGGGGGAAGTTTTGAGTTTTGAATTGATGGCGGACAGCAAGAATTCAACATTCAAAACTCAGAACTCAAAACTCTCTGCCTAATCAGACCGTCGCTAGGGCTGCTTGGGCTAACGGGTCTGCGCAGTAGTCGGCCAGGTGGGGGCTGCGGTAGCCGTCGCTGCGCCAGAGAATGGGGAAAAAGCTTTCATCCATGTCGGTGTGGCCGACGCGCTTGTAGCGACCGTAGATGTAGCCCTGGGGATTGGTGGGGTGAAATTGGGCGGCGGCGGGCAGGGTGTGCAGGCCGATGCTGCGAAACATGCCCTCGGTGCGGGTGGTGGGGCCGAGGCCGTGCCAGGTGCGGCCGTGGTGGAAGGCGCAGCCCCCGGCGGGTACATCGACGACGACCAGTTCGGGTTCGCTGACGCCGGCATTTTCGGCGGCTTGCAGCATGGCCCAGCGGTAGTCTTTGGTGGGGGCGTGGAACTCGCCTTCGACGCTAGAGATGGGCCATTGGTGAGAGCCTTTGGCGTAGACCAGGGTGCCGTCGGCGGCGGTGGCGCGATCGAGGGCGACCCAGCAGGTGATCATTTCGGCGGGCTCTAGAAAGTCGATGTAGACGCCGTCCTGGTGCATGGCGATGGCCTGGGCCCCGGGGGGTTTCATCCACAGGCTGTCCTGGCCGATGCGGGCGCCATCCCACCCGGCGAGCAGGGCGCTGAGGCGGCCAATCTCGGCGGAGAGCACCAGGCTGGCGATGGTGCGATCGCACTTCCAGCCGTTGCAGATTTCGCGGGTGATGTCGGGCAGGCTCATGCGGGGCCGCCAGTGCCACTCGTCGGGGTAAATGCCGGTCTCAAACTCACCGTGGAAGATGGGGTCGAGCCGGTCGGCCAGGCGCTGGGTGTAGTCGGGCGGCAAAAAGTTTTCCAGAATCAGAAACCCATCGGTTTGGAATTGCTGAATTTGCGCTGGGGAGAGCTGAATGGGTTGGTAGTTCATTGCAAACAGGGTGGGTGGTGGCAAAGAACAGGGGGCGAGGCCAAGCTTGCCTTCAGAGCTAGAACAGAGGGCTGGAACAGAACCGGCAATACTTACCCCACGCGCTATCTGGAGGGCTCAGGCCAGATCGATTCCAACGGCTCAGGCTGGACGGATCTGGCCTGAGCTGATCCAGTTTTGGGGGGCCGCCTGGAGGCGGTCTCTGGCCCAGGGCGTTCCTTTGAGGGCCAGCATCGGGCGGTTGTCGTGAACGCAGATGCGCAACTTAGTTGACAAATCTGGGGCGGCCCTATGTACTTGTCATAATAAGTTCTCCCCCCAAAGATTATGTGTCCCCCGTTACCTGCGACCGAATCTCTCACCAGCCTCACCCTGGAGCCGGGCATTTTGCACATTGCCGCCAGCGACTTCGACGCCCGCCCCATGAGCTTTCTGGCCGCCGCAGACCACCGCACCGGCTACGAGCCCGAGCTGGCCCGCGCGGTCTGTGGGCACCTTGGCCTTACCCCGGTGTGGCACAACCTGCCCATGGCCGAGTTTTACACCTGCCTGGCCACCGGGCGCTACGACGCGGTGTGGTTTAACCAGGCCATTACCCCAGAGCGCCTACAGGTGGTCGATTTCACCGAGCCCTACGGCCTCTTTGACGAGTCGGTGCTGGTGAAAAAGGGCAGCGGCATAGCCTCGGTGGCCGACCTGGCGGGCAAGCGGGTGGGGGGCCTGGCCGACAGCACCAACATTGCCCTGGTGGAGGGCTTCCCTGGCGCTACGGCGGTGCCCTACCCCGGCAGCGATCGGGTGCTGCCCGAAATGCTGGCCGCCCTGCGGGCCGGAGAGATCGACGCGCTGATCGACGATGAGCTGGTACTGGTGGTGGCCGCCGAAGACGACCCCTCGCTGGAGATAGCCTTCCATCTGCCGACGCGGGTGCCCTTTGCGATCGCAACCCCCAAAACTAACCCCACCCTGAATGCCGCCCTCAATGCCGCCCTGGCCGCCACCCTGGCCGACGGCACCCTGGCCCAGCTCTGGGCCACCTGGATTCCCTGGAAGCCCTTTCCCTTTTAGCCTGGGGCGGTTTTGCGCGGCGGCAGTTTTGGTCGGCGAAGGGGGGCGACCGATCTCTACCCATTGACCCTGGCGAACCCATCCCTCTGAGGGACGAGAACTCTGGCAATATTTCTTAACGTGTGTTCTACAGGCGGATTCGCCGTTGAATTCACAAAGGAAATCAGCATGGTAGATGCTACCAGAGACAAAAATTTGGCCGCCGCTGGGCAGCCCCAGGCCGCAATTGCCGATCGGGATCGGCCTTTTTTAGAAAAAGTCACCCTCGAAGGCGGCTTTTCTAACGCCTACGACGCCCGCGACTTTACCGAAGTCGTCTTTCGCGTCATGCGCGACCTGATGACCACCGAGGCCGCCGACCGCGTCGCCGACGAATTGGTCAACGAAGAGACCCTACCCAATGCTGGCGACAAGTCGCTGCGCATGGACTTGGTCGAGCTGTGGAAAGACACCAACCCGCTGGTGGGCTTTCTCAGCCGGGTTCGTCCGCCCTGGCAGGGCCCCGGCATCTTCAAAATCGACTCCGATCGCTTTTTGTTTCGAGTCGCCAACGAAGGGGGCCTGAAGCGCCTCGATGAGGACAAATACACGGCCCGCAACCGGGCGGTGAAGGCGGTATTTGCCGCCACCAAGCAGGAGCTCTCCGCCGATCGCATTGAGGAAATCGCCACCTGGATGCCCGAGGGGGAAGTGCTAGAACTCTGGCAGCAGGCGTAGCTGGCAGGTTACTGCCGGTCAGGCACCTGAACCAATAGCCCAGTGGGCTCAACGGTGATTTTGATGGCGGCAAGGGCAGGTGCGATCGCATCTGCCCTTTTGAGTGCCTCGGCCCCATTGGTGGTCGTCACCGCCACCACCCTGGCCCCGGCAGCTCTAGCCGCCTCAACCCCAGCTGGGGCATCCTCAATTACCAAACAGTCGGCGGGGGCCAACCCCATGCGCTCAGCCGCCAGCAAGTAAGGGTCGGGCGCAGGCTTGCCCTGCTCCACATCGTCGGCGGTCACCATCACCACTGGCTCCGGCAGTCCCAAATGCGGAAAGCGAATCGAGACCGTGCGGCGAGTGCCGCTGGTGGCCACCCCCCAACGCTCAGTCGGCAGCTCGGCCAAAAGCGCCTTCACACCGGGATAAAGCTCCAACCCCTCAGTGTCATCCGCCTCCGCCGACTCTTTGCGGTGGGCCTCCTCAGCCGCATCGACCTGGGGCGCAACCTCACGCATGGTCTCCACCGTAGGGCGACCGTGGTGAATGCGGGCGATTGCCTCGTAGTCAACCCCGTGCTGCTCGGCCCAGGCCCGCCAGTGGCGCTCAGCCACCGGGTCT
>DATIVG010000190.1:0-6108 GCA_035466075.1 Nodosilinea sp. | reverse complement strand
CCGTTGGTATCCACAGCGGTGACAATGCCCTGGGTTGCGACCGCCTGGCCCACCAGCGCCGAACTGTGCGCAGCCCCTTGAATGGTGTAAATCGCCGTCAGTTCTAGATCGCCGCCGCCATTGTCGCCGCCGCCGTCATCGCCGCCGCCATTATCCGCGCTGTTGACCGCGCCTTTGGTGGCAGTCAGGGGGCCAGTCCAGACTCCGTCGATCAGCTGTAGCGATTGGCCAACGGAGGTGTCGCCATCTTCTGCCACGCCAATGTCAACACTGGTGAGGCCGTTGGCTGCACCGCCCACCGCCGTGAACGACCCCTCGTAGCTGAGGAATTCAAGTACATTGCCCTCGGCATCAACCAGGGCCACACCGTCGGGTGCCCCATTTTGAATGCCGGCAAAATCAACCACGACCGTACCCCGACCGTTGCCCTGATCCGACACCACACCGCTGAGGGCAACGGTGCCATAGACCGCGCCGCCATTGCCGTTGTAGAAAACCAGGCTGTAGCCACTCAAATCGGCGCCGGCATTGGCAGTGATTTCCACAAACTCGTCGGTGTCAGCGCCAACATTGTCGTAGTGAATTTCAGTGATCGACGCATTCACCCCAGACACCGCCCCCGCAAAGGTTTGATTGCCGTTGACGGCGTTGGGGGTTTGGGCGGCGGGAGGGGCCCAGGTGAAGTCCTCGTAGGTAGCGCCAGTCCCGGTCAGCTGTAGGGAAAGGCCAATCGCCTCGGTGCCGGCCTCTTGCACGCTAATGTCGGTGCTGGTCAGCCCCGCCGCCGGGCCATTGGTGGCTACAAACGTGCCCTCATAACTGAGGAACTGCACCACCGCGCCGCTGTTGTTGACCAGGGCAATGCCGTCGGGTGAGCCATTTTGAATGCCGTTGCTGGGGTAGCTAATCGACAGGGTGCCAAAGCCGTTGCCCTGATCCGCCAGGGTCAAGCCGCTCAGCGAGGTGGTGGTGTAGCTGGTGCCATTGGAGCCGTTGTACAGCACCAGGCTCCAGCCGGTCAAATCGGTGCCAGTCGGGGCCGCGATCTCGATAAATTCGCCGACATCGGTGCCGGTGTTGTCGTAATGAAATTCGTTAATAAAAACCGAAGTTGCCATGAGAACCAATCACTCCCAAAAAACCAGTTTTTAGCCGCACAAAATCGGCTCCACGCCGCATGGAGCTGAGATTTTGTGCAGATTTCTACGCCTTCAAAAATTTGGTGTGCTCTAAACCACAGAGCGCGACAGACTGACCCCGCAAAAGGCAAACTCAGGCCAGCCCAGACACGAACCTTGCCTGGGGCAAAGTCCTATTCAGATATTCTCAAGGCACGCGTTAAAGCTCCAAAACTTGCCTCCAGCCCGGTCATCAAACCAGACTGAAATGTCAGTGTTTTTACATAAATACCCTATCAGAGGGGCCGCAGCGGGGCGGTAAAGGACTGTTTAACAGTGCTTTAAGCTACCGAGTCTTTGTGTAAGCTTCATAAAGGCGGCGGCACCCGGGGCCCAGCGTTCTTCCCCCGTGGGGGGAGGCCCCGGCGCTTTAGACTAGAAACGGGGCGAGAATTTTTAGACATTACGCATGGCAGGAGAGCAGGCCGATGGCCGGAGTTAAGCAGCCCACGTCCAACAGCTTCAAAAAGCTCCAGGGGTTTTTGCGATCGCGCGTCGGCCAGGCGATCGCCGACTACGGCATGATCCACGAGGGCGATCGGGTCATGGTCTGCGTTTCGGGCGGCAAAGACTCCCACACCCTGCTCGACATACTGCGCCACCTCCAGCGCCGCGCCCCGGTCAATTTCGACATTTTGGCGGTAAACCTCGATCAAAAGCAGCCGGGCTTTCCCGCCCAGGTGCTGCCCGAGTACTTTGAGGCCATCGGCGTGCCCTACCGCATCGTCGAGCAAGACACCTACAGCACCGTGCGGCGGGTGATACCCGAGGGCAAAACCATGTGCGGGCTGTGCTCGCGCCTGCGCCGGGGCGTGCTCTACCGGGTCGCCGCCGAGGAGGGGGCCACCAAGATCGCCCTGGGCCACCACCGCGACGACATGGTGGAGACTCTATTCTTAAACCTGTTCCACGGCGGCAAGCTCAAGGCCATGCCCCCCAAACTGCTCACCGACGACCGCCGCCACATCGTCATTCGGCCTTTGGCCTACTGCCCCGAGGCCGACATCGCCCGCTATGCCCGCTACCGCGAGTTTCCGATTATCCCCTGCACCCTGTGCGGCTCCCAGGCCAACCTGCAGCGCGCCCAAATCAAGGAGATGCTGCACAGCTGGGAAAAGCAGTGGCCGGGCCGCACCGAAACCCTGTTTCGCAGTTTGCAAAACGTGGCCCCATCGCAGCTGGCCGACCCCGATCTCTTTGACTTTGGCGGGCTCGAAGCGGCCCGCGCCGCCAGCGGAGCTGCGGCCCACCCGGATGAGGCTCCAGATCTGGAGTCGGAGTTCAATCCGGCCCTGGCGCTGTTTGCCGCTGGTCTGCCGCCGCTGCCGCTGGGCCTGGGGGGCCGCGATCGCTAGTGCCGTTGTGAGTAACCTCGCTCTGAGTCATACAGTTCGGAGCAAATCAGCATCGGCCGGATTGATTTCTGAGCTTGCGAATACTATGGGGTAAGCGTGCGTCTGACTTTGCCCCATGGCCGCCGAACCCCCAGGCTCCCCTTCTACCACCGTTGAGCGCATTTTTCAGCTGCTTGACCACAAGCTCATCTCCTTTGGCATTCCCGGTGCGATTGGGTTTGGCGGCATCACCAACGCCACCGCTGGGCTCTGGCGAGATGCGATCGCATGTTTTGTCGCCGCCGCCATCGCCTGGGTCGCCATCGAGCTGGGCAAAAAGCTCGCCCCCAAACTCGGCCAGCTCATCGACTGGCTGATCGCCGCCGCCGAGCAAGCGCTGATCGACCTGTGGGCTCAGCTGCGCTCCGACTTCACCGCCCGCTACCTGCGACAGCAAACCCGCCTGTGCGAAGAGTTTATCGTCGAGGGCTTTAATCCTGACCGCACCGCCATCCCCCTGCTCGAAGAAGTCTTTGTGCCCCTGGACCTCAGCGGGGCAATCAGCAGCGGGGCCCTCGATAAAGGCCCCCTGGTCACCCGCGACCGGTGGCAAAACGACCCCAGCTTGCAGTCTGAGAACCTCGACATTTGGCAACTGCTGGCCCGCACCCGCAAAGACCGCAAGTTTCGGCAGATGAGCATTTTGGCCAAGGGCGGCATGGGCAAAACCACCCTGCTGCGCCACATCAGCCTGATCTACGGCCAGGGCAAATACCGCCGCCACCGGGCCCCCCGCCTGGTGCCGATGCTGCTGCGCCTGCGCGACTGGGTCGATATCCTCACCCATCCCCAGCCCCCCAGCCTGCCCCACCTCATTACTGACCACTACCTGCCCCACCTGTCAAAAAATCATCCCCTGGTCGTGCCCCCGGTCTGGGCCGCCAAGCTCCTCACCCAGGGCAAAGCTCTAGTCATGTTTGACGGGTTTGACGAAATCCCCAGCGACAAGCGCCCCCAGGTGAGCCGGTGGCTCAGCGATCAAATGGCTGAGTACGCCGAATCGGTGTTCATTCTCACCTCGCGCCCGGCTGGATATCGAGACTACGTCGCCCAAAAACCCACCATCCCCATCTACGTCAACAAGTTCAACCCTGACCAGCAAAGTGCCTTCATTCGGCGCTGGTACCTCTGCCAAGAGCGCTGCTGCCGCAGCGAACGGCAGCGTCGCCAAGCCCAGGCGGTCGCCACCGAGCGCGCCAACAATCTGCTCACCCAGCTGCACGCCCGCCGCGACGAGCTGGGCTACATGGCCGAAAACCCGCTGTTGCTCAACATGCTGGTCACCTACCACCGCTACGACCCGGTCGCCGAGCTGCCCCGCCAGCGCCTTGGCCTTTACCGGCGCATCTGCGACCTTCAGCTCGACGCTCGCCCCCGCGCCCGGCTGATTCCCATGCCCTTGCCCTACCGCAAAAGCATGGCGCTGCTGCAATCGATCGCTATCGGCATGGTGACGTCAAAGGCCAAGCGCCTCACCATCAACCGGGCGACGCTGCTGCACTTCCTGAGCCAGCATCGGCTGCTGCGAGACGAGGAGGTTGACCCCGCCGACTGGCTGCGGTCGATTGTCGATATCAGCGAACTGCTGGTGGAGCGCGAGCCCAATGAGTTTGAGTTTCCCCACGCCTCGTTCCAGGGCTTTTTTGCCGCCACCTGGTTGGCCAAGTCCGAAGACAAAGATATCCAGCAGCAGCATTCTGAGATGGTGCTGCAAAACTGGAACGAGGCACTCTGGCGCGAAACGGTGCTGCTCTACACCGCCCAGCTCGCCCCAGGGTTTCTCAACCAGGTGATTCGCCAGGCCTGCGCCCTGGACGGCGAAGCCGCTGAACTCGCCGCCGTCGCCCTCCGAGAGTACCCCCGCCCCGACAAAGTTCAGGACGATCTCAAGGCGCTTCTCAAAGACCTCGAAGACGTCACCCAAGACTCCAAATACCAAAGGCTGGAGAGGCTCTTGCAAGACTGCCTCTGGCAGGAGGCCGATCAAGAAACCTATCGACTCATGATCACTACCGTGGGCAAAGAAGAAGGGCAGTGGTTTGACCGCCAGGATCTCATAAATTTTCCCTACACCGACCTCAAGGCCATCAATGCGCTATGGACAAAACACAGTCGCGGCAAATTTGGATTTAGCGTTCAAAAGAAAATCTATAAAAGCTGCGGGGCCACCCTGGATGGGGAATATCCGGGCGATCAGATCTGGCACCGGTTCTGCGATCGCATCGGCTGGCGCTACGGCGGCAGAGTGCTCAAATACAGCCGTCTCCGACCCAATTTAGAGTCCTCTCCCGATGGATTACTGCCCGCCGCCGGCGGAGCTACCCTGGGCGGAAAGGAGTTTTGGGCTCTGCTCTCCGGCCGAGACCTCTAGCCGTAGCCAGCGCCGCTGAACCGCCTCACGCACTGAAGTATTTGGCCGCCGGGTGGTAGGCCACAATCGCCGTCGTGGACTGCTCCGGGTAGAGCTGCTCACTCTCGTCGATGGTCATGCCAATCTGCTCCGCCTTCAGCAGCTCCAGCTGCACCGGCTGGTCAGCCATGTTGGGGCAGGCCGGGTAGCCAAAGCTGTAGCGCGACCCCTGGTAGCGCTGTTGAAGGATTTCCCGTAGGGTCTCAGGCTCCAGGTCGCCAAAGCCCAGCTCGCGGCGAATGCGGGTGTGGCACCACTCCGCCAGGGCTTCCGCCGTCTGCACCGACAGACCGTAGTAGTAGAGGTAGTCGGTGTATTGATCCGCCTGAAACAGCTTTTGGGCAAACTCCGTGGCAATTTCGCCCACCGTCACCGCCTGCATGGGGAACACGTCAAACTCACCGGGCTTAGCCAGCTCCTTGGGCAAAAAGAAATCGGCAATGCACAGCCGCCGCAAAGATTTTTGCCGGGGGAAGGTGAAGGTGGCGATGGGATCAGGGTGTTGGGGTATTGGCGTGTTGGGGTGTTGGGGTGATGCATCCACCACCGACGGATCGTAGATGTGCAGCGAATTTCCCTCGGCTAGGCAGGGGAAGTAGCCGTAGACGATCTGGGGATGCAGCAGGTTTTCCGCCAGAATCCGCGCTTTCCACTCATCGAGAATGGGATGAACGGTTTCCTTCAGAAACGCGTCGTACTCGTCGCGGGGCTGCTCCTGGGGCTTGCGAAACTGCCACTGGCCGACGAACAGCGCTTGCAGGTCGAGGTAGCCAAACACCTCCTCCAGCGAAATATCCGCCGGGGTGAGTACCCGCGTGCCCCAGAAGGGCGGGGTGGGGCGGGGGATGGTGGAGTCTACGGCCTCGGAGCGGGTGGTGTCGAGGGGTAATGGGGTGATGGGGTGATGGGGTGATGGGGTAGCTCCATCACTCCCCAACTCCATCACTCCATCACTCCCCAACTCCGTCACTCCATCACTCCCCAACGCCTCCGCTTCATCCAAAAACCCGCTCAAGTCATCCCAATTCCCCGCTGCCTTGGCGGGCATCAGCTTATCCATGAAGTGCAGGTCTGAGAAGGCGTCTTTGCCGTAGACGACCTTGCCCTTGTAGGTGTTCTGGCAGTC
>DATIVG010000189.1:0-2275 GCA_035466075.1 Nodosilinea sp. | reverse complement strand
CAGGGCATTGCCGACAATATTGAGCAGCAGCCGATAGAGTTCAGACTCGTGGCCGCGCACGGTCAGCGGTTTGGCGTCGGGGGCAACTGTGCTCAGGTGAATGCCTTTGGCCAGGGCCAGGGCGGCAAATTCTTCGGCGATGTCGTTGACCAGGTCGGGCAGGTAGACCAGGGTGGCCGCCGAGCGATCGTCAGCCTGCTCTAGGCGGGCAAGAATCAGCAGATCGTTGACCAGGGTGGTGAGGCGCTGGGTTTGGCGATTCACCACCTGTAGCACCCCCTGGGCCTCGGTAGTCGCCATCGGCTCGACGCGGCTGGCCGACTCGGTGGACAGGCGAATCGCCGCCAGGGGGGTGCGCAGCTCGTGGGCGGCATCGGCGGTGAACTGCTGAATTTGCCGGTAGGCCCGGTAGGCGGGGCGAATGGCAAGGCCCGCCACCCACCAGCTCACGGCCCACACCAGCCCCAGGGCGAGGGGCAACCCCAACAGCAGAGCCCACCGGACCCAGCTCAGGTGCTGGTCCAACATTTCTAGGGAACTGCCCACCTGAAGGTAACCCCAGGGGATGCCGGCAGCATTTTTCAGCGGCAGCGACATCTGGCGGTAGGTGGCCCCATCGGCCTTGTGCAGCGTGTGGAGGCCCGCGCCGGTGGGATGGATGACCTGGTCGGGGGGATCCCCGGCGATCGCCACCCTCTGCCCAGACAAATCTAGCAGTCGCAGGTAGTAGCCCTGCTGGTGCAGCAGGCCCAGCACGTGGCGATCGGGCGGAGCGGAGCAGCCCGCCGAGGTGGTACAGAGGTCAGGCAAAATTTGCAAGACCAGGGGCGTGAGCTGGCCGGGCTGGTTGAGGGAGGGTTCGAGGCTGTCGTGGAGGGTGCTGGCGACGGTCTCCAGGCGGTGGTCGATCTCGCGGCGGTGGTCTTGGGCCATGGCCAGGTAAAAGCCGATGGCGGTGGCGGTTAAGATGGCCCCCATGGTGCTGGCGTAGAGGGCGGTGAGCCGCCAGCGGGTGAGCCAGAAGGGGCGGGCGTAGGGGGCAGGTTTGGCGAGCGCGAGTTTAGAGAGCCGCATTGAACCGATAGCCCATGCCGTAGACGGTTTCGATCAGCCCGTCGCAGCCGTGGTCGGCCAGCTTTTTGCGCAGCAGCCGAATCTGCGCCGCCACCACGTTGCTCATGGGGTCGGCCTGGAGCGACCACACCCGGTTCATCAGCTGCTCGCGCGACAAAATTTGGTTGGGGTGCTGCATAAAGTATTCCAACAGCTGAAACTCTTTGGTGGTGAGGGGTAGGGGCTGCTGGGCCGAGTCGGCCAGGGCGGCGGTGGAGGTGCCGTAGTCGAGCAGTAGGCCCCCGACCTGGAGCTGGGTGGGCTGAAAGGCGGGCGATCGCCGCTGCAATGCCCGCAGCCGCGCCAGCAGTTCTTCCACGCCGAAGGGTTTGACCAGGTAGTCGTCGGCCCCGGCGTCTAGCCCTTCTACTTTATCGTGCAGCCGATCTTTGGCGGTGAGCAGCAAAACCGGCAGGGGGGTACCCTGCGATCGCAGCCTCTGGCACAGCTCCACGCCGCTCAGCCCCGGCAGCAGCCAGTCAAAAACGCCCAGGGTGTAGGTTTGGGCCCCATTGCCCAGCAGGTGCCAGGCGTCTTCGCCATTCTGCACCCAATCGACCACGTACTTCTCGCGCCGCAGATCGCGCTGGATGGCCGCCCCCAGGTCACGTTCGTCTTCGACTAGCAGTATGCGCATGGCGGGGTGAATGCTCTCGATTGGCATTCTACAATTGCCCTAGCGTCATGAGCGGTTGCGAGGCTGGATACGCGCGGCCTATGACCGCCCCGACAGCAACGCCGCCCAGGCGATCGGCGACAAAAAAAGTCAGAGCGTAAGCGCCCCCGCCGTTGCAGCGCCTAGTGCAGGTGTAGATACCGTTTAGGCTGCTTGCTGTAGGTTAAAAAACCCCGGATTTTTCAAAAAATCCGGGGTTTTTGGTTAGGGAAGATACTTCTTCAACAGCAGGTTGAGCTTATCTAGGGTCGCCGCCGGAGCCTTATCGAGCGGCGTAATGATGGCGTACTTCAGCGCCGAGTGGGCCTCCGACTCGGGCGGGTGGGCGGCAATGCGGTTGACCACTTCGCGAATCACCCGCTGGGCGTTGACGGCATTTTTTTGCAGGTTGCCGATCACCATTTCGACAGTGACGCTGTCGTGGTCGGGGTGCCAGCAGTCGTAGTCGGTGACCAGGGCCAGGGTGGCGTAGGCGATCTCGGCCTC
>DATIVG010000188.1:0-7064 GCA_035466075.1 Nodosilinea sp. | reverse complement strand
TACCGCCCTGGCGCTGCGCGTTAGCTGTTGTGCAATGCTCTAGATGTGCTGCTCCAGCAGTTCTGCGATCGCACGGTGCTCCACCGGCGGCATCAGCGGAAACTGCTGCCGCGTATCGGTGATCAGCCAGTCGAGGGCCGCCGCCTTCATGTCGATGGAGGCACCGGTTTTATCCACGCAGTAGCGACCAAACACCAGCTTATCCACCAGGCGCACACCGGGGCCAATGCGCGAGTATTCAAAGATCACGCTCTTATCGACAATGGCACCGCTACAGATCGAGCAGTTGTTGCCGATGGCGCTGGGGCCAATGATGGTGGCCCCGTCTTCGATGTGGGTCATGCCGCCGATGTACACCGGCCCTTCGATATTCACCTTGTCCCAGTTGGCCTTCACATTCAGGCCCACGTACACGCCGGGGCGAATCTCGTGGCCGGGAATATCCACCAGGTTGACCACCCCGGTCAGCACATCTTGAATGGCGCGCCAGTAGTCGGGCACCTTGCCGATATCGACCCACTCAAACTCCATGGGAATGCCGTAGAACGGGGCATTGGCCGCCACCAGCTTGGGCAGCAGGTCGCCCCCAATGTCAAAGGAGCAGCCCGACGGAATGTAGTTAAACACCTCCGGCTCAAAGATATAGATACCGGTATTGATCTCGGTGCTGAGCGCCTCTTCCACCGAGGGTTTTTCCTGGAACGACTTGACCCGGCCCTCGGCGTCGGTGACCACCACGCCGTAGCTGGGCACCTGCTTGAGGGGCACGGTTTTGGTGATGATGGTGGCGATGGATCCCTTTTCGCGGTGGCGACGCACCGCCTCGGAGAGGTCGAGATCGATCAGCGCGTCGCCGCAGAGCACCACAAAGGTGTCGTCAAAGAAGGGCGAAAAGTCCTGAATTTTGCGCATCCCCCCGGCGGAGCCAATGGCGTCGCCCACCAGTCCGCCGTCCTCCTCGATGCGGCCCTCAAAGGAGTAGGCAATCTCCACCCCAAACCGCTGGCCGTCGCGGAAGTAGCCCTCGATTTCGTTGGCCAGGTGGCTGACATTCACCATAATTTGGTCAAAGCCATGCTGGCGCAGCAGCTCAAGCAAAAATTCCATCACCGGCTTCTGCATGATCGGAATCATGGGTTTGGGAATGGTGTAGGTGATGGGCCGCACGCGAGTACCCTTGCCGGCAGCCAGAATCATGGCTTTCATAAAAATAGAATCCTTTAGTGTACGAGGAATAAATTAGGGTAGACCAGGGGAATTAGAGGCCAGGTTACCCCGGAGAGCGCTAGGGCAACCACCCCCCCCAGAGCGATGGCACTCGGCCATGCTAACAGGGCCTAAAACCAGGCCATGGGTAACCCGGCCCGCCTTCAAGGAGTTATTACACTTCCTTTAAAATAGCCCGGCAAATCGGCAAACGGTAGCTGTCGCCAGGGCGCTCTAGCTTTAGTCTGGCAGCATAAAAGACGGCAATTCGGCCTCTTCTGCCGTGATTGGGGCGCGATTGAGGTTTCTTACCCTGAGATCGCTGTAAAAACTTTCCTGGGCCAGCTCCACCTTCGACTGGGCCGAGAGAAACAGCAGCCCCCAAAACACTCCCACTTTTTCGTGGACGGCCTCGGCGTGGGGGGTGTCAAAGGCGTGGGCGTCTTCGAGATCGGCGGGCTTAAACTGGGGCCACTGGTGCAGCAGGTGCTCAAAGTCGATCCACAGCAGGTCGTCGCCCAGCTCGTCCCAGTACTGGTCGAGGAAGGCTTCGAGGGCGGCGGCAATTTCGGAGAGGTTTTCCTGGTGGGCCAGCTGGGCAATGGCGCGCACCGCCTGGCGCTGGGGCTGGGGCCGGGCCCGCCGGGCCCGCAGCCGGGGGGTGTGGTCGGCCATCACGGTGGCCATGGTTTCGAGCTGCTGAATCAGCTCTTGCAGGGTGACCTGTCGCCGCTGGGGAATGGGGGCCACGGCCCGCCGGTGCAGGTGGCGCTCCAGGTGGCGCGGCAGGGGCACCAGCTCGGGCATGGCGTCGTCTTCCCACACCTCTTCGGGGTTGGCTTCGGCCTCGGCCTCGGCCTCGGCCCGCACCATGGTGTCGGCCTTGAGCAGCACCAGCATAGAGGCGTAGAGAAACCCCTGGCCCGACTCCGACAGGTTGGCTTCGTAGGGGGTGCGGCCCTGGCTGGCCAGGGCTTCGGCCTGGCTTTTGAGCAGCGACAAAAAGCGATCGATCACGTCGATGACTTTGACATCCCAGGGGTCGATTTCACCCTGATCGGCGAGGTCAATGAGAAATGCGATCGCAGTTTGAGCCAGGGACGATGACATAGATCAGGCGGTGCAGAAAAGCTTGAAGATCGCTAGACAGCCCCCGCTGTCTGAGTCGCCATGGCGTGGCTATCGGCCCATGATAGCTCAAAGGCCCGTTTTGCCTAGCGACTCCATCACCGCATTGATGAGCGCTTGTCCCCGGAGCATCGCTATCACCCCGCACCCGAGGATGACAAAACCGGCCTTGGCGATCTGCATGGGCTCAAGGCTGACGGGAGAGCCGTAGGAGAGCGGCAGCGCAACGAGCACAGCACCCAGGGCCGCACCCCCGGCAAACCGGGAGGCCCCCTTGAGCAGCGGGCGCTGCGTAGGTTTAGTCAAATCCCCGTCCAAATTACCGTCGCCAGACCCCATGACGCATTCTCTAGCGCAACATCTAGTCCATCCGCTAAATCATAACAACTGCGGCATAGTGGCTGTGGTGACGGGCGATCTGGCCCGCCCCTCCGGCTCCGCTGGGGCGACCCTAGGCGACCGCTTCGCCGTCTTCGACCGGGGCGGCGGGCAGCATCAGGCTCTGTTCTTCGAGCTTGACCTGGTAGCGCTGCACGTCTTCTTCGAGCTGCTGAATGCGCAGCTCGCGCTGCTGCACCTGCTTGCCCACCGACATGTAGCCCTGCACCTGGGCCCAGACGCTAAACACCCAGGCAAACACCGCGCCAATGCCCATGGCGATAATCAGCTCCACGCACAGGGGCGCTTCGACATCCACGCCCGGGGCGATGTGGATGATCACCGGCTCGGTATTCTCAATGCCGAATAGCACCAGGGCCAGGGCAATGACAAAAATAACGACGAAATTGATCTGCCTCATGGCTGCGGGCCTCCCATCGCTTGGATAAAACTTATTTAACCAGGCAGACTTTAACTTTGGCGAAAGGTTTTTGTGAAGGCGGGGCGGGCCTAGCTGGGGCGCACGGGTTTGAGTATGCGGTAGCGGAGCCCGTACCCGGCCAGCACCAGGGCGACAATGCCCAGGCTGCCGATGGCGATGGGGTTGGGCAGCCAAAACACGACATCAATGGCGGTGGTGGTGCCGGGGGCCAGGGGCCAGGTGGCGCCGGTGCCATCGACAGCCAGGGGGGGCGTGGCGGTGGGCGCAATCTGGGCCAGCCCCCAGGGCACCTGGAGCCGAAAGCGCAGGTCGGCCCAGGGGGCGGGGTCGCTGGGGCCGCTGGGGCCGTCGGGGCCGGAGCTGTCGGGGCCGGAGCCGTCGGGGCCGGGACTGTCGGGCCCAGGGCTGTCGGGATTAGGGGGCAGAGTTTGGAGGTCGAGGCGGTAGGTGAGGTGGGTGCGGCTGGCCAGCAGCCAGTTGCGCTGCTCCACCGCCAGGGCAAAGGGCACGGGCCCCCAGCCGGGCAGCTGAAGGTAGGCGGTATCCGCTGATGTATCCCCGGCCTCGGGGTCGGCAAAAACCTGCTGAAATCGCTCGACTAAGTCGGCGGCGGTGCTAAAGGGCACCGCCAGGGTGACGGTTTGGGGCGGCTGGCGGGGCGTGATGAGCTGGCCACCGAGGGGGCGCGATCGCACCCTCAGCTGCTCTAGCCAGGGGGCCAGGGTGGGCTGGGCCAGGGCCGCGCCGCGATCGCTGAGGTCGATGGTCTGCAAAATCTGGCCGTGGCTCTGGTGGTCAAAGCGCAGGGTGAGGTCGTAGCGCAGACAGCCGCTCAGCAGCAGGGGCAGCAGCAGCAGCCACAGCCGCCGCACCCCCCAGCCTCTATTTACGATCGCGGTCAGGATTTTGCAGACCATGGCGCTGGGGTTGACTTGCTCCCCAAAAATCCTCCTATTGACTCCGCTCTTTAGCCCTGGTCAAGGCTATACCATTAAAGCGATAGATCCAACGGTAGCCGGTAGCGCTCCATGAATGACCTTTCCCCCGCCCCCAACCCCGCCTGGCACACCGTCGGCATCGACCAGGCCCTCGGCCAGCTCGACAGCAGCGCCGACCAGGGGCTCGCGGCCCAGACCGTGCTGGAGCGCCGCCAGCAGTACGGCCCCAACGAGCTGGAGGAGGTGGGCGGGCGGCCCACCTGGCGCATTTTGCTCGACCAGTTCACCAACATCATGCTGCTGATGCTGATGGCGGTGGCGGTGGTGTCGGCGGTGCTGGCCGTGCGCAACCAAGAATTTCCTAAAGATGCGATCGCAATTTCGGCCATCGTCATTCTCAATGGCGTGCTGGGCTACCTGCAAGAGAGCCGGGCCGAAAAAGCCCTGGCCGCCCTCAAGCAGATGGCCTCCCCCAGCGTGCGGGTGCAGCGCGATGGCCGCCTGCAGGAGGTGCCCTCCCAGGATCTCGTCCCCGGCGACATCATGCTGCTGGAAGCGGGCGACCAGGTGGCCGCCGATGGCCGTCTGCTGGAGTCCTCCAACCTGCAACTGCGCGAATCGGCCCTCACCGGCGAAGCCCAGGGGGTCAACAAGCAGGCCACGCTCACCCTGGAGGCCGATGCCGGTCTGGCCGATCGCAAAAACCTGGTGTTTCAGGGCACCGAAGTAGTGCAGGGCCGGGGCCGAGTGCTGATCACCAACACCGGCATGAAAACCGAGCTGGGCCGCATTGCCGCCATGCTGCAAGGGGTGGAGACCGAGCCCACCCCCCTGCAAGAGCGCATGACCCAGCTGGGCAACGTGCTGGTGACGGGGTCGCTGATTTTGGTCGCCATTGTGGTGGGCGCTGGGGTCGCCTTTGGCGGCTGGGGGGCCTTTGAGCGGCTGCTGGAGGTGGCCCTGAGCATGGCGGTGGCGGTGGTGCCCGAGGGGCTACCCGCGGTGATCACGGTTACCCTGGCGATTGGCACCCAGCGCATGGTGCGCCGCCACGCCCTGATTCGCCGCCTGCCCGCGGTGGAAACCCTGGGGTCGGTGACCACCATTTGCTCCGACAAAACCGGCACCCTGACCCAAAACAAAATGGTGGTGCAGCAGGTGCGTACCCTCTCCCAGGGGTTGCAGGTGAGCGGCGATGGCTATGCCCCCGAGGGCGAATTTTTGAGTGAGGGCCAGGCCGTAGAGCCGCTGCAGAGTGCCGATGTGGGGCTGCTGCTGCTCGACGGGCTGCTGTGCAACGACTCCGTGCTGCAGAAGGAGGCGGGCGACTGGGCGATTATGGGCGACCCCACCGAGGGGGCGCTGGTGGTGATGGCGGCCAAAAGCGGCCTCGACCGGCACCGCCTGGGCCACGAGCTCCAGCGGGTGGTGGAGTTTCCCTTTTCGTCGGAACGCAAGCGCATGGCCGTGGTGTTTAGCGGCACCGGGGCTCTGGAGGGCGATCTCGCCCTGCCCGCCGGGGTGGCCCAGGCCCCCTACCTGATGCTGGCCAAGGGCTCGACCGAGATGCTGCTGGATTGCTGCGATCGCGGGCTCAAGGACAACGAACCCTTTGCGCTCACCGAGGAGGTGCGATCGCGCATTCTGGCCGACAACGCTGACCTGGCCGCCCAGGGGCTGCGGGTGCTGGGCTTTGCCTACCGCACCCTCGATGCCGTGCCCGCCGAGGGTGACCCCGACGGGGCCGAGCAGGGGCTGGTGTGGCTGGGCCTGGTTGGCATGATCGACGCCCTGCGGCCCGAGGTGCGCCAGGCGGTGCAGCGCTGCCGCGCCGCCGGCATTCGCCCGATGATGATCACCGGCGACCACCAGCTCACCGCCATGGCCATCGCCCAGGATCTGGGTATTGACGACGGCACGGCCAAATCCCTCAGCGGAGCCGAGCTGGAAAAAATGCCCCAGGCCGAGCTAGAGGCGGCGGTGAAGGAAGTCAACATCTACGCCCGGGTCTCCCCCGAGCACAAGCTGCGTATTGTCAAAGCGCTGCAAAAGGACCACCAGATCGTCGCCATGACCGGCGACGGCGTCAACGATGCCCCCGCCCTCAAGCAGGCCGAAATCGGCATTGCCATGGGCATTACCGGCACCGACGTCAGCAAAGAGGCCAGCGACATGGTGCTGCTCGACGACAACTTCGCCACCATCGTCGCCGCCACCGAAGAGGGGCGGGTGGTCTACACCAACATTCGCCGGTTTGTGAAATACATTTTGGGCTCCAACATTGGTGAACTGCTCACCATTGCCCTGTCGCCGCTGCTGCTGCCGATTCTCGATGTGCCCCTCAGCCCGCTGCAAATTTTGTGGATGAACCTGGTCACCGACGGCTTTCCGGCCCTGGCCCTGGCGGTGGAGCCCGCCGAGCCCGATGTGATGGAGCGCCCCCCCCACGACCCCAAGGAGGGCATTTTTGCCCGCGGTCTGGGGGCCTACATGGTGCGCATCGGCGTGGTGTTTGCCTGCATTTCAGTCACCATGATGGTGTGGGCCTACCACTGGTCCCAGCAGGGGGGCGACCCCGACCGCTGGAAAACCATGGTGTTTACCACCCTCTGTCTGGCCCAGATGGGACATGCGATCGCAGTGCGCTCCAACACCCGCCTCACCATCGAAATGTCGCCCTGGTCCAATCCCTTTGTGCTGGGCTCGGTGCTGCTCACCTGCGTACTCCAGCTCATGCTGATCTACGTGACTCCCCTGCGCAACTTTTTTGGCACCCAACTGCTCAGCCCCTTTGAGCTGCTGGTCTGCTTTGGCTTTAGCACCCTGCTCTTTGTCTGGGTCGAAGCCGAAAAAATCTACCGCCGGATCCGAGGCAGCGTCGTGCGAGACTAAGCTCCATTTCTACCCTTGGGGCAGCCGCTGCGCGTCTACAATCCCCAACTCCCCACCCCATTACTCCCCCCGCAGCCCCG
>DATIVG010000187.1:0-26642 GCA_035466075.1 Nodosilinea sp. | reverse complement strand
CCCCACGACCTCGACCGCGAGCACATCATTCCCTCGGTGTTCGATGAGCGGGTGTCCACCGCCGTATCGTCGGCGGTCAAGCACGCCGCCCGCGTCGATGGGGTAGCCCGCAAGTAGCCTAGAAACAGGCTTAAAGGGGTCAGGTTGAAGGCCGCCCCTGGAACCTGACCCCTGCAACCTGTTTCCCCTTAACCCAACACCCGCTCCACCAGGTAGCGGGTAAAGGCCACCCCGTGGCGCTCCACCACCTCGGTGTCGTACTGGCTAAAGCCAAATTTGGTAAACAGCCCCAGGCTAAACTCGCTGGCCTCGGCGTAGAGCCTTGGCGTGGCTTTCTCCTGGGCGTGGGTGAGCACCGCCTGCATCAGCAGCGAGCCAATGCCCCGGTGCAGGCAGTCGTGGCGCACGTAGGCCGAGGCCACGTAGCCGTCGTCGCCAATGCCCGCAAACCCCACAATGCCGGTGTCGTCCGCCGCCAGGTAGGTGGTGACGCCCAAAATCAGCTGGCGGAAACCGGGGCTGGCGGCATCCACGGCGGCCCAGGCCTCGGTTTGGGCCGCCGTGTAGTGCTGGGGGCCGTTGACCAGCACGGTTTCTCGAAATAGCGCCGCCAGGGCGGGCAGGTCGGCGGCGGTGGCGGTGCGCAGGTGCATGCTTGAGTTACCAGTGAATGATGAGCGGCAGGGCGGGGCGAAAGTCGTGGTGCTGGCCCTGGCCCTCGCCATCAAAGCCCAGCTCCATCAGGTAGGCGGGGCCGGTCTGGATGCTGACTAGACCGGTGGCAGCCAGCGCTTCTAACGCTTCTGAGCGGGGCGGCGATGGGGGCAGGGTGAGGCTAACCCGCGTCGCCTCGCGCCAGCCAGCGCCATGGTTAAGGGGTTGCGCTTTGGCTTCAGGGTAACTGTCCTGCCGCTGGGCAAAGGGTAGATAGAACAGCATTGGCTCCCGCAGCACCGACACATTTGTCGCCACCGGAATGGTCACCCCCGCTGGAAGATAGGCGGGCTGGTAGTCCCAAGTGGGGAAGGGCAGCGCCTCAGGGGCTGGGCCCGCAGTCGGGCGGAGGCACACCCCAAAGGGGCAGTTCCCCTCGGCCTGCCCAGACCAGCGCTCCCACAGATAGGTGGGGCGAGTGCGGGGCGACTGGGCCTCGGCAGCATCGTGCACCCACAACAGCTCCAGCATCAGGTTGTGGAAGAAAAAGCAGCGGTTAGCGGTACCTTGGCCCGCGTGCCGGTTGGATCTGCCTTCCACCAGCCCCACCTGAATCAGCTGATCGGCGGCGGGGGCATCGCGGGCGGTGCAGATAAATATATGGTCAAGTTCGAAGGCCATAGCGCATCTTTGGATATAGCGGTCGAGGTTGGAGTGTTCCAGCTAAATACTCATCCAGAGTTTTACCGCAACCGGCCCAACGGGCTGAGTTTGCAACCGCAAACGGGACGTTTATGTAGATGGAATACTCTCAAGCTGTTCTCAACGCCACAATGGGGTCGAGCTTGGCGGCCTGGCGGGCGGGGAAAACGCCAAAAAACAGCCCAATGCCGCCAGAAATCGTCACGGTGACCACGATCGCGCCCACCGACAGGCCCGCCTCAAAGGGGGTGAGGGCACCAATCAGCAGAATGCCGCTGACGCCGAGGGCAGTGCCCACCACGCCCCCGGCAATCGATAGAATGATCGCCTCGATCAAAAACTGGCCCAAAATATCGCCCTGGGAGGCACCAATCGCCTTTCGCAGGCCGATTTCCTGGGTGCGCTCCCGCACCGACACCAGCATGATGTTCATGATGCCGATGCCGCCGACGAAGAGGGAAATACCTGCGATCGCAGCCAGCATTAGCGTCAGCGCCCCGGTGATTGTATTGGCAATCGTCAGCAGCGAATCCTGGCTGCTGATGTAGAAATCGTCTTCGTCGCGAATGTTGTGGCGCAGGCGCAGCAGGTTAGTAATCTGAAACTCCGCCGTGGCCATGCTGCTGCGATCGCGGGCCGACACCGTAATAAACGACACCTCAATGCCGTAGGGCGAGCGCTCGCTGCCCGCCAGCCGATTGGCCTTGGTGGTAATCGGCACCATCACCGCATCGTCGTAGTCGAGGCCGAGGTTAGAGCCCTTCTTCTCCAGCACCCCAATCACGTCAAAGGTAATGCCGCCAATGCGAATCTGCTGGCCCAGGGCCGGTTCATCGTCAAACAGCCGCCCCCGCAGGGTTTCGCCAATCACCGCCACCTGGGCGCTGCGGGTGACATCCAGATCGCTAATAAAGCGCCCGTTGGCAATTTCAAAGCTGCGCACCGTCAAAAAGCCCGGCGTAATCCCCACCGTGTTGACGTTGGCGTTGCGGTTGCGAAAGGTGACCAGCTGACGACCGCTCGATTCCGCCGCCACCGCGCCCACCGAAGGCACCTGCTGGGCAATCGCCTCCGCATCCGCCAGCACCAGGGTGCGCGGTATTTCCAACGAGCCCAGCTGCCGGGTTTCGCGGCTGCCCGGCACCACAAACAGCACGTTGGGCCCCAGGGTCTCCAGCTGGGCATTGACAAACCGCTGCGCCCCCTCCCCCAGCCCCACCATCGTAATCACCGACGCATTGCCAATCACAATGCCCAGCATGGTAAGGGCGCTGCGCAACCGGTTGGCCGCCAGGGTCTTAGTCGCCATCGACAGGCTTTCTTGCAAATTCATTATTTATTCTGGAGAGTTAAGGGGTGGTAGCCAATCTTTTTCCAGGGCTTGATCCAGATTAAAAAACGGTTCTTGGGGTATCAAGTCTGGGGCAATATCGCTAGCAATCAAGACATTATCTCGGGCATCTTGATATTCAGACTGGAAATTCTCTAGCAGGTGAATTCTTAGGCTAGGGCTATCCCTTAGCAGCCGGTGGATTTCCCTGCGAAAGTTATTAACCTCTATGCTCCAGCCTCGCAGGCACTGCTGGCGTTCTGCCTCCCAATACTTAATTTTGAGCAGATGTTCACAGAGGCGAGCTAGGTAGCTGAGAACGGCACGTCTGTCGCTTCTGCCCAAACTTTCGATCTCCTCGATTAGATTGTCTAGATCAAGACTGGCAAACTGGTGATTTTTTAGCAGGGTAGTAGTAGTCTCTATCCACAGCAAAAAATCTGTATCGTAGAGAGATGGCGCATCCACCTGAGTTTTAGAATCACTGGCCTTAATCGTCATGGTGAATCCAAAGATATCGGCAGGTACAACGATTTTAGCGATCTTGGCGCACGGTAATGTTGGCTAGAGATTTGCCCGGCGGCAGGTCAATAAAGACCAGATCGCCCGCCTCAATGCCGCTGACAATTTGAATTTGGTTGCCCACCTGGGGCCCCAGGGTGACGGGCTGAAACACCACCTCCTGGTTTTCGCCCGGCACCAGCACGCCGGTTTCTCCGGCCTGGGTGACCACCGCCACGCTGGGCACCACCAGGGCATCGGCCAGCTGGTCGCCCACAAAGGCCACGTTGACGTTCATATTCGAGCGCAGAATGTCTTTGCCGTCGAGCAGCTCAATGCGCACCTGAAACAGGGTCACGCTCTGGCGCTCAATCGCCTCCGGGGCCACCAGCTTGACCCGCCCCGCAAAGGTCTGGTCGGGGAAGGCGTCGGCCACCACTTCCACCGTTTGACCCGCCTTAATCAGGCTGATATCGGCCTCGGGCACCTCGGCGAGCACCTCCAGGTCGGCGGCAAGGGCCACGATGGCGGTGGAAGTGGCCGAAGACAGCTCGGAGGCGGAGGTGGTGGGGGTGACAAAGGCCCCCACGGTGGCAAATTTTTGGGTGACAATGCCGCCAAAGGGAGCGCGAATCAGGGTTTCATCCTGGCGGATTTGGGCGCCGTCGAGCTGGGCTCGGGCCTGGGCCAGGCGGGCCTCGGCCTGGGCGATCTCGGTCTGGCGGGGGCCGCTGCGCAGGTCGTTGACCCGGCGCTGGGCCTCGGTAACACCGGCCTGGGCCTGCTCCAGGGCTGCCTGGGCGCTGCGCTGCTCGCGGGCGGCGGTGTCGAGGTCGGTGGCGGCCACGGCCCCCCGGTCAAACAGCTGCTGGCGGCGGGCCAGGTCGCTGGTGGCCAGGGCCAGACGGGCCTGGGCGTCGCGTACCTGGGCCTGGCTGGCCGCTACCGCCGCCTCGGCCTGGGCGATTTCGTCGGGGCGGCTGCCCTGGCGCAGGTTGGCCAGGGCGGCTTCGGCTTCGGCCACGGCGGCCTGGTTTTGCTGCACCTGGGCGGTGGTGTCGCGGCTGCGCATGCGGGCAATCAGCTGGCCCGCTTCGACCCGGTCGCCCTGCTCCACCAGGAGCTCTTCTAAAATGCCGGCGTTTTCGGGGCTGAGGTTGACCGTTTGCACGGGGGTGACGGTGCCGCTGGCGGCTACCCGCACGGTCAGCGGCTCAATGGCGGCGGCGGTGGTGAAATCTTCAATCACGTAGGCGCTCTGGCGGCTGCGCCAGAGCCCAAACCCCACCGCCCCGGCCACCAGCGCGGCGGCGGCCAGCCCGGCCACCAGCCAAATTAGGGGATGACGCACCTTACCAATCAGAGGAACCTGCATAGATCAAATGTCGAACGTCAATGTGAATATCAAGTTTGGATGTCAGCTGGGAAGTTTGGCGGTTGGGCTGAACCAGGACTAAACCACTCAGTTTAATTGTAGCGATCGCAGCCTGCCCCTTACTCTGGGATAGGGCATGGGCTAGCCAGGCCCGCCAGCTTCAAGACATAGACAAACCATGGGCAGTGACGAGGACGCTATGGCAGAAACGGCGATTCAAGTTGGGGTGGTGGGCACCGGATTTGGGCAAAAGGTCCACATTCCGGGGTTGCAGGCCCACCACCGCACCGAGGTGGTGGCGGTGTACCACCGCGACCTGGCCCAGGCCGAGGCCATTGCCGCCGCCCACGGCATTCCCCACGCCTGCGACACCGTAGAGGCGCTGGTGGCCCTGCCTGCGGTGCAGGCGGTGACGGTGGCGACGCCCCCCTTTCTCCACCATGCCCAGGCCAAGCTTGTCTTAGAGGCGGGCAAGCACCTGCTGCTCGAAAAGCCCACGGCGCTGTCGGGCGCGGAGGCGGAGGCGATCGCGGCCCTGGCCCAGAGCCGCAACCTGGTTGCCACCATGGATTTTGAGTTTCGCTTTGTGCCCGCCTGGCAGCGCCTGGCCGAGCTGCTAGTCGAGGGCTACCTGGGCGATCTGCGCTTTGCCAACATCACCTGGACGGTGCCGGGGCGGGCCGACCCCAGCCGGGTCTGGAACTGGTACTCGCGGCGCGACCAGGGGGGCGGCGCCCTGGGGGCCTTTGCCTCCCACAGTTTTGACTACATCACCTGGCTGTTTGGGCCGATTGCGCGGCTCAGCGCCCGGCTCAGCACCGCCATTGCCCAGCGGCCCGACGCCGCTGGGGTGCTCCAGCCGGTGGATGCCGACGATACCTGTAGCCTCGTGCTCGACCTGGCCAACGGTGCCCCCTGCCAGGTGGCGATCAGCTCTGTGACCTACGCCGGGCGGGGCCACTGGGTCGAGGCCTACGGCGACCGGGGCACCCTGGTGTTGGGCAGCGACAACCTCACCGACTACGTCCACGGCTTTCGGCTGTGGGGCAGCCAGGGGGGGGCTCCCCTCGAAGAGCTGCCGATTCCTGCCCGGCTCCAGTTTCCGACCACCTACGGCGACGGGCGCATTGCCCCCTTTGTGCGGGTGGTCAACCACTGGGTCAACGACATCGATCGGGGCCAGGCCACGGTGCCGTCGATTGGGGAGGGGGTGCGATCGCAGCATCTCATGGACCTCGCCCACCAGTCGCACCAGCGCAACAGCTGGGTCGAAGTCCCCCCCAGTCTGTTTCAGCGGTAGGCCAGATGTAGAAATGTTCCCAATTTCGGGCGGTGGCCATGCTCCCTTTGGAGCTAAGAGGTATCCTCAAGGGCAACCTGAGATAGTGCAGCTGGCTTGTATGACCGCTGTGGTTCAGCCTTCCCCCCGCGTTTCATGACCTATCTCCTAGCCACCGCTCCGGTGATCCATGTCGTTTCAAAGATATCCGCTGTCAACAGTTCAAAAGGTCAGCCAGTTTATTCGAGAGACGCTGGTACTACCCCCTCACGAGCAAAAGCCCAACAATTTTGACCCCGAGGCCGACGACGACGGCCCCATTCCCGACTCCCTCAACGCGCTGGGCGACCTGTTTCGGGTCGGCGACATGCCCGAAGACAACATTCCCGCCCCCAACACCGACGGGCGCTGGTTTGTCAGCACCGTTGACCCCGCCGAAGCCCTCGTCAAGCTGCCCGGCCTGTGGATGCGCCCGGGCCTGCGCCTGATTACGTACCTGCGCCAGGACGCCAACGGCGGCATGGGCACCACCGTCGCCCTGCCGGGCCTGCTCAGCACCACCGAGTACCTCGAAGAAGCGATTGCCAAACTGGCCGTCCCCGACCAGCCCCCCAGCCCCCTGGGGGCCCTGCCCAACCTGATGGCCAGCATTGAGGGCGATGGCTCGCTGGCCTCGTTTTTGGCCGCCTCCATCTTTACCCGCGAGGTGCGCGAGTTTGGCCGCTTTGGCCGCTACGCCCGCTGGGTACACCACCGCTTTGTGGCCGCCCCGCCCCAGCAAATTCCCTGGCAGTGGCGCACCAAAATACCCGAAGACTTTTCCCCCAAGGTGGTGCTGCGCCAGGATGCCGAAGTGATTGTGGAGTTTTACTCCTGCCGGGTGCAAAAGCCCATCGCCCTGTTTCGCCACCTCGACCGCTACCTGCCCAACAGCTACACCGCCGAAACCCAGGACCAGGTGGTCGCCATTGCGGGCAACGCCCCCAGCTAGGCCCAGCGGCCAACACCCAGGAACGCGCTGGTACCGCCTGGCGTCAGAGCGTGGAGGGTCTAAAGGGACATTCTCAAGCCCGACCCCTCGACGCTGGGGTTGGGGTATCTAAACGAAAATCTTCTCAGAGATAGGGCGTTGGGCCTGGGTTTGTGCTCCAATAACAGCGAGTCCATCACAGCGACGTTGCCCTATGGAGTTCAACCATCTAAGTTTTTACGTGGATGAGGTGGCCCCCTGGCGCGACTGGTTTATCAACGCCTGGGAAGGCGTCTGGGCGGGGCCAGCCGAGCCCCAGGGACCAGACCAGGAACCAGACCAGGGACGAGACCACAGCGATCCTCAGCTCGACCAGGATCTGCTGTACGTGGGCCAGGTGCCGCTGCTGCTGGTGGCCGACCCGGCGGTGGTGGGGGCCTACCTGGGCCAGCACCCCTCCGGCATTGGCGATGTGGCTCTGCGGGTAGCCAATTTAGACCACACCCTGGCCCAGGTGGTGGCCGCTGGGGGGCGCATTGTGCAACCTATTCGCCTCGACCCCTGGGGGCGCGGCCGCTGGGGGCAAATTCAGGGTTGGGGAGCGCTGCGCCACACCCTGGTGGAGTCGTGGCAGCCCCACCACTGGGTGCCCACCGTGGCCCCGGGCCCGGGGCAACCCAGCCCCAGCTTGATTACGGCCATTGACCATGCCGTGATCAACGTGCCCCTGGGCCAACTGAGCGAGGCTACGGCCTGGTACACCAGCCAGCTGGGGTTTCAGCCCCGCCAGCAGTTCACCATCGATACGCCGCGGTCGGGGCTGCGCAGCCAGGTGCTGGCCCACCCCGACGGCAAGGCTCAGCTGCCCATCAATGAGCCCGCCACCGAAAACTCCCAGGTGCAGGAGTTTTTGCACTACAACCGGGGCTGCGGTGTGCAGCATGTAGCCCTGCACACCCGCGATATTTTACAGACCGTGGGGCGGCTCAAGGCGCGGGGGGTGAGCTTTCTGCCGGTGCCCGCGAGCTACTACGAGACCCTGTGCGATCGCACCGGCTACTGCCCCAGCGACGACGGTGAGGCGGCCATTGCCCAGCTCCAAATTTTGATCGACTGGGAACCCCACCTGCCCCAGGCGCGGCTGCTGCAAACCTTTACCCAGCCGTTTTTAAACATTCCCACCGTGTTTTTCGAGCTGATTCAGCGGCAGGTGGTGTGGGCCAACGACGAGCTGGCCCAGGCCCAGGGGTTTGGCGAACGCAATTTTCAGGCCCTGTTTGAGGCCATCGAGCGCGAGCAGATCAAGCGCGGCAGCTTAGCTTGAGCCATGGCTGGGGCGGGTCATCAGGATGGTTTCCCTGCGGTGCATTCGCGAAGCAATGCACCCTACCAGACCCTGAAAATTAGGTTTGACGCTGCCCTAGCGCAAAAAGCTGGTCACCGTCCACAGCGACACGCAGGTGACGGCGGCGGCGATGGCATCGGGGCTGGCCCAGGCAAACTGCGCCCCCTGGGGAATCAGCAGCTGACCCACGGTCAGCCCCAGGGCCAGCCCGGCGGCTAGACCGCCGATGGTGAGCAGCACCGAGCGCCAAAACTTGTTTTCTTTGCGGTTGAGAAAGTAAATGGCCGCGCCGATGGCCACCGCCAGCGCCAGGGAAGGGGCGGCAAACCCCAGCACCAGCAGCCCTCCGTAGGTGACCGCTGGCCAGAGAATGTCGTCGCGGCTGGGGGTATCGACCAGGCCGCTGAGCCAGTCGGGGCGAGGCAGGCTGGGGGTGGGCTTGGCGGGGGTGGGGGGTTCGGGTACGTTTTCGGCAAAGCGAATGCGGTCGGGCACCTTGATTTTGCCCTCCTGGCGCAGCCGCAGCCGCTCCATCAAAATGGCGTCGTAGGCGGCTTCGACGGCGGCTTTTTGCTTGGGTTCGTCGGTGTGCTGCTCAACGAGGCGATCCCGGGCCTCCTGAATTTCTTCAAAGGTCGAGGCTTCGGTCAGCCCTAGCAGTTCGTACGAATTTTGGTTGCTCATCTGCAAAACTCCAGGCCCCCAGACGACTTGACAATACCCGCCAGCCAAAAGGCTGGTGCGGTGACCAGTCCCAAGCGATACATGGCCCCAGCCCGATGCCGATGGCCTAGACCCAGTGTAACCAGCCACCCTGCAAATAGGGAACACCCTGCCAGGCAAGTCGGCCTGGGGCTGGGCCACACCGGGAGCTCATTTTAACCGACAGATTGCCCCGCACCACCCGCCCACCAAATCTGACCAACAGGGTGCCGGGGCTGGGTTCACCCCCTAGGATGGGGAAGAGTTTTAGCGGTGCTCTGGCCCTATGGGTATTACTTCAACGCTGGTTTGGTGGCTGGCGCAGTTGCCAGCTGGGGCCGGGGCCCCCTCGCCGCTGACGGCAGTAGGCAGCAATGTTACGAGTTTGGTCAATACGCTGATTGTGCTGCTGCTGGTGGCCACGGTGGTGGCGCTGATCACCCGGCGGCTGCGGATTCCCTACGTGGTGGGGCTGGTGCTGGCGGGGCTGACCATTACCAAGTCGCTGCTGCCGCAGTCGGTGGGGCTCAACCCCGAAGTCATTTTGAACTTGTTTCTGCCGATTTTAATTTTTGAGGCGTCGATCAATACCGATATCAGCCGGTTGCGCAGCACCATTCGGCCCATTGCTCTGCTGGCGGGGCCGGGGGTGGTGCTGGCGGCGGCGATTACCGCCGGGCTGCTGTACTGGGGCCTGGGCATGGCGGCGATTACCGCCGCCGCCATCGGGGTGATTTTAACCATCACCGATACGGTGTCGGTGATTGCGGCCTTTCGCAGCGTGCCGGTACCGCCCCGACTCGGCACCATTGTGGAGGGCGAAAGCCTGTTTAACGACGGCATTGCCCTGGTGCTGCTGGGCATCATTACCGCCATTTTTGTGCAGGGCAACTTTACGGTGTGGGAGGGGCTCCAGCAGGTGGTGATCGCCTTTGTGGGGGGCGGGGCCCTGGGGCTGGGGCTGGGCTACCTGTGCGTGGGTCTGTTTCAGCAGCTCGACGATGCCCTGAGCAATATTTTGCTGACGGTGGCGGTGTCCCTGGGGACGTTTCAGATTGGCCAGGGGCTGGGGGTGTCAAGTGCGATCGCAGTTGTGATCGCCGGGCTGGTGATTGGCGAACTGGGGTTTCGCCACACCTCCGCCTCCACCAAGGTCACCCTGCTCAACTTTTGGGAATACGCCGGGTTTGGGGTCAACACCTTCATCTTTTTACTGGTGGGCATTGAGGTGGATCCGGGTGTGCTGGTACAAACCATTCCGGCGGCGCTGTTTGCCATTGTGGCTTACCAAATTGGCCGGGTGTTTGCCACTTACCCGCTGCTGTACCTGCTGTCGTTTTTCGATCGACCGCTGCCCCTGCGCTGGCAGCACGTGCTGATTTTAGGCAATGTCAAAGGGTCGCTGTCGATGGCCCTGGCCCTCAGCCTGCCCGCCGACTTGCCGGGCCGACCCCAGGTGGTGGCCCTGGTGTTTAGCACGGTGCTGGTGTCGCTGGTGGGCCAGGGCCTCAGCCTGCCGGTGCTGGTCAAGCGGCTGCGCCTCACCACCCCCTCACCCCACCAGCAGCGCATCGAAACCCTTCAGCTCAACATGATTGCCGCCAAAGCGGCCCAGCAGGAGCTAGCCAGCCTGCTCCAGGCGGGCAGCCTGCCCAAAAACCTCTACGAAGAGCTGTTTGCCGCCTACCAGGCCCAAATCGCCACCGCCGACCGCGACCTGCGCGACCTCTACAACCGGCGCACCCTCACCGATGCCGCCGCCCTGGAAGACCACGGCAGCCTCGATCGCCTGCGCCGCCGCCTCTACCTGGCCGAGAAGGGGGCGGTCAACGACGCCCTGCGCAAGGGGCTGCTGTCGGAGGAAACCAGCCAGCTCTACATCAGAACGCTCAATGAAAAGCTGCTGGCCCTGAAGGATGACTAGCACCGGCGGGACACTCAGCCGAGAGGCAGTTGACGGCAGCCGCCTAGATTGCTAGCTTATACGTAGTCGTTATGACTTTGAAAAACTTTCTCCAAGTGGGAGGCAGCGGTATGGGCAGAATGATTTCTCGGGGCTGGCAGGCCATAAAAGACGCAGTAGAGCGCAGCAACGCAGCGGTGGAAGAGGGTCGCCGCCTCACCGGGCGACGCCTGGCCTAGGGTGGGCATCAGTCCTGGCTGAACTCCTGATTCGATCGGCATGGCCACGCCCGATCAAGCCCTAGGCCAGGGGCTGTAACCGCCGATGCTCGGGCCATCCGCGACGACCATCCGCGACGATTTGACGCCAGCCTCTAGGAACAAAGGCCCATGAAGTCGAGCATTTGGCGCACCAGGCCCGGCTTGGTTACGGCCAGAATAGTCGAGCCGCTCTCCAGCACGGTGCTGCCGTTGGGAATCATCAAATCTTCGTTGGGGTGGGCCTGGTAGCCGATGATCAGCGTGCCCGCCGGGAAGCGAGAGTCTTGGGCAATTTCGGCCACGGTGCGGCCCACGATGGTGCACTGCTGCGGAATCGGCAGCTTGAGCACCTCCACCTGGCCCTGCTCAAAGTGCATCATGGCTTCGACCTGGGGGTATTCAATGGCGCTGACCATGCGGTTGATGGTGAGCTCGGTGGTGCTGATGGTGTGGGTGGCCCCGGCCAGTAGGTAAGGTTCTGTAAAGTCGCGATCGCTCATGCGCACCACCGTCTGGGGCACCCCGTAGTGCTTCGACAGGGTGACAATGGCCAGGTTTAGCGCATCCTCCGGCAGGGCCGCAATCACCGCATCGGCCTTGCGAATTCCCGCCTCCAGCAGGGTGGTGGTGTTGACGGCGCTGCCCTCAAAGGCCATCACCCCAATTTTTTCGCGGGCGTACTGACAGGCCAGGGGGTCGGTGTCCACCACCGCTACGGTGTGCCCCTCCTCCAGCAGTGTTTTGGCCAGCTCTAGGCCCAGCATGCCGGCCCCGCCGATTAAAACGTACATCGTTAATGCCTCCTTAATGCTCAACCCTCATGCTGAGCACAGAAAATAACTCCCCAGAGGGATATACCAGAGTTTGCCGCCTGAGTATGCTCACCCCATAACTCCGGCGGTGCTGCTCAGCCCTGCTCTAGATCCCTGTCACTCCCCACCCTCCCCATCTCTCAAACCTTTAAAATTCAAAACTTTCCCCCCTCCTCCCCCCTGTCCCCTACCCCTCTCCCCTCCCCCATGAAAGGACTCACTGGCAAAACCGCCCTCATCACCGGGGCTTCCTCCGGCATTGGTCAGGCCATCGCCATTCGCCTGGCCGAAGAGGGCTGCAACATTGTGATCAACTACCGCAGCGATAGCGATGGGGCCGAAGACACCCGCCGCCAGGCCATGGAAAAAGCCTGCCGAGATGTGGAGGTCTGCGGGGTGAAGGCGCTGCTGCTGCAGGGCGATGTGTCAAAGGAGGCAGATGCGATCGCGCTGATCCAGCAGAGCGTCGATCACTTTGGCCACCTCGATATTTTGATCAACAACGCCGGGGTGCAGACCGAAAGCCCCTCCGACGCCATCGAGGCCGACAGCTTTGACTGGGTGCTGGGGGTCAACCTGCGGGGGGCCTACCTCTGCGCCCGCGAAACCATCCAGCACCTGCGGGCCCAAAACCGTCCCGGCAGCATCATCAACATCTCCAGCGTCCACGAAATCATCCCTCGGCCCCAGTACCTGAGCTACTCCATCAGCAAGGGCGGCATGGGCAACATGACCCGCACCCTGGCCCTGGAGTACGCCGCCCAGGGCATTCGGGTCAACGCCATTGGCCCCGGTGCCACCGTCACCCCCATCAACGAAGACTGGACCACAGACCCCGCCAAACAGGCCGAAGTCGAACGCCACATCCCCATGGGCCGGGCCGGCACCAGCGAAGAAATGGCCGCCGCCGTCGCCTTCCTCGCCTCCGACGAAGCCGCCTACATCACCGGCCAAACCCTCTACATCGACGGCGGCCTCACCCTCTACGCCGATTTTCGGGAGCCCTGGTCAGCGTAGCGGATCTCTAGGTTTGCCTGAGTTTGGCGGTTGGCGAGAAGCTGGAGAGTTAGCAAGTCACAAGTTAGAAGGTGAGCAAGTTCGAACGTTCGAACGTGTAACTTGCTAACCCGTCTACGATTTAACTTGTCAGCCCCCACGGCAGGGATCCATGCCTGTATCAAGTCTTCTGCCCTTCCCTGAAGAACTGTTACACTTCCTCAACATTCGGTATTACCCCCCACTCCCGCGATGATACGATGCCCATCAAACGCCAATTTAAGTGGTTGAGAGATAGGACTTCATGACTGAAACGCTGACAGGTCAAACACCTATTTTTGGAGGCAGCACCGGCGGTCTCCTCACCAAAGCCCAGGTCGAAGAAAAGTACGCCATTACCTGGACCAGCTCCAAGAAGCAGGTTTTTGAAATGCCCACCGGTGGCGCGGCCTTCATGAACGAAGGGGAAAATCTTCTGTACCTGGCTCGCAAGGAACAATGCCTCGCCCTGGGTCGGCAGCTTCGCACCAAGTTCAAGCCCAGAATCGAAGACTACAAAATTTACCGCGTCTATCCCAGCGGCGAAACCCAGTACCTGCACCCCGCCGACGGTGTCTTCCCCGAGAAGGTCAACGAAGGTCGTGGCTCGGTGAACAGCGTAGCGCGCAACATTGGGGCCAACCCCGACCCGGCTACCATCAAATTTAGCGGCAAGGCTACCTACGAGGTCTAGTTCCTCCCGTGGCTTTTTCTGCTGAGCGTTGACTGTGACTGTTGTGTTGTGAGGGGCGTGGCCTAGGCTATGCCCCTTTTTTCATCTGCGTTTCTGGCCGCGCCCGCGCCCGCGCTGTAGAATAGGTGCCATGATTTTTCCAGCCTTTGAGCAATTTCAAACCTACGCCACCCAGGGCAACTTTGTGCCGGTCTACCAGGAGTGGTTGGCCGACCTCGACACCCCGGTATCGGCCTGGTACAAGGTGTGTGCGGGGCAGCCCTACAGCTTTTTGCTGGAGTCGGTGGAGGGGGGCGAAAACCTGGGCCGCTACAGCTTTTTGGGCTGCGACCCGCTGTGGGTGCTAGAAAACCGGGGCGATCGCACCACCCAGACCCACCGCGACGGCAGCGTGGTGACCCACCAGGGCAACCCCTTCGACACCCTGGCCGCCTGTCTGGCGCCCTACCAGCCGGTCAAGCTGCCGACTCTGCCCGCGGGCATTGGTGGACTGTTTGGCTTTTGGGGCTACGAGCTGATTCGCTGGATTGAGCCCACGGTGCCCATTTACCCGCTGGCGCCCGGCGACCTGCCCGACGGCCTGTGGATGCAGGTGGATAGCCTGCTGATCTTCGACCAGGTGCAGCGCAAGATCTGGGCGGTGGCCTACGCCGACCTGCGCGACCCCGCCACCGACCTGCGGGCGGCCTACGCGGAGGCCTGCGATCGCGTCGCTCAGCTGCTGCACAAGCTCACCCTGCCCCTGGCCCCCACCCAGGCCACCCTGCCCTGGCATCCGCCCCAGGCCAGCGCCACCGCCGACGCCGTGGCCTACACCAGCAACCGCACCCCCGCCGAGTTTTGCGCCAGCGTGGAGCGGGCCAAGGCCCACATTCAGGCGGGCGATATTTTTCAGGTGGTGATCTCCCAGCGGCTCAATACCACCTACGGGGGCGACCCGTTTGACCTCTACCGCTCCCTGCGGCAGATCAACCCGTCTCCCTACATGGCCTACTTCAACTTCTACGACTGGCAGCTGATCGGGTCGAGCCCCGAGGTAATGGTGAAGGCCACCCTGGTCGACGATGACCCCAGCCAGCCCCAGATCGCCACGGTGCGCCCCATTGCTGGCACCCGCCCCCGGGGCAAAACCGCCGCCGAAGACACCGCCTACGAGCATGACCTGCTGGCCGACCCCAAGGAGCGGGCGGAGCACGTCATGCTGGTGGATTTGGGCCGCAACGACCTGGGCCGGGTGTGCCTCAGCGGCACCGTACAGGTGGACGAGCTGATGGTGATCGAGCGCTATTCCCACGTGATGCACATTGTCAGCAATGTGGTGGGTCGGCTCAGCCCCAGCAAAACCGCCTGGGATCTGCTCAAGGCCTGCTTCCCGGCGGGTACTGTCAGCGGCGCGCCCAAGATTCGCGCCATGCAGATCATCCACGACCTGGAGCCCTGCCGCCGTGGCCCCTACTCGGGGGTCTACGGCTACTACGACTTTGAAGGGCAGCTCAACACCGCCATTACCATTCGCACGATGGTGGTGCGATCGCGCCCTGAGGGTGGCCACACCGTCAGCGTGCAGGCGGGGGCCGGGCTGGTGGCCGACTCGGTACCCGCCCTGGAGTACCAGGAGACCCTCAACAAGGCGCGGGGCATGCTCGAAGCCATTCGCTGCCTGGGCTAGGGCCAGCCTTTAACCCTGGCCATCTAACCTCGGCTCTCTAACCCCGGCCCTCATAACCCCGGCCTCTAAACCCAGTTGCCTAGCCGCAGCCCTCTGGCCAGGTCACCGAGGGAAACTGCCCGGCGCGAAACTGCGTCACCCGGCCCTGGTCATCGGTTTCAAACACCAGGCGATAGATATCTTCGCCCGGATCCTGGGGGGTAAACACCACGGTCTTACCCAGGGTGACGGGGTTGGCGGTGGCCTCTAGCTGCTGGCCATAGACCCGCACCAGGTCGCGCTCGGTGGAGCCAATGCGAATGCCGCTGCGGGTGGTGGTGAGGCTGCCGGGCCACACGTCGATGCGCAGCACCTGCTGGCCCACGGCCATCAACCCCACGGGCTCACTGTGGTCTTGAATGCGGTAGTACTGGCACTCGCCGCTGCTGGCCTCGGCAATGGGCACCGGCATCAGCCCGGTGGCGCGCACGTCATCGAGATCCATGCCGATGCGAATGGGGCCCAGGCCGGTGGTTTTGAGGGAGGCCGCCAGCAGGGACAGGGTGGGCGCGGCATCCAGCTCGGCCTCCGCCGATAGGGCGATGGCCCGCTGCATCACCCGCAGCGAACTGAGGGGAACCAGCACCCCGTTGAGCAGGGCCTCTGTCCTGGGGGTGGAGAAGGGCAGGGCCGCCGTAGCCCGACCAGACGGCAGCGGGCTACTGGTGGCGCTGGCGACCTCGCCGGGCTGACGGGCGTAGCTCAGTACCCCCAGCCCGAGAAGAGAGGTGGCGGCGATCGCTATCGCTGCGGTACGCCGTAGTCTCTGTTGTGCCATAGCCAAGTCATAAACAACAATGCGGCGGGCCCCAGGTGGATCTCACCCAAACCCTGGGCAAGAACTATCATGGGGATGCCAGTCTGGTCAAGCGCTTGACCACTGGCCCTAGTTTAGCAGCCGCCGCCCCTCCGCCCAAATGCCCCCGCTGTTTCGCCCCTCCCTGCGCCTAGCGGCGCGACCTCAGCCCCAGGCTGGGTCGCGCTTTGGCCCCCGCCTGAAGCGACGACTAAGGCGGCTGGTGCCGGTGGGGCTATGTGCGATCGCAGCCGCCGGTGCCCTGGCCGCCTGGAGCAGCGGCCGCCGCCCCCACCCCGACAATATTCTCACCGCCGCCGCCCCCACCCAGCGGCGATCGCTGGCCGACCGGCTGCCCCTGGTCAAACGCCAGATCCGGCCTGCGGTGCCCCTGGCGGTACCGCCCCCGGTGCTGCCCAGCCCGCTACCGCCCCACCAGGCCTGGCCCGAGCTGCCCCGATTGCAGCCCCAGGTCAAATTCACCGACCTCACTGCCCAACACTGGGCCTGGCCAATTCTCAGCGACCTGGCCCAGCGCGATCTGGTCACCGGTTTTCCCGACGGTTCCTTTCGCCCCGCCCAGCCCATGACCCGCATGGAGTTTGCGGCTCAGCTCGCCCGCCTGTTTCACCTCCAGCCCGCCCCGACTCCCGCTGCCGTGGCCTACCCAGATCTGTCGGCCAGCCACTGGGCCCACAGCAGCATTCAAAAATCGGTGCAGATGGGCTTTCTCAGCGGCTACCCCGACGGTGCCTTTCGCCCCGATCAAACTATTTCTCGCCTGCACGTGATCGTGGCCCTGGCCAACGGGCTAATGCTCAAATCGGCCAGCAGCCCTGCGCAGGTGCTAGCCGCCTACCGCGACCGAACCCAGGTGCCCCCCTGGGCTACTCGCCCCCTGGTGTCCGCCCTGGAGGCGGGGCTGATCGTCAATTACCCCGACCCGCTCGCCCTCACCCCCGACCAACCCGCCAGCCGGGCAGAGGTGGCCGTCATGGTGCACCGGGCCCTGGTCTACACCGGCAGCCTGGAAGCGATTCCCCTGGCTGCCCTGGCCAGCTCCTCGACCAATCCCCCCGCTGAAACTGGTGCTGAGGGTTCCCCCTAGAAGCGCCCTGGGGAAACCCTCAGCCCTGGCCGACCAGGCACCTATACGCTGAAAACCACCGCTTACACCCAATCTGACCCGCAAACCCCCAGCTTGAAACCGATGCGTTGTGGGGTATACCGATAGGACTGGGGCTTAAAACGAGGGCAGAGAAATACCGTCGAGGCCATCCTGCTCCAGGGTTGGCAGCTCCAGGCGGTGGCTGCGGCGGGTGCGCATGGCCAGGCGATAGCTGACGCTCTGGAGCTCAGCTTGAAGCTGGCGATTCTCGCGCTGAATCTCGGCCACCCGCTGCTTCACGGCGTCCATGCGCTCGGCAAACTTCTGGCGGTAGACCGTGGGCAGCTCCTGCACCACCTGCTCTAGCATGCGGGTGCGATCGGTGAGCTCCTGCACCGTCTGCCGCAGCTGGAGCACTTCGCCGTCGCGCTCCTCAATCTGGCCCTGGTAAAAATCAATTTGTTTCTCAACTCCGCGCAGCTGATCGCGCAGGGCCGTCATTTCGGCCTGGTGCTGCTCAGACAGCTCGGGGCTGGGCACAAACCCGGCGTTGCCCTTGACCAGCCGGAACAGCTCCTGGGAGAGCTGCTGCACTAGCTGATCGCGGATGGCTAGCTCAGACTCAAGCCGGGCAATTTCGGCCTGGTGCTCATTCATATCTGCGTACTGCGCCACAAAACTACTCCCACACCACTACTGAATCGACTGTTTTGATGCACCAAAGCTTGTTCGTGCCAGACCCACCCATCCGGACATCGCTGAATAGCATGGATCCCAAATATCTCGAGTTTTTCCCTGGAGATAGATTGCAGCTAATTTATAGCACCTGTCTGGAAAACTGGCGCATAAAAAATGCAGATTATTCCCAAACCCGCCCCTAAACCAAAACGAGGCCGACCAATTAGCTGGCGACCTCGTTCTGGTTTCCCCAATAAAGGGGGTTAGTCAATTAGGAGTGCTACTCTTCTTCGCTGGTAGCCACAGCGGCCACCGCCACCTCGGCGGGCTCTTCGACCACCTCGGGCAGGGGCTCGTCCGACTCCTGCTTGACGGTCAAAAAGCGAATCACCTCTTCGCTGAGGCGCATGGCGCGCTCCAGGGGTGCGATCGCACCCCCAGGGCTGGTGTAGTTCATCTGGATGTAGATGCCCTCACGGTGGCGGTCAATTTCGTAGGCCAGCCGCCGCTTACCGCGATGCTGGGTCTCCAAAATCGAAGCGCCCTGATCCTTCAGCATCGTCTGGTACTTGCCAATGGTGGCATCAATGGCCTCATCATTGAGATCAGGCCGCAAAATGTACATGGTTTCGTACACGTAGGCTTTCATGAAAACTCCTTATGGACATAGTGGCCTTTAGCAGCCAAAAATGGGCGTAAATGAGCATAGATGGCGATCACCACCTGCTGCCCACCCAAGCCCACGGTATTGGCGCAAAGACAAGGATCTACAATCATACCAAGAATTGGCAAGTATTATGGCGCAACGCTACGTTAGGGTTCAGTCTCAAACCGGACAGCTGCACTACGGGCTGCTCCGGCCCGACCGCAGCGTGCAGGTCCTAGACGCCCCGCCGTGGCTCCAGGGGCAGCCCACCGACACCGAGCTCTCCCCCAGCGGCTACACGCTGCTGGCCCCCTGTGCCCCCTCCAAGGTGGTCGCCGTGGGCAAAAATTACGCCGACCACGCCGCCGAAATGGGCACCACCGTCCCCACCGAGCCGCTGCTATTCATCAAGCCCTCCACGGCGGTCACCGCCGCCGGGGCCCCAATCTACTATCCCGCCCAGTCTAGCCAGGTTGACTACGAGGGTGAGCTGGCCGTCATCATCGGCGATCGCTGTGCCCAGGTTCCCCAGGCAGAGGCCCGCGCCAAAATCTGGGGCTACACCATTGCCAACGATGTCACCGCCCGCGACCTGCAACGGCACGACGGCCAGTGGACCCGCGCCAAAAGCTTCGACTCCTTCTGCCCCCTGGGCCCCTGGATTGTCCGTGAGCTCAACCCCGGTGCGCTGCTGCAAACCTTCCTCAACGACCAGGAAAAGCCCGTCCAGTCCGCCTCCCTGGAAGACATGACCTACAGCCCCGACTACCTGGTGGCCTACATCAGCTCAATCATGACCCTGCTGCCCGGCGACGTGATCTTAACCGGCACCCCCGCCGGGGTTGGCCCCCTCACCGTTGGCGATCAGGTCAGAGTCGAGATTGAGGGCATTGGCGTGCTCGACAACCCCGTGGTGCTGCGGCTGCCTTAGACCAACCTTTGTGGCCTGTTAACACCAATCCACGAGAACTGAAAGCCTTAGGCTTGACGCTGCACTAGCTTGACTAGCCAGGCAAAAACTACCGCACCTGCATATGTACCGCTTCAGAAATGGTGGGAATTTCAGCGTACAGGCCGCGAAAGGTCTGCACCAGGGAATAGCCCACCGAGATCAGCATGCCTAAAAACAGCACGTTGGCCAGGGTGCTCGACAGCAGCGCCCCAAACAAGCTGGGGTCCAGCAGGCTCAGAATCAAACCACACACCGCCAAAATAATGCTGAGCAAAATGGCCTGCATGGTGTTAAACCGAATGAATCGGCTGATGTTTTCGTTGCGCACCACCAGCAAAATCAGCGCAAAAAAGACGATCAACCCAAAGAACGGAATCGTCCCCTCCAGAGTGCCGTAGAGGGTGATCAACGGGGCCAGGGGCAGCAGCAAAAACCCAAACACCGGGAACTGGGTAATCAGCTGAATCCCGTAGGGCAAACCCGCTGTAATCGGCAAAATGTAGGGGAGCGCCGCAAGAACGCGATCCAGAATGGTGGGGTTGGGGGAACTGCTCCAGGTCATCGATGTCTCTCCACAGGACGGGGGTCGGGCTTAAAAAACTCTAGCTTTACCCTATCGCAAATCCATCAATTGCCAAGGCCCCCAACCACTGACTGCCCAGGCATGAGCAGTTACAGTTCTCCGCGCTATGGCTCGGTCGGGCGCAGCCGTGCCGACGGCTCAAGACCTTAGCCACAATAGGTGATAGGCCCTAGCCCTCAGCCAATATCGGCCACCCGAAAGCCCATTTGACATTCAAACTGGGCGGGCTGGGCCTGGTCGAGACCGGCTACCTGGCGGCCACAGCGCAGCCTGCCCTGCTGCCAACGGGGTTGCCCATGGCGGTCGGCCATCAGACAGTTGCAGCACACCACCTGGGGCGAAATCAGTTGGTTATCGGTGATTAGTACCAACATCGCGGTCACCTCTGTGGGCCAGGGTTAACCTGACCTTCTCCTAATCTTAGGATGCCCCACCGGAGCTGCTGTGCGCTGGCATACGCAATTAAACGCAACCCCAGCGCCCCGCCCTAACAATCCGGCGGGCAAGGTGAAAATTGGCGTTGCTAGATCAAGGCATGGATGTGGGTAGGGGCAAACGAGCGTTTGCCCCTACGAGAGGCCTTAATGCCTTGATTCATATCTGCGTTCAGCAGCCCTATAAACCTAATGGGCCTCTCCCAGCAGCGCAGACCTACTCCTTCGCCTTGCTCACCTCGCGGGACTCAGACTGGGATGCAGGCCCCTTGCGCTTTTTGGGCATCGGCACGCCCCCGGGGCCTTCGGGTTCGCTGCTGTGGTGCTCCCGCTGCCAGGCGGGCACGGTCTGGTCGTAGGCCATTTGCAGGGCCGCCGCCGCCACGGTGCGCAGGTCATACTCTTCGCTGAGCTGCGACACAATCGGCAAGAACGACGCCAGCCGCTCGCTGGTGATGGCTTCGCGCACCTGGCTGCGCAGGCGCTCCAGGTTGCGGGCGGCGATCTCCGCCCGGGTGGGGATCTTCATCAGCGTCATCGACTGCTTGGTGTGGCGCTCAATCTGCCGCAGCTTGTACTTCTCCAGGGGCGTCACCAGGGAGATGGCCACGCCTTTTTTGCCAGCCCGGCCGGTGCGCCCAATGCGGTGCACGTAGCTCTCCATGGCGTCGGGCATGTCGAAGTTGATCACGTGGGTGAGGTCATCGACGTGCAGGCCCCGAGCGGCGATGTCGGTGGCCACGACCAGCTTTACCTGCTGTTGGCGAAAGCGCATCAGCAGCCGCTCGCGCTGGGACTGGCTGAGGTCGCCGTGGTACTCATCGACGCTGTAGCCCGCCGCCTGAAGCTGGCGGGTGAGGTCACCGGCGGTGCGGCGAGTGCGCACAAAGATAATCGCGGTTTCGGGGTCTTCCAGCTCCAGAATGGGCTGGAGCGCCCGCACCTTGGTCCAGCCGCGGGGCACGATGTAGCTGACCTGCTGAATCTGCTTAGGCGAGGCCTTGGGCGATTGCACCGTCACCGTCACCGGAGAGTGCAAAAACTTGGTGGCCAGCTCGCGAATTTCGGGGGCCATGGTGGCGGAGAAAAAGGCGGTCTGCCGGTTGCCCGGGGCCTTGCTGAGAATTTTTTCGACGTCTTGAATGAAGCCCATGTTGAGCATTTCATCGGCTTCGTCGAGCACTAGCCAGCCCAGCCCTTGCAGGTTGAGGCTGCCCCGGTTGAGCAGGTCGAGGACGCGCCCCGGGGTGCCCACCACAATCTGGGTGCCCCGGTGCAGCTGCTCCTGCTGCCGCTCGATGGACTGCCCGCCGTAGAGGGCCAGCACCTTGGGCCGACCGCTGATGCGAAACCCTCGCATGGCCTGACACACCTGAATGGCTAGCTCGCGGGTGGGGGTGAGCACCAGGGCCTGTACCGCCGGGCTGCTGGCATCGACCTGCTCCATCAGGGGCAGGGCAAAGGCGGCGGTTTTACCGGTGCCGGTCTGGGCCTGGCCAATCAGGTCGCGCCCGGAGAGCAGGTGGGGAATGGCCTCCGCCTGAATGGCCGTGGGTTCTTCGTAGCCCATGCTCTCGAGATGGCTAACGCGGGCATCGGACAACCCCAGGCTGGCAAACGATAAGGTCATAGTGGTTCCTCGGAACGATGAATAACAGGGTGCGGATAACGATTGGGTGGGCCGGGCCCAGGGGGCCAGCCGGTGAGTCGAACCAGTTGGGCCTAGTGGGCCAGGCTCAGCGCCGGGGCAACGGCGGGAGCAATGGGGGCCAGTTCGCCAAACAGGTCGTAGGTGTCGGCGGCGGTGATGGTGACCGGCACAATTTGGTTGAGGGGGGCGGCTCCAGTGACGTAGACCAGGCCATCGACCTCGGGGGCAAACCGGGCCGAGCGACCAATGGCCATGCCCGTGGCGGGGTTTTCTTGCTCGATGAGGACATCCACGACGCGACCGATGTGGGCGCGGTTGTGCTCCCAGGCGATGGGCTGCTGGGCCAGCATCAGCGCTTCGCGGCGGCTTTCGCGCACCGCTGCCGGAATCTGGTTGGGCAGGCTGTAGGCGGGGGTGCCCTCCTCGGCGGAGAAGCTGAACACGCCGACGTGGTCGAACCGGTGGCGCTCGACAAACGCCAGCAGGTGCTCGAAGTGGGCTTCGGTTTCGCCTGGAAAGCCCACGATGAAGGTAGTGCGCAGCACGGCATCGGGCAGGGCGGCTTTGATGCGGAGGATGACGTCATCGTTGACCTGGCCCTGCCAGGGGCGATTCATCGACCGCAGCACTTCGGGGTGGGAGTGCTGGAGGGGAAGATCGAGGTAGGGCAAGACGTTGGGGGTCTCGCGGATGGCGGCAATCACCTCCGGGGTAAGCCCGGTGGGGTAGGCGTAGTGCATGCGCACCCAGGGCACGTTGACCTCGCCCAGGGCCCGCAGCAGCTCGGCCAGGCGCGGCTTGCCGTAGATGTCGAGGCCGTAGTTGGTGGTGATTTGGGAGATTAGCACCAGCTCTTGTACGCCCTCGGCGGCCAGCTGGTGGGCCTCGGCCACAATCGACTCGATAGGGCGCGATCGCTGGTTGCCGCGCAGGTGGGGAATGATGCAGAAGGCGCAGCGGTAGTCGCAGCCCTCGGCCACCCTCAGGTAGGCCACGCTGGAGGCGGTGGTGCGGTAGCGGGGTACGGTTTCGTCGGCAATGTAGGTGGGCTCGGGGGAGACCAGTTTCACCCGTTCGCCCGCCTCGGCGCGCTCGATCACTTCGACGATGCGGTTGTAGTCGCCGGTGCCCACCAGGGCCACGGCCTCGGGAATTTCTTCGAGCAGCTCGTTTTGAAAGTGCTGGGCCAGGCAGCCGGTGATGACTACTTTCTTTTGGGCGGCGGCCAGCTCTACCAGGGTGCGCACCGACTCTTCGCGGGCGGCCTCGATGAAGCTACAGGTGTTGACGACGACGTAGTCGGCGAGTTCTTCGTTGGTGTCGACCTGGTAGCCAGCCTGTACTAGCAGCCCGAGCATATGCTCGGTGTCAACGCGATTTTTTTCGCAGCCCAAATGATTGAACGCGACGGTTGGCTTTAGCCCCATGGGTATCTCTCGGTTACTTAGGCATCCATCAATCCTGTGTTGACGAATTGCCCAGCAAATCTTTTGGCCAATGGCACCAGGGGGCAATACAAATTAACACTCATAAATAATACATCACAAAAGCAGGGGTGTCCCAGATCGGGCCCCAGGGATTGATATGCTGGTAGGGTAGGTTCGGCCTGGATCGCTGCGGCGGTTGTGGCCAATCTATAGTTCTACACGTTAGGCGAGTCCAGGCAAAATTCACGTGGACTTAATCGAAATATTTAACACTCGCAATCCGGTCATTGGCGTGCTGCACCTGCTGCCTTTGCCCACCTCTCCCCGTTGGCAGGGGGATTTGCAGGCCGTGGTTGCTCGGGCCGAGCAGGAGGCTGTGGCCCTGGCCTCGGGGGGTGTCAATGCCATCATTGTGGAGAACTTTTTTGATGCTCCTTTTACTAAGGGCTCGGTAGACCCGGCGGTGGTGAGCGCCATGGGCCTGGTGGTGCAGCGGTTGCAAACCCTGGTGACGGTGCCGATTGGGCTCAATGTGCTGCGCAACGATGCGAGAAGTGCCCTTGCGATCGCAACCTGCACCGGGGCGGCGTTTATTCGCGTCAACGTGCTGACTGGGGTGATGGCCACCGACCAGGGCCTGATTGAGGGCTGCGCCCACGACCTGCTGCGCTACCGCCGGGAGCTGGGCAGCTCGGTGAAGATTTTGGCCGATGTGCTGGTCAAGCACGCCCGCCCGCTGGGGTCGCCCAACCTGACTACGGCGGTGCAGGAGACCATTCACCGGGGCATGGCCGACGGCATCATTCTCTCGGGCTGGGCTACGGGCAGCCCCCCCAGCCTCGAGGACCTGGAGCTAGCCAAGGCGGCAGCGGGCGACCACCCGGTGTTTATTGGCAGCGGGGCCGACTGGGAAAACATTGGCACCCTGATGAAGGCGGCGGACGGCGTGATCGTGGCCAGCTCGCTGAAGCGCCAGGGCGATATCAACCAGCCCATTGACCCGATTCGGGTGGGGCAGTTTGTGGAGGCGATGCAGGAGGGGCTGCAAGCCCTGGAGGACAGCCTCAGTCTGCCGACCATGGTGGCCCCCTAAAAGAGTCGCAGGGGGAATCGCAGGGGAATCGCGATCGCACCTCGCTCTGATCCTTGGGCTGAGGCATTAAGATAGGTTTTGACCGCACGGGCCTGCCCGCCGTGGGGTTTGAGCGGGGCTAAATGTAAAGCCTAATGCAGAGTTGGGATCAACCGTTGTGGAAGAGAGGCGCATCATGAGACGTCGTCGCCAAGAGAGCAGCTGGATGCATCGCTGGTCGCGCTGGCTGGTGGCCGGGATTGCGGCGGCGGGGGCCTTGGGTACCGGCTATCTGACCGTTGCCAAGCTCACCGGCGGCGGTGCCTGCCCCACCGAGGGGTGCGATCGCGTCCTCTCTAGCCCCTGGGGTACGGTGTTTGGCCTGCCGCTGACGCTGTTTGGGTTTTTGGCCTACGGCACTATGTTGGTGATGGCCCTCGCGCCGCTGGTGATCAACGCCGAGCAAAACAAGCCCCTGCGCCAAAAGCTGGAAACCTGGACCTGGCCGCTGATGTTTTTGCTGGCCACCGCCATGCTGGTGTTTAGCGGCTACCTGATGACGGTGCTGGCCTTTGAACTCCAGACTGCGTGCCCCTACTGCATTGGCTCGGCGCTGTTTGCCCTGTCAATGTTTGTGATTATTTTGCTGGGCAACCGCTGGGATGACCTGGGCCAGCTGGCCTTTATCGGCGGCATTGTGGGGGTGCTTACCCTGGTGACCACCCTGGCCATCTATGCCCCCATCAATGCGGGCGGTAGCCCCGGCACGACCCCCACCGCCGGGCAGGTGGGGCCGCCCATTACCACGGCGTCGGGGCCTGCGGAAGTGGCCCTGGCCAACCACCTGAATAGCATTGGTGCCACCATGTATGCCGCCTGGTGGTGCCCCCACTGCCACGACCAAAAGCAGCTGTTTGGGGCCGAAGCCACCGACGCGCTCACCGTGGTGGAGTGCGCCGAAGACGGGCAAAATTCGCAGACGGCGCTGTGCCGCTCGAAGCCTGAGATTACCGGCTTCCCCAGCTGGGAGATCAATGGCGAGTTTTATGCCGGTACCCAGAGCCTAGAGCGCCTGGCCGAAATCTCGGGCTATACAGGGCCGATGGATTTTCGCCGCTAGGGCAAGGCTGAGGGCGGCGGGAGGGTGATTACTCCTGATTCAGAGGACGTTTGGACAGCCCTCTTTCTTGTAGCAAGGGTATAGATCCCCCTCAATCCCCCTTAAAAAGGGGGATGTTTACCCCCCTTTTTTTTAAGGGGGGGGGGATCAAAAGTTCTCGTTGGCTGGAGGAAACGGAGGGTCACCCAACGCCAGAGCTGGTTTTGTTGGGTTCTGCTATCGCGCCACCCAACCTGCAAATTTAGGTTTGACGGATCATTAGGGGTGAGCCAGCTGGGCCAGTAGGGCGGTGGCTTCGTCGTAGGCGACGCGGTAGACGTGGTCGCCGCCGTCGCAGGTGGCGAGCTGGTGGGCAGCCTGGGCGTGGGTGAGGGCCTGGGCGCGATCGCCCTGGGCGAGAGCCTGCTGAGCAAGGAACAGGTGGACATCGGCCCCCTGGAGGACGTATCCGCTGCGCTCGGTAATGGCTAGCGCCTCTTGGGCTAGGCGCTGGGCCTCGGCGGGCTGGTGCTGGTCGGCCCGCAGCCGAGCCAGGTCGAGGAGAATGTTGGCTTCAAAGTCAACTAAGTTGATGATGCGGCAGCGGGTGAGGGCTTCGGTGAGGTGAGTGTCGCTTGTGGGCGGATTGCCGTTGATGCGATGGACTGCCCCGAACAGCCAGTAGGCTTGAACGTAGTCGCGTTCAAGAGGATAGTCAGTATGAGCAAACTCGTTGGCGAGGTCGAGGGCACGCTGAGCAGCAGCGAGGGCAGCGGTTGTAGTTTGTGAGTCTGGATTGGGGCGGTATTGCAGCAGCGCCGCCAGGGAACGGTAGGCCCAGGTAATTCCTTGACCCTGAATCGCTTTACCCTTCTCGTCTAGCTCAAGAGCAATAGCGAACTCCCCTTCAGCCTCGGCCCAGGCTC